>VXLT01000329.1 GCA_009841475.1 Gemmatimonadota bacterium
GTCCAGCACCCCCGTCCGCTCCCCCGCCTCCGCCGACTTGATCAGCGCGCCCCCGCAAAAGATCTCCGCGTCGTCGGGGTGCGCCATCACCGCCAGCACGTCCAGCGGCCCGGTCATCGGCTCTTCGGCCTGCCCAGCCGCCCCCTCACTCGTACCTCAGCGCATCCACCGGATCCAGCTTCGCGGCGCGCATCGCCGGAATCATCCCGAACAGAATCCCCGTCAGCGCGGCCAGCCCGATCGCGGCGAACACCGACCACAGCGGAATACGGGCGGGAAGCGGCGTGTAGTAGGCGGCCAGTTCCGACACCCCCCACCCGAAGAGCAGTCCCGCCGCGCCGCCCGTCGCCGTCAACAGCGACGCCTCGATCAGGAACTGCCACTTGATCTCGCGCCGCGTCGCCCCTACCGCCTTCCGGATCCCGATCTCCCGGGTGCGTTCGGTCACCGAAATCAGCATGATGCCGATGACTCCGATGCCCCCCACCATCATCCCCACCGACGACAGGCCAATCATGACCGCGAAGAACGCCGCAGTCATCTCGTTGAAGAACTCACCCAGCTGGGCGCTGCGCACGAAGCCGAAGTTGTTCTCCTCGCCGGGCCGGAGACCGCGCATCGAGCGCAACGCGGAGATGATCTGCTCCTGGGCTTCCTGGTAGGTCACGCCCTCCCGCGGTGCCACGTTCACGTTGATGAACGTCCAGCGTTCGCGTGCCTTGAGGCGCTTGTCGGCCGCCGTAAAGGGGGTGATGGCGAAATTGGCGCTGGCTTCTCCGAAGAGGTTGTCATCGGGCTCGTAGACGCCCACCACCGTGAAGCGCTCGTTGGCCGCGCGGCGGCCGGCGTTGACCCTGAGCCGCTTCCCAACGGGATCCAGCTCTCCGAAGATCGCCTCCGCCAGCGCCGAGGACAGCACCACCACGGCTCGCGACTGGTCCACCTCCGCGGGCGTGAAGTCCCGGCCCGACAGGAATTCTCCCTGCGTGAACGCGGACCAGCCGCTGGAGGACGCCCGCCAGCTCGCCCTCACCCAGTTGGAACGGTAGCGGAGCGCTGCACTGAATTCGAAGCCCGCGACGGCCAGGCCGACCCCCGGCAGACTCCGCACCCGCCGGATCTCGCGGTCGCTGACGGGCGGACGGTCGAACCAGGACGGCCTCCCGGATCCATCCAGGGCGGCGCGCACCTCGCTGAAGTCGAAGGGCATGAGCGTGAAGTTGTTGGGGCCCGCCGATTCGATGGCGCCGAGGACTTCGCTGCGGATCCCCTCGATCACGGCCGCGACCGTGACCACGACCCCCGCGCCGATGCCGACGCCCAGCACCGTCAGCACCGTGCGGCGCCAGTTCGCGACCAGCGCCGCCCTGGCCACCCGGGTGCCTTCGCCCAGGACGTGCCCCCAGGAATCGTTGCGGGCCCGGCCCCGCCGGGACGCTCCACTATCGAGACCGTTCATCTACTCGTACCTCAGTGCGTCGACCGGATCGAGACGCGCGGCGCGCGACGCGGGATACACACCGGACACCACTCCGACGATGACCCCTAGCGAAACCCCCAGGATGATCCACTGCGGCGCCACGACCGCGGGCAGCGGCGAGACCGCGCCCACCAGGATCGTCAGGGCGACGCCGATCCCGACCCCGAACACCGCCCCCACCCCGGACAGGGTACCGCTCTCGATCAGCACCTGCACGAGGATGTCGGCCCTGCGCGCCCCGATGGCCTTCCTGACCCCGATCTCCCGGGTTCGTTCCATTACCGAGACCAGCATGATGTTCATGATCACTATCCCCCCGACCACCAGGGAGGTCCCCACCAGTCCCGGCAGCGATATGTAGAGGATCCGGCTGATCTGGTTCCAGAAGCCCAGCACCCCCTCCACGGTTTCGGCGGCGAAGTTGTTGAGTTCAGTCGGTCTCAGCCTTCTCTGCACCCGCATGATCTCGATGATCTGCTGCTGCAGGGGGACCACCATCTCGGGCGTCTCGGCCTTGAACTGGATCCTGTGGACCACGCCCGGCGGTCCGGTCATGCGCTGCACCTGCGAGTGGGTCGGCGCGACGGCGGTGTTGTCGAGGGAGAAGCCGAGGAAGGAACCCCTCTCCGCCAGGACGCCGATGACCTGGTAGGGGAACCCCCGGATGCGAACCCTCTTGCCGATGGGGTCGATGGCCTCGAATAGTACCTCCGCGGTGGACTTGCCGAGGACGACCACCGGAGACCCTTGCTCGGCTTCCTGGCGGCTGAACGGCCGTCCCCGTTCCACATCCAGGTTCTGGATCTCGAAGATCTCGGCCGACGCCGCGGAGATGCTCACATTCTCCACCTTGCGCCCGAACTCGGATTCGACCTCCCCGTTGGTGGTCGACTCCGCCCCGACGATGGACGGGATGGTGACCCGCTCGCGCAGGTGCTCCAGGTCGTCGAAGGTAATCCGAGGGGCCCTCGCCCAGGCCCGCCGCTGTTCCGGCGAGGCGGGGATTTCGTCGCCGGGATTCCTGAGCACCGTCACGGTGTTCACCCCGATGAGCCGTTCGGTGAAGGTGCTCCGCACGTACCGGTCCATTCCCTCGACGATGCTGACGACGACGATCAGGAACATGACGCCCACGATCACGCCCAGCAGGCTGAAGAAGCTCTTCAGCTTCTGCGAGCGCATCTGCTCGGTGGCGAGCCTGACGCCTTCGAGGATCCTCATGGGAGAGAAGGCCTCCGGCGGGCCCTGCCGGCCCGGGGCGTCATCGCTCTCGATGCTACGCGGGGACTATCCACGGCCTGCTGCTAGTTGGACTCGTCGTTGCGGTCCCACTCGAGGTCTTCGTCGTGCTCGACCGCGTCTCCGTCCTCCAGGCTGCGCACGACCTCCCAGGGCCCGCTCACGATCGAATCCCCGGGGGCGAGTCCGGAGATCAGCTCGAAGTACTCGTCGCCCGCGATCCCGATCTCGACCTCGGTGAATGTGACCCGTCCCTCGCGGATGACGAAGACGCCCTCGATGGGGTCGGAATCATCGCGGTTTCCGTTTCCGTTGGAGCCGCGCCGCCGGTCCTCCTCCCGCAGGGTGACGGCGATGATCGGGACGCTGAGCTGGTCGTCGCGCGTCTCGATGATGACCTCCGCGGTGGCGGAGAGGTCGGGGCGCAGCTCGACGGGAGGCGGCACGAGCGTGACGATCACCTCGAAGTCGATCGTGGGGGTCTGGCCGGACCCGGCGCTCTGCGAAGGAGGCCGGATGGCGCTGTTGCCGATCTGGGTCACGTAGCCGGGGAACTCCATCTCCGGGAAAGCGTCGAGTTCGACGGTGGCGTAGTCGCCCAGCATGATCTCGGGCACGTCCGTCTCGTCCACTTCCAGCACGACCTCCATCACCGACAGGTCGGAGACGGTCAGCACCAGGCTGCCCGGGTTGTTCATCGTCCCCACGATGACGGTTTCGCCCTCCTCCACGTTCAGGCGCGTGACGCGGCCGGTCATGGGCGCGATGATCACCGTCTTGGCCAACTGGTCCCGGGCCTCCTCCACCGCCGCCTCGGCCTGGCTGACCCCATAGGTCGAAGCCTCCCGCATCGAGCGCTGGATGTCCAGGTCGGTCTCGGCGTTTTCGACGTCCTGGCGGCTCACCAGCAGCGAGTCGCTGGCCCAGATCTGGGCCATCCGCCGGGCCTGGCGTTCGGCGCGCAGGAAGTTCGCCTCCGACTGCGCGACCTGGGACTGGGCCTGGCTCAGGTTGGCCATGCTGCGGTCCAGGGCGGCCTGGTAGCGGGTCGGGTCGAGGCGCAGCAGCACCTGGCCCTCCTCCACGTCGTCGCCCTCTTCGATGAGGAGCTCGGAGACGCGCGCCGAGATGTCGGAGCTGATGTCGACCTTCCGGGTGGCGCGCACGTTGCCGCTGGCGGTGATGGTCGCCACCAGATCGCGCGTGCCGACGGTCTCGGCCCGGACCGCGGTGCGGTCTTCGCGGGAAGAGGTCATGGCGATCGTCGCCGCGCCCCCCACGATGACGACCAATGCGACGCCAATGAAGACTTTAATGCCTGTTCGCATGATTCTATGGATTCCTCAGGGGTATGCCGACGACGGATTCAAGGTTGGCGACGGCGTCATGGTAGGTATAAATGGCGTAGAGGCGGTCGCGGTCGGCCCTCGCCTTGACCGTTACGGCCTCGCTGAGCGCGATGAAGTTCAGGAGGCCGAGCCGGTAGCGTTCCTGGGCCAGGCGCAGCTGCTCGTCGGCCAGCGCCTGGTTGCGCTCCTCGATCAGCGAGGTCTCGTACGCGGTCCGCACCTCCGCGACGCGGGTTTCGATATCCGCGCGCAGGGCGAGTTCCTGCTCCCGTACCCGGAACCGGGCGTCGAAGAGCTGGGCGCGGGCTCCTTCCAGCTGCTGCTGCCGGCTCAGGCCCTGGAAGATCGGGATCGAGACCGACAGGCCGGCCGAGGGCGGCGAGTTGGTGAAGTCGAAGGGGAACGCCCTGTTCCCCGCCCGGATCGCGTCGATCGTCGCCTGCGACGTTACGAGCCGGGAGCAGTCCTGGGGTGCCGGAGGGTTGGGCAGGGCCGACAGCAGCTGGTTCAGCGACCGGCACTGCTGCACGGCGGCCACCCCGCCCGCGATCGCCTGCGCCTCCTGCGAGCGGGTGTTGCTCGCCTGCCGCGTGAAGCCGCTCAGTCCCGCACTTACCGAAACGCTGGGGAAGTAGGAGGAGCGCGCCATGTGGACCCCGTAGCTGGAAGCCTTCTCGCTCGCCCTCGCCGCTTCGAGCCCCGGGTTGCGCCCCAAAGCCATCTGGTAGAGCCCGTCCGCGGTCCAGTCGGGCTCGGTCACGGTGAAGGCAGTGACAAGCTCCGGCTCCGCCGCGGGGTCGGCGCCCATCTGCTGGAGCAGGCGGATCCGGGAAGTCTGCACGCCCGTCTGCGACCGCAGCACCGCGACCTCGGCCCGGCCGACGGCCACCTCGGCCTGCTGCACGTCGATCGCGTTGCCCGATCCGGCCACCTGCTGCCCCTGTGCCAGGCGCAGGTTGAGTTGCGCCGTCGCGAGTTCCTGCTCGAAGAGGCGCAGACCCTCGGTCTGGCGGAGCACCTCCAGGTAGGCGCGCGTCACGCCGAGCCGTATCGTCGCCTCCTGCGAACGCACCTGCGCGCGGGTGGCGTCGCGATTGCGCCGGGCCTGCCCGGGCGCCATCAGCATGCGGCCGTTCAGCGAAAAGCCCACGCTGGCGTTGTAGCTGCTGGTCAGGAACGACGGCTGGTCCCCGAACCCCAGCTGTTCCGCGGTGATGCTCCCGAAACGCTGTTCCCCCACTCCCTGCCAGCCGAAGCCGGACGACAGCGACGCCGTCGGCATCCATTGTCCATACGCCGCCGTCAGGTTCCAGTTGGCGACCCGCACGTCGTTGCGCGTGGCCTGCATGGCGGGGTTGTTGTCGAGCGCGATCTCCAGCGCCTGGCCGAGCGACAGGGACTGCGGCACGCGTTGCTGTCCGGCCGCAGCCGCGGGAAGTGCGGCCACGAACAGAAGAATTGTGAAGGCCCGCTTGCCGAAGTGGGCCTGAAGTCTCGCGATGTTGGCCAAAGCTATCCTCCTGGTACGGTCTCGCACCGTGTTTCTCCCGGTTTGAATGACCCCGGACTCCGCGGTTGCGTTGGGAATGCCCGCATCACTACGCGGTTCGCGCGGGTCCGGTTTCCTGCTGCGTGCGAGGCGCCGGTTTTCTTCAACGGGACGAATCAGGGACTCCTTTCGGCGACGAAGCCCCGTCCGGGCAGCGAGACGCGCACCAGGCGCCCGCTCCCGTCGAACCAGACGGTGCCAGCCGCGACCCCGGCGCCGAAATCGACACGTGTTGCCTCGATCCGTTCGCCGCCCCATTCGATGGTCTCGGGGCCGGTGCCGGTCACCTCGATCGGCTTGATACCGTCGGAGGTGCGCGAGAACACGTGCATCGTGCGGCCGACCGCGTCCGCCGCCGCGAACCCCGCGAGCACGAAATAGTGGTGTGCCACGCCCTCGTCGAACACGAAGGTGGCGGGCCGGGCCCTGTAGCCGCGGACCTTGAGGCCCCAGTCGGTGACCGTTCGGGTGCGCAGCCGGTCACCGGTCCAGGACAGTGTCACCGACATTGTGTCCGGGCCGGTCTCGACTGCCAGGTACTGGACGAGGGTCAGCTCCGGGCCGACGACCTCCAGGTGCGTGTCGAGCCTGCGCCCGTCCCGCATCGAAACGATGCTCCTTGCCTCCGTGGTCTGGGCGCCGCCCGTGCCCTGCCTCTGAATCGTAAACTGCTCGGAGCCGGCCTCCGTGCCGTCGATCCAGAGGCGGAAGGTGCCCCTCTCGAGCACCTGGGCGGACAGGGTGCCGGCGGACAGGGGGCCTGCGGCGAGAAGGACGGTCTGCACGAGAAGGCAGCACCGGGCCGCTCGACCCGGCGAGCGGCGGACCACGGGGCTGGCGGTGGGGCGCCGTGGTCGCGGAACTGACGGCGGGGACATGGGTTCCATTAGAATAAACATAATGTCGAACGAATCCGTGCGAGCTGATGGCGTGGCGGAACCCGGCGGTTCCGGCACCGGCAAGGGCCGCGTCAGCGGGAACGGTGCCGTCCGGGCCAGGAGTACCGATCCCCTCGTCTGGGCCGGCCTGTTTTTCCTGCTGCTCTGGACGCGGCTGGAGCATCCCGGCGTCCTGGTTGGTGTGTCGGCGTGTCTCGGAGTAGCCGCGCTGCGTCGCCCGATGGGCTGGCGCCTGGCCGTCTCGGTCATGTTGCTGGCCGCCGGTGTTGTCACGGGGTTCCATACCGAAATGCAGGACCGGCGGCTCGCCACCGACTGGCCCGGGTACTGGCAGGAGCGGCGCGAGCAGGTTGGAGAGCGCGTCGAGCGCCGGTTCGATTCCCTGGTGGCCGCCGGCGACGAAGCGGCCGGCCGGGCCGCGGGGCTGGCGGGAGCCGGCCTCGATCCCGTGGCTCTGCGCGATTCACTCAGGTCCGTGGTGGCGGGGTTCGGCCTGACGGCGGTGGCCCTCTTCAACGATGACGGAACGCTGGCCGCCTGGGAGGGACGTCATCACGGACGCCTTGCCGCCGATGTTCGTTACGGCAGCGTGGCCTACTCCTATTCGGGGACACCCCTCTTCTCGTACCTGTACTTCGCCCGGCGGACCCCGGACGACGACGGGACGGCGGTGGTGACCTCGCTGGTGCGCTCGGAGCTCCCGGCTCCGTTCGGGGTGGGCCTCGACGATTTTGCGACCCAGACCACGCGGGCCACCGGGGAGCGGATCCGCATCTCGCTGGCCGATCAGGCGCAAGGTCCCGGAGTCTTCGACTTCGGGTGGCCGGGCGAGGCGCTGCTGAGCATCATGGTCGAGGAGCCCGACCCTGCGGCCCGGCGCGAGGAGCGGCGGGATCTGGGAGCCGGAATCGCAGTGGTGCTTGCCATCGTGACCTGGCTGCTCCAATCGATCGGGGGGTCACGGGGCAGGCTGGGGTATTCGGTGGCGGGCCTGGCCGCGGCGGCAGCCATATTCCCCCTGGACAGCACCTTCTGGCCTTCCGGCATCACCGCTCTGGCGAACGCCCAGCTCGCAGGTCCGCCGTCCGTCGCCCTCGGGCGAGTACTGCTCCTCTGCGTGGCGGCGACCCCCTTCGTCATTCACGTAATTCCCCGCTGGCGCCTCGCGGTGGGCGAATGGGCGCTCCCGATCGCGGTCGCGGCGGGTTTTCCGTCCGCGCTGGCGTGGATGGGAAGCGGCGCATCCCTGGAGCTTCTCGGAACCACGGACACCCGCTGGATCTTCTTCCAGCTGACGGTCACGACGGTGCTGACGCTCGTCGCGGGTGCGGCGCTGGCGCTGAGGTCGTCTCCCCGGCGGGAGGCCGACGCCCCGGGGCTGACGGTGCTCGGGCTCGCGGTGGCGGCGGGATTGAGCGCGGCGGTCGCGGCGGGTGTGCGCACGGGCCCACAGGTGCCGGTGGCCCTCAGCCTGCTGTGGATGCTTCCGGCGATTCTCATCGTGCGCGGCATGGACCTTTCGCTGCGCGGGTCGTACCTGCGCTGGTTCTGCGCCTTCTGGCTGGCGGTGACGGCCGCGCTGCCCTTCACCTGGTCGATGCGCACCGAAGCCCGCATGGGGATCGCCGAAGAGCAGCTGGAGCGGCTGGGCGCCCCGGACCCCGAGCTGGACGCACTGCTGGATCGCTTCGCCAACCTGGCCGATTCGCTTGATCTCGCGGGGGCGGGTGATGTCGAGCTGATGTACCTTGCGTGGGCGAACAGCGGCCTGGCCGAGCACGGCTCACCGATCTTCATCACGCTCTGGTCGCCGGACGGTGACGCACTGCAGGAACTCGGGCTGGGCGCGCCGGGAAACCGTCCGGCCCTCGCCGGCGCGTTGCTGCCGCTGGGGGAGCCCCCGGGCGCAGCCGTGTTACACACCCTGGAGGAACCGGATCTCCAGCGGCTGGCCGCGGTGACCCTGTCCGACGGGCGGATCGTCTCGGGCGCCATTCCTCCGCGCCGCACGATCGCCGCCGCTTCGACGCTGGGGCCGCTGTTCGCATCGATGGAGGGAGTGGATGACGAGGAGTTCCTGACGCTGGTGGCCTACCCGGGTGACATGGCGGAGGCGGACGTCGGCGTGGTTCGCTGGGGCAGGAACGAGGAGGGTTGGGGCGGCGAAACCGTGGCGCTTTACCCGGACGGCCCGTACACGGTCTCGTTTACGATCAGCATTGCCAACCTGCAGGTGATGGGGGCCCGGGCTACACTGCTCCTGGTGCTCAGCCTGGTGGTGTTTTCCACGATGTGGCTGCTCAGCGTGGCGCTGGTGGGCTTCCGGCTGTCGGTCCCGGTCGACTGGCGCCGGCTGTTCACCTCCTTCCGCGCCCGCGTGACCTGGACCCTGTTCGGCTTCTTCATCCTGTCCAACGTCGTCTTCGGCACCCTCGCCTACCGCAACCTGACCGGGGCGTCGGAGCGCACCGCCACCGCGCTTGCCGAGAGGGTGGTGGCCCAGATCGCACAGGCCTACCGGGAGGAGGGGGGTTCGATGGAATCCCTGGCCCGGCGGGTGGGCGCGCACCTGCTGGAGTACCGGGACGGAGAGCTGCTCGGCGGATCGGTGGACGAACTGATCGAATTGGGGATGTACGAGGTGTGGCTCGATCCCGGGATCTTCGCCGCCCTGGAGAGCGGCCGCAGGGCCGGCGCCTCGAAGGTCACGAATCTGGGGGACCTGCGGTACGTGCTGGCGCACCGGCGCCTTCCGGACGGGGACATCGTGGCTTCGCCGGTGCCGCTCCGGGCGGGCGCCGCGGCGCTGCGGCGGCGTGACGTGGCCGATCTCCTGGGTGCGGCCATCGTGCTCGGTCCCATCCTCTCGCTGGGGCTGGCGCTGTTCGTCGGCCGCGCGCTCGCCCGGCCCATCCAGATCCTGCAGTCCGCGTCCGAGGGAGTCGGGCGAGGCGACCTCGGCGTCCATCTTCCCGACCGGCGCGTCGACGAATTCGGGTCGGTCTTCGCGGCCTTCAACCGGATGGTGCGGCGCCTCGGCGAGGCCCGCGGGGAACTGCTGCGCACGACCCGGCGGACCCAGACCATCGTCGAGGAGGTAGCCACGGGCGTCATCGCGGTGGACCCCACGGGGTGTGTGACCGTGGCGAATCCGCGCGCCGAATCGCTGCTCGCGACGCCGCTGCAGAACGGCAAGCCGATCCCCGGCACGGTCGGACCCGCGGCGGAGCTCGCGGCGTGGCTCGACTCCTACGGTCGCGGCGGCAGGGCGGAGGCCGATGGAGACTTCCGCTGGTCCGGACGGCGAATCCGGGCCCGGGCGCGCCGCATCGTGCAAGAGGGGCGGCCTGGAGGCGTCGTCGTCAGCCTCGCGGACGTCACGGACGAACTGAGGAGCGAGCGCATCCTGGCCTGGGGCGAGATGGCCAAGCAGGTCGCCCACGAGGTGAAGAACCCCCTGACGCCGATGAAGCTCTCGGTGCAGCACCTGGTCCGCGCGTGGACGGACCAGCGGCGCGACTTCGGCGGCATCCTCAAGCGGAACGCGGGAGCGATCCTCGGCGAGATCGACCGGCTCGCCCTGATCGCGAGGAGTTTTTCGCGGCTGGCCTCTCCCGGGGCCGCGGAGAAGGGACCTCTGGTGCCGGTGTCCGCCGGCCGCGTGATCGGCGAGGTGATGGACCTGTACAGCGGCGGCGGCTCCGCGTCCGTCCAGGTGGAGGACGAAGTGCGCCCCGGGCTGCCGCCGGTGGCGTGCCGCGCCGACGAACTGAAGGAGGTGCTGCTGAACCTGGTCGAGAACGCGCGGGACGCGATGCCGAACGGGGGGGTGGTGCGCATCGTGGCGGCAGAAGCGGAAGACGATCCGGGCGGGCAGATCATCTCGGTGGAGGACGAGGGGGTGGGGATCCCCGGCGAGCTGCTTCCGAGGATCTTCGAACCCAAGTTCTCCACGCGTTCCACCGGCGCCGGGCTGGGACTCGCAATCGTCAAGCGGCTGGTGGATTCGTGGAAGGGGTCGGTCGAGGTGGAGAGCGAGGCGGGAGTGGGAACGCGCGTGCAAATCCACCTGGTGACGATGCCGGAGGAGGGGTCGGCGGGGGAAGGGGATTGAGGTGCCCGCGAGCGGTCGGAGGATGGTTCCCGCGTCGCACCGAGGGTGGTGGGGACCGGGCCGCGGGGCGCGGCGAAACGCCGTGGCCGCCGCTTGGCGGGCCGCCCGGGGGCCGATAGCTTTGTTGTGTGCTCACGACGATGTTTGGCCAGACACCCGAATCGCACGACCGTTCTGCGGGACGTTCGTTCGCCGGGAGCGTGAACCTGGCCGGCTGGCTCCGCGACCGTTCTCCGGGGGTGGCGGAGCGGTGGGCTGAGGGTCTGCTGAGTGGGGGCGGTTCGTGGGAAGGGGGTGCGGATGCGGTGCTGCGGCCCTTCAGCCGCGGACTGGTGTCCTTCCTCCCGGCAATGCTGACGCCGATCCGCGCCGAGATCGTCCCCTTGTGGTCCGAATGCGCCGAGCTCTACGGGTCCGTCGCGGCCCGGCGGGGACTCTCGGCCGGCGAGGTGATCGAGGAGTTCCACCTCCTGCGCGAAGTCATTCTGAGGATGATGTTCGAGCGGCCACCGGTTCGGCCCGGCGCCACGCTCCCCTTCCGGGAAGTGCTCCTCCTCAACCGGGCGCTCGATATCGGGGTCACGCAGGCCAGCGTGGGACACACCGACCTCCTCTTCTTCAGCCTGCTCCACGGCTCGGGCAGTCCGCCCCCCCTCGGGCGGAAGGAGCTCGACGAGGTGAGCGGGCAGATTCGCGCCCTGCAACTGGAGCAGCAGAGGATCGTGCGGCACGCCGCGCGAGTCCAGCCGAAGTGACGGATCGCGAATCCGGAGGGTCGCGGTCCGTGGGGGAGGACCGGGTGCGCCGCAGGCCGCCATGGGTGTGATGGAACCCGGCGACGGCCGGCCGGCCCGGCAACCGGCGTCGCCGGGTCCGGGTGGTATGCCGCCCGGGGAGTTCCGCGAGTGGGGGCACCAATTGGTGGACTGGGTGGCCGGATACCTGGAGAACCTGGAGCGCCACCCGGTCCTGGCCGAGGTCGAGCCGGGTTGGGTGCGCGGGGGGCTCGCCGCCGAGGCCCCGGTTCGGGGCGAGCCGATGGAGTCGCTCCTGGAGGACTTCCGGTCGGTCGTGCTGCCGGGGATCACGCACTGGAACCATCCCGCCTTCTTCGCCTACTTCGCGGTCTCGGGGTCTGGTCCCGGCATCCTCGGAGAGCTCCTTGCGGCGGCGCTCAATGTCAACGCGATGGTGTGGAAAGCCTCCCCCGCGGCCACCGAGCTGGAACAGGTGACGCTGGATTGGCTGCGCGGATTCCTGGGGCTTCCGCCCGGTTTCACCGGCACCATCAACGACACCGCCTCGATCTCCACCTTCCACGCGCTGGCGGCGGCCCGCGAGCGGAGGCTCCCCGAGGCGCGCGTCCCCGGATTGTCGGGTGCTCGTCCCGGCAGGGTCTACGCGACGCCGGAGACCCATTCGTCCATCCTCAAGGCCGTCCGTGCCCTGGGACTGGGCCGCGATGGCCTGCGCGTCGTCGCGACCGGGCCGGAGCGGGGAATGGACCCGGCGGCGCTGGCGCGCACAATCGACCAGGATGTTGCGTCGGGGTTTCGGCCCCTGGCGGTCGTCGCGACGATCGGGACGACCTCCGTGACGGCGGTCGATCCCGTGGGCGAGATCGCCGATGTCGCCGCCGCGCACGAACTCTGGCTCCATGTGGACGCGGCCTACGCCGGGCCCGCCGCCGCGCTGCCGCGGATGCGGCGCCACTTCCGCGGCTGGGAGCGCGCCGACTCGATCGTCATCAATCCGCACAAGTGGCTCTTCACGCCGATCGACTGTTCGGTCCTCTACGTGCGCGACCCCGGCGCCCTGCACGCGGCATTCTCCCTCACCCCGGCCTACCTGGAGACGGGCGAGGAGGGTGTCCGGCACAACATGGATCTTGGCCTGGCGCTCGGCCACCGTTTCCGTGCGCTCAAGCTGTGGATGGTGATGCGATACTTCGGCCAGGAGGGGCTGCGCGCCATCCTGGATCACCACCTCGGTCTGGCGCGCCTGCTGGCAGGAATGGTGGACGCCGCCCCCGGCTGGGAGCGCTGGCGCCCGGCACCGTTTTCGCTGGTCGTGCTCCGCCATTCGCCTCCCGGCGTGGCGGTCTCCCAGCGGGACGCCGCGAACCTCGAGATCATGCACCGTGTCAACGCCGGCGGCACGGCCTTTCTCTCCCACACCGAGATCGACGGAGAGGTCTGGCTGAGAGTCGCGATCGGGAACATCCACACGATGGAGCGGCATGTACACTCCACCTGGGCGGCGCTGCTGGAGGCTGCAGAACCGGATGCGACCGCGACAAGTAACTAAATCAATATTAAGTTAACATCCGCTAAGTTACGTTCGCGGTCGCGAGCGCCGCGGCCAGCCAGGATGCTTCGCCTCCCCATTGCAGCGGGGACCGGTCTGCCGACCCGCGGCAATACCGGGAGGGGCCGGCCCGCTACGCCTCCCGCACCTCCTTGACCAGCTCCGACATCTGGTCCTTCGCGTCCCCGAAGAACATCAGGGTGTTGTCCATGTAGAAGAGGTCGTTGTCGATGCCGGCGAAGCCCGGGCTGAGCGAGCGCTTCATTACGATCACCGTGCGCGCCTTGTCCACGTCCAGGATCGGCATCCCCGCGATGACCGAATCCGGGTCGCGGGCCGCCGGGTTCACCACGTCGTTGGCCCCGACGATGAGCACCACGTCGGTGGTGTCGAACTCGGCGTTGATGTCGTCCAGGTCGAGGAGCTTGTCGTAGGAGACGTCCGCTTCCGCCAGGAGCACGTTCATGTGACCCGGCATGCGGCCGGCGACGGGGTGAACGCCGAAGCGCACCGTAACCCCGCGATCCTCGAGCAGGTCACACACCTTCTTGAGCTCGTGCTGGGCCTGCGCGACCGCCAGCCCGTACCCCGGGACCACCGCGACCGAGCCCGCGTAGGCGAGCACCATGGCCGCCTGTTCCGCGTCGACGTCCCGTACGGGCCGCTGCCCCGTCGTGGCCTTGGCCGTGGGCCCCTCGGTGCCGAACGCCCCGAAGGCGACGTTGCCCAGCGAACGGTTCATGGCCTTGCACATGAGCTGCGTCAGGATCAGCCCCGCCGCTCCCACCAGCGATCCGGCGATGATGAGGATGTAGTTGTTCAGCACGAAGCCCGTGGTCGCGGCGGCGATGCCCGAGTAGGAGTTGAGCAGCGACACCACCACGGGCATGTCCGCGCCGCCGATGGGGATCACGAGGAGGACGCCGAGGATCAGCGCGGCGACGACAAGTGCGAGGAAGAACGGGCCGCCGATCTCCGGCCCGCTCATGCCGGCGAGCGGCGCGACCGCGTCCGCCACGCCGGCGTGGGCCAGACTGGCGCCCACCACAAGCGTGAGGAGGAAGAGCAGCGCGTTGAACGACTTCTGGAGGGGGAAGGTCACGGGCTTCCCGGTGACGATGCCCTGCAGCTTGCCGAAGGCGATGAGGCTGCCCGAGAAGGTGACGGCGCCGATGAGCGTGCTCAGCACGATCGTGACGCCGGCGTCGACCCCGAGCGACTGCCCGCCGGCACCCGCACGGACGAATTCGGCCGCGGCGACCGCCGCCGAAGCGCCGCCGCCGAAGCCGTTGAAGATCGCGACCAGCTGCGGCATCGCGGTCATCTGGATGTACCGGGCCAGCAACCCGCCGATTACGGCGCCGGCGACGACCGCGGCCAGCACCGTCGTCCAGTCCAGGATCCGATTGTCCAGGAGAGTGACGACGATCGCCAAGAGCATGGCCAGGGAGGCCCGCGCATTGCCCGAGCGGGCGGTTGCGGGCGAGGAGAGCTTCTTGATCCCGGAGACGAAGAGGACCGCCGAGATCAGGTAGACGATTTGGGTGATGGTGTTTTCCACAGGTGGCCTCAGCAGTCCGTGGATAGAGCCGCCCGAGCACCGAGAGCGGTGAGGCGCCGGGCTGGCAAGGCGCGACGAAGGGCGAATAGCGGAGCCATTTGCCCGAGGAGCAACGCAGAGCGGTGCATTCGAGGTCTGAAAAGTAAAGAATGCATGACGTTTTGTAAGGTTATCTTGACATTGAGAATGCGTGCGCACCGCGGTCCAGCCTGGATGCATCGCCACTCGAATGCCGGGTGGATTCTGTCCACGGGCTGCTACCGTTTCCGGAACATTTGGAGCATGCGGTCGGTCACCATGAAGCCGCCGACGACGTTGATCGTCGCCATCACGATCCCCGCGGTTCCCAGGACCTTCACCCACAGCTCGTCGGCGGAACCGGTGACCACCAGGGCGCCGATGATGGCGATGCCCGAGATGGCGTTGGCGCCGGACATGAGCGGGGTGTGGAGGGTGGGCGGGACCTTCGAGATCACCTCCCTTCCGGCGAGCGTGGCGAGCACGAAGATGTAAAGCAGGATCAGCAGTTCACCCATGGATCGGTCACTCCGTTGTGGACGCCAGACTGGCCCTGACGCGTTCGTTCGTGATTTCGCCGCCGTGGGTCACGCAGGTGGCGGAGGTGATCTCGTCCTCGAAGTCGATGGCTCCCTCGTCGTCGAAGAGGTCTTCCACGAAGCTGGCCAGGTTGCGGGCGTACATCTGGCTGGCGTGGTAGGGGAGCTCGGCCGGAAGGTTTGCCGGGCCCATTACCGTGACGCCGTTGTGGTCGGCGGAGCGGCCGGCTACGGTCAGCTCGCAGTTCCCGCCGGTCTCGGAGGCGAGGTCGACGATCACGCTGCCGGGTCGCATGGTCGCGACCATCTCGGCCGTGATCAGGACGGGGGCGGGCCTGCCCGGGATCTGGGCCGTGGTGACGACCAGGTCCTGGTCCCGGATATGGGTGGCGATGAGCTCCAGCTCGCGCCGGTGCTGCTCTTCGGACAGCTCCGTGGCGTAGCCGCCCTCGTCTTCGGCGCTCTCGTCGAGGGAGGCCTCGAGGAACGTCGCGCCCAGACTCTGCACCTGTTCCTTGACCGCGGGACGGATGTCGAAGGCCGACACGACCGCGCCCAGGCGGCGGGCCGTCGCGATCGCCTGGAGCCCCGCCACCCCGGCGCCCAGGATCATCGCCTTCGCCGGGCGGACCGTGCCGGCCGCGGTCGTGAGCATCGGCAGGAAGCGGGTCATGGCGCCGGCGCCGAAGAGCACTGCCTTGTAGCCGGCGACCGTCGCCTGCGAGGAGAGCACGTCCATCTTCTGGGCGCGGGTAATCCTCGGGATCAGTTCGACGGCGAAGGCGGTCACCCCCCGCTCGGCCAGCGCCTCGATGACCTCGGTGGGCCCGAGCGGATCGAGGTGGCACACCAGCACCGAGCCGGGAGCGAGCGAGGCCACCTCTTCGAGGGTTGGAGGCTGCACCTTCAGGACCGCCTCGGCATCCGCCAGCAGGGCGTCCCGGCCCGGAATCACGGCCACGCCCGCTTCCTCGTATTCGCGGTCGGGGAAGGACGCACCGACCCCCGCTCCGGCTTCGATGCGGAGCCCGTGCCCGGCCCTGGTGTAGAAACGTGCCGCCTCGGGGACGAGGGCGACGCGGCGTTCACCTGGCCGGCTCTCGGCCATGATCGCGATCGTCATCGATTCTTCTCCCGGTCAAAATCGCGCTCAACTTGCAGACGCCGGGCGCGTTTCGCCAGTCCCGCGCCGCCGGGAACCCCGCCCGGGCGGCGTTTGCCGGGCGCGACAGGCCGGTTTTGCCATTCCAGCGCCCCCGCCCCCGGCCTACCGTACCTCCCAGGGCACCCCCGGTGCGGGCGCGGAAGCCGCAAACCCGCTCTCCCGCCGGTCGGGGGCCGCGCCACAAGTCCATTCTTCGCGGAGAGAACGGTGCTCGCGGTCGTACATTCGTATTGGGTTCACGGGGTGGAGGGACAATCCGTCCGGGTGGAGGTGAAGGTACAGAAGGGCCTTCCCATCTTCACGGTCGTGGGGCTCCCCGCCGGAGCGGTGCGCGAGGGCAAGGAGCGCGTCTTCGCCGCCCTGGCGCAGACCGGCCTGGCGCTGCCCCCGCGGCGCATCACCGTCAATCTCGCCCCCGCCGACCTGCCCAAGTCGGGGTCCGGATTCGATCTCCCGATCGCGATCGCCCTGCTGGCCGCATTCGGCCATGTTCCGCCGGCGTCGCTTTCCCGGTCCGCCTTCGTGGGCGAACTGGGGCTGGACGGTTCGGTGCGCCGCGTGCGCGGGGCGATCGCGCTCGCCATGAGGTGTCGGGCCGACGGGAGGGCCCGGCTCTTCGTGCCGGGAGGCAACGCCGGGGAGGCATCGGCGGTCCCGGGCATCGACGTAGCCGGGGTGTGGGGCCTCGAGGAGCTGATCGGCATCCTGCGCGGGGAGAGGGCTCCGGTTGCGGCGGCCGCTTCACAACCGCTTCCTCCCGCTGCCCAGCCCGATCTCCGCGAGGTGCGCGGCCAGGCGCTGGCGAAGCGCGCGCTGATGATCGCGGCCGCGGGAGGTCACAGTCTCCTGATGTCGGGCCCGCCGGGAGCGGGGAAGACGATGCTGGCCCGGCGCCTGCCCGGGATCCTGCCTCCCCTTTCCGAGGCGGAGTCGCTGGAGGTGACCCGCGTCCATTCGGTGGCCGGACTCCTCGATCAGGACCACCCGGTCAAGACGGTGAGGCCCTTCCGCGCACCGCACCACACCATCTCGGCTGGCGGGCTCATCGGGGGCGGCAACCCTCCGCGTCCCGGCGAGATCAGTCTCGCTCACCTGGGCGTCCTGTTCCTGGACGAACTGCCCGAGTTCAGCCGTGCGGTCCTGGAGACGCTGCGGCAGCCGATCGAGTCCGGTTACGCGCGAATCGCCCGCGTCCGCCACACGGTGACCTTTCCGGCCCGCTTCCAGCTGCTCGCGGCCATGAACCCCTGTCCCTGCGGAATGACCGGGGACGACTGCATCTGCCGCGACCGCGAGGTGCATCGCTACCGGTCGCGACTCTCGGGTCCGCTCCTCGACCGCGTGGACCTCCAGATTCCGGTCGCTCCGGTTGGCTGGGAGCAGCTGACGGGAGCGGCGGACGCGCTGCAGCCGGACTCCGGCGCCGTGCGGGAGGCGGTCGTCCGCGCCCGCGCCCGCCAGGCGGTGCGGCGCTGCGCCGGGCGCCCCGTGCTGAATGCGCTCGTGCCCGCCAGGGAGGTCATGGAGGTGTGCCGCCTGACGGACGCCGGGGAAAACCTCCTGGAAGAGGGGGTTCGCCGGTACCGCCTCTCCGCCCGATCCGTGCATCGTACCCTGCGCGTCGCACGCACGATCGCCGACCTCGCCCGGCAGGAAAGGCTCAGCCAGCGAGCGGTGGCCGAGGCCCTTCGTCTCCGGGCCGGCCTGCAGGCTGCCGTCACGGCGCCGGGGAGCGGCCACCTTGTCCATTCGCCACCACAGCCATTAGGCTGACACGGGAAGCAGCATGATCGATACCCGAGCCAGGATCCGTGCCCATGGCCCATTACATGGACTACGCGGCCACCTCCGCGATTCGCCCCCCGGAAGTGGGCAGGGCGGTCGCCGATTTCCTGTCCGGAGTCGGCTGCACGCCGGGCAGAGGCGGCCACTCGGGCGCGGTCGAAGCGGCCCGGCTCGCGTTCCGGTGCCGGCGGGCTCTCGCGCAGGTCATGGGGCTGCCCGGAGACCCGGGACGAATCGCCTTCATGCAGAACGCCACCCACGCGCTCAACACGGCGCTGTGGGGGCTGCTGTGTCCGGGGGACGTGCTCGTCATCTCCCAATACGATCACAACGCGGTGCTGCGGCCCGCGGACTACCTGGCGCGTGAGCGGGAGGTGGAGGTGCGCGTCCTGTCGGGGAGCCCGGACGGGGCGGTCGACATGGACGAAGCGGCCCGCCTGCTGGATGGTGCGAGGGTGCTGGCGGTGAACGTGGCTTCGAACGTCCTGGGAACGGTGATGCCGCTGCGGGCGCTCTGCCGCCTCGCGCACGAGGCGGGCGCGGTGGTGGTGGCCGACGTGGCGCAGTCCGCGGGGCACCTGGCTTCCGGGGCCGCGGCCGAGGGGGCCGACGTGGTTGCGTTCACCGGGCACAAGGGGCTTCTCGGCCCGCAGGGAACGGGCGGGCTGTGGGTTCGGGAGGGCATCGACGTGGGTTCGCTCATGTGCGGGGGGACGGGTGGGGATTCGCGCCGCCGCCGCATGCCCACGGCCATGCCCGACCGGCTGGAGGCGGGCACCGGCAACGCCCCGGGCATGGCGGGGCTGCTCGCCGGCTGCCGTTTCCTCATGAAGCGGGGGACCGGGGCCGTGCACAGACACGAGATGGCCATGAAGGCGAAGCTCCTCGACGGATTCGCAACCGTGCCCGGGCTCGAGGTCCTGTCCCCCCCGGCGCCCGAAGGGGTTCCGGTGGTGACGGTGAGGGCCGGCGCCATGGATGCCGCCACGCTGGCAAGCCGCCTCGACCGGGAGCACGGAATTCAGACGAGGTCCGGGCTGCACTGCGCCCCGGAGGTGCACAGGATCCTCGGCACCCTGGAGGAGGGCGCGGTGAGGTTCTCGCTCGGGTGGGCGTCGACCACCGAGGATGTCGAGACCGCGGTGGAGGCCGTCGACGCGGTGTTGCGGCCCGCCACTGTAGCGGCCGGTTGAAACCGCTCAGGCTCTTCTTCGCGCTTTGGCCCCCGGAGGATGTGCGGGAGCGGCTCTGGGAATCGCTCGCGCCGCTCCGCCGTGCCCGGCCCGGAGTGCGCTGGGTTCCCCCCGAGCGCTACCACGTTACGCTCCGGTTTCTGGGTGACACGCCGACCGGGCTGTTGCCGTCCCTGAAGCTCGCGGCGGACGCCCTGGGGGAGCACCGAGCGTTCCGCGCCGGCTTCACCGGGCCGGGGGTGTTTCCGCCGCGCGGGGCCCCGCGGGTGTTCTGGGTGGGGATCACGCCGGGGCCTCTCCCACGAATGCGGGGGATCCTGGACGCGGCGCTCACCCGGGAGGGGATCGCCCCCGAACGGCGCCGGTTCACGCCCCATATCACCGTGGGGAGGGCGCGATCCGGAGG
>VXLT01000127.1 GCA_009841475.1 Gemmatimonadota bacterium
CCCCCCTCCTCTTCTTCCCCACCCCCGCGCACCTCCGCGCGTGGCTGGCCGAGCACCACGACCAACGCGACGAACTCTGGGTCGGCTACTACAAGAAGGCCACCGGCCTGCCGAGCATCACCTGGCCGGAGTCGGTGGACGAGGCCCTCTGCTTCGGCTGGATCGACGGGATCCGCAAGTCCGTTGACGACAAGTGCTACAAGATCCGCTTCACCCCGCGCCGCCCGGGCAGTCACTGGAGCGGCCGCAACCTCGGCCGCATGAAGCACCTGATCGCCGAGGGGCTGGTCACGGAGCCGGGGATGGCAGCCTACCGCAAGCGGAACCCAGCCAGGGAGAAGCAGGCGGCGCACGAGCAGAAGAACATTGTTCTGCCGCCCGAGTACGAGCGGCAGCTGCAGGCTGACGCTGACGCCTGGGACTACTTCCAGCGCGCGCGCCCATCCTACCGCAAGCAGGTGACCTGGTGGGTGATCACCGCGAAGCGCGAGGACACCCGGCTCCGGCGCCTTGGCATCCTGATCGAATCATCCGCAAAGGGGGAGGTGATCCCGCCGATGCGGTGGGCAGAGAGGAAGAAGTGACGTGTTCGGACTCGACTTCATCAACCTCCCGCTGGCGGGCACGCCCTACGGGACCGCGCTCGAGGTGTGCCTTGTCCTCGCCTTCGTAGCCTGGCTTCTATCGGTAATCACCCGGGAGGTCTCCTGGATGGACCGCCTCTGGTCGATCTGCCCGCCGGTCTACTGCCTGATCGTCGCGTTCGCGACCGACTTCCAGTTCGCACGCGTCAACGTCATGACGCTGCTGGTCGTCCTGTGGGGCGCGCGCCTTACCTACAACTTCGCGCGCAAGGGTGGCTACAGGCCGGGCGGCGAGGACTACCGCTGGGCGACCGTCCGCGAAAAGGCGGGTCCGGTGGGATTCCAGGTGCTCAACATCACCTTCGTCCACCCCGGACAGATGGTCCTCCTATGGCTGTTCGCCTCCCCGATACACCGGGCCTGGGCGTTCGGCGACCTGCCGCTCAACCGGCTCGACTTCGTGGCCGCCGGGCTCTTCTTCCTGCTACTCGTCGGTCAGACCGTCGCCGACAACCAGCAGTGGGACTTCCAGCAGGACAAGAAGCGGCGGATCGCGGCGGGCGAGGAGGTGGAACAGCCGTTCCTCACCACCGGGCTCTTCCGCTACAGCCGGCACCCGAACTACTTCTGCGAGATCGCGATGTGGTGCGTCTTCTACCTGTTCGCGATCGCGGCTTCCGGCGAATGGCTGCACTGGACCGGGCTCGGCTGCATCGGGCTGATCCTGTTGGTCATCCCGTCCCTGCGCATGACCGAGCAGCTCTCCGCCGCCAAGTACCCCGCCTACCGAGACTACCAGGCGACGACTTCGGCGTTGATTCCGCTGCCGCCGAGGGGGAGCTGAAGAAACTTCGTCTCGGCCCGCGCAGTCGCTATTCGCGGAGCCGCTCGTACTCCGGGCGGGCGCAGCCGGTGACCCGTTCGACCAGGCGTTCAAGCGCATCGCTGCGTTCGATCCCGGCAGTCACCCGCTTGACCCCGAGCTTGATCAGCATGCCGATCCCCCAACCAAACAGAGCGCCAAACAGCACGGCTCCCCCAAGCCCCAGGAATCCGCCATCGATCGACAGGGCGATGAAGACGCCCGCTGCGACGCCACCGAGGGCAGGCCCGAGCAAATCGGCCAGGTAGTCTCCGACCCAGATTCCGGTCTTTCCGGCTCCCGTGGTCATGCACATCCAGGTTCGCCCGTTCGAGGAAAGCCATTGCAGGGTCTTGCCCGGGCCGGCCACGCCTGCTGCCGATCCCGACCTGACCATGACGGTGCCCGGGCCCAGGATGCGTTCCATTTCGATGGTCAGGGATTTCCAGTCCTCGTCGCCGATTTCGCCCTGAATCAACCGATGCGGACGCTGCCGCCGGAAGATGGCGAACCTCGACCTGGCCCCCGGGTCACCCAGCAACGCCGCCGCCCGCCGAATGTAGCGCGGCCGGAATCCCACCTCCGCCGCTGCTTCCTGAAGCTCGGCGAACGTTGCACCCTCCTCGGAAGGCTCAGGCTCACCGGCTCCCTGCAGCCGGTTGGCACGCTCGAGGAGTGGCCTTGCCTCGTCGTCCCCGTAGCGCCGCGGTCCGGCGGGTTTCCTGCTGGTAATGGGGCCTCCTCCGATTGGGGGCCGACATGGTGCGAGGGCATCGAACAGCTGGAAGTCGTTCCCTGCAAAAATACGCCGTACATTCCTACAGGTTCAAATCCAGCACCTCAAACACCGGAGGTCCCTCGAAGATGCCGGCACCTCACCGCCCCCGGGCCCTTCTCGCGGTCGCAGCCGCGGTCGCGCTCCTCTCCTCCGCCGCCCTGCTGGCCGCGCCATCCCGGCCGAACACCACCACCCTCACCCTCCCTGGCCTCCGTGCCCCCGTCGAGATCATCCGCGACCGGTGGGGCATCAACCACATCTACGCCGAGACGGAGTACGACCTGTTCTTCGCGCAGGGGTACGCGGCCGCGCGCGACCGGCTCTTCCAGTTCGAGGTGTGGCGCGCCCAGGCCACCGGCACCGTCGCCGAGATGCTGGGCCCGGACGAGCTCGAGCGCGACATCGGCTTCCGGCTCTTCAAGTACCGAGGCGACATGACGGTCGAGATGAACCACTACCACGACCGTGGCTCGCTGATCATTCCCGCGTACGTTGACGGGGTTAACGCCTATATCGCGGAAACCGAAACTAATCCGGAGCTACTTCCGATCGAGTTCGACCTACTCGGAATCCGCCCCAAACGCTGGACGCCGGATGTGGTGATCTCCCGTCACCAGGGGCTGCTGGGGAACATCGGTGCGGAGCTGCGCTACGGACGTGCGGTGGCGGCGGTGGGCGCCGACGCGGTCAAGCGTGTCGCAAACTTCCATCCCGGTGACCCGGACATCGAGCTGGACCCCGCCATTGACGGGGCGCTCCTGAGCCAGGACATCCTCGGTCTGTACAACGCCTTCCGCGGTTCGGTGCGCTTCCGGCGCGAGCACCTGGTTCCGGAGCACAGGGGTGACGAGGAGGCGTTTGAAAGGTTGGAGATGGCATCGCGGGACGTCCGCGGCGCACCGGCGGACCCGGCCGCGCCGGTTGGAACCACCTGGGCCGACCCGGGACGGCATGCAGACGCCCCCGACTGGCCGGACCCCCTCGCCTGGCCCGACCAGGAGAGCCTCGGCTCCAACAACTGGGTCGTCAGCGGGCGTCTGAGCGAGAGCGGCTACCCCCTCATGGCCAACGACCCCCACCGCGCGCAGTCGGCGCCATCGCTGCGCTACTGGGTTCACCTCGTTGGCCCGGGCTGGAACGTGATCGGCGGCGGCGAGCCGGAGATCCCGGGAGTGAGCATCGGGCACAACGGGTACGGGGCCTGGGGCCTCACCGTCTTCCGTACCGACGGCGAGGACCTGTACGTCTACGAGACCGACCCGGACAACCCCAACCGCTACCGCCACCGCGACGGCTGGGAGGAGATGACGGTCATCACCGAGCAGATCCCGGTGAAGGGCCAGGCCCCCCACACGGCGGAGTTCAAATACACGCGGCACGGGCCGGTCGTCTTCGAGGACACCGGGAACAACGTCGCCTACGCGGTGAGGGCGGCCTGGCTGGAGCCCGGCGGCGCCCCCTACCTTGCAAGCCTGCGCATGGACCAGGCCCGCACCTGGGAGGAGTTCGTGGAGGCGTGCAACTACTCGAACATCCCGGGCGAGAACATGATCTGGGCGGACCGGGAGGGGAACATCGGCTGGCAGGCGGTCGGGATCGCGCCGATCCGCCGCAACTGGTCGGGACTGGTTCCGGTCCCCGGCGACGGGCGCTACGAGTGGGACGGCTACCTGCCGATCCGGGCCAAGCCCAGCGTCTACAACCCGCCGGAGGGCTACTTCGCCACCGCCAACAACCACCTCACCCCCGACGACTACCCGCACATGGACGCGATCGGGTTCGAGTGGTCGGATCCCTACCGCTGGGCGCGGGCCGCGGAGGTCCTCGGCTCGGGACGGCTTCATTCCATGGCCGACATGATGGCGCTGCAGACCGACTACCTCTCGATCCCGGCGCGCACGATCGTCCCCATGCTGCAGCACGTCGGCCCCTCCCCCGACCCCGCCACCGAACGGGCCCGCGAGCTGCTCCTGGGCTGGGACTTCGTGCTGGATCCCACCTCCGTCGCGGCAGGGATCTACGTCGCCTTCGAGGGCCGGGTGCGCGGCAGCGTGCGCAATGCCGTCGTCCCGGCGGCCCAGCGGAGCGTCCTCGGCGGGATGGCGATGACGAAGGTGATCGACCACCTCAACGCGCCCGGGGGCGAGTTCGGCGACGATCCGGTTGCCGGGCGGGACGCGGTATTGCTGCGCAGCCTGGAGGAGGCGGTGGCCGGCATGCGCCGAAGGCTCGGCGGCGACATGGACGGGTGGCAGTACGGGCAGCCCGGCTACAAGCACGCCCGGATCTTCCACCCCCTCTCCCGCGCCGCCCCGCCCGGGATCGCGGCCCGCTTCACCGTCGGCCCGCTCCCGCGCGGCGGCAACAGCTACACCCTCAACAACACCGGCGGCGGCGACAACCAGACCTCGGGCGCGTCGTTCCGCATCATCGTGGACACCGGCGACTGGGACCGCACCGTCGGCAGCAACACCCCCGGCCAGTCCGGCGACCCGGATTCGCCCTTCTACGACAACCTCTTCGAGCTCTGGGCCAACGACCGCTTCTTCCCAGTGTTCTACTCGCGCGAGCGGGTCGAGTCGGTGGCGGCCGAGCACTGGACGCTGACGCCGGGATGAGCGGGCTCCCCGAAGCCCCGCGCGGTCGGACGGGTAGCTCCGCCTCCGATGGCCCTCCGCCCTCCGCCGGCCTGCACTTCTTCCCCACCGCCACCCACCTGCGCACCTGGTACGAGGAGAACCACGACCGCTTCGACGAACTGTGGGTCGGCTACTACAAGAAGGGGACGGGACTGCCCACCGTCTCGATCGCCGAGTCGATCGACCAGGCCCTCTGCTTCGGCTGGATCGACGGCCTGAAGCGCTCGGTGGACGACAAGAGCTACAAGGTGCGCTTCACGCCACGCCGTCGGCGGAGCCGCTGGAGCGAACGCAACCTGAAGCGCATGGAGCTGCTGATCGAGGCCGGACAGGTTGCTGAGGCGGGTCTCGCGGCCTACCCGGGGCCGGAGGCGCTGAAGGAGGTTGCCGGGCGGCCGCCAAGACCCCGCGCTTGCCGGCTGGGGGGTTGACCCAAGACTCCATAGTATCTCGACCCCGGCAGGCACCCCGCCCTGAGCACCGTCGGCCTCGTGCCCGCGGGCACGGCGACCACCCCGGCATCCGGCCTCGATGCCGCCCGCGATCATGACGACTGCTCGGTGGACGCCGAGATCGCATCCTGGTCGAAGCGATCCCCGGGCCGGCGATCCGACGATCCCGAGTGACTCCGCTCTTCATCGACACCAGCGCCTGGTACCCGCTGGCCGACGCGGGTCATCCGGATCACGAGCGGGTTGCCGAGGCGCTCCGCACCTGCATCGGCGATGGCGCGGCCGTCGTGACAACCAACCTCGTCGTGGCCGAGACCCAGGTATTGCTCCTGCGGCGAGCCGGACGAACTGCGGCAATGACCTTCCTCGAAGCAATCCGCCAGCCGCCGAACCGGATAGAATATGCTACCCCCGAGCGCGAGGAGGCCGCGGTCTCACGGTGGCTGCGCAGCTACACCGATCAGCGCTTCTCGCTCGCCGATGCGGTGAGCTTCGTCGTCATGGAGGAGCTGGGCATCTCGGAGGCGCTGACACTTGACCGGAACTTCGCTGCCGCCGGTTTCGTGATGATGCCGGGGCGGGGTTAGGCGCTCCGCCTCCGCCCCGAGCGGCCCGTGGAATAGGCCGGTCTTGGGTCGGGAAAACCGGCCAAGGCGATCCATTGGGCCTGCCGTCCGGTCCAGATTGAAATCTGATCTATTGAGTAAAATCACTCAAGAGCTTAGATTCTAACCATGTTGCCCTTTGAACGCGCACAGGTGGCCACGCTGGGCCAGCGGTTGGCCGAAAAGCCGCACCGGCTCATCTCGCTCTTCGGCCCCCGCCAAACGGGCAAGACCACGATCGTGCAGCAAGCGCTCCGGAAGATAAGCCACACCCCGCAGAAATACCTGGCGGTCGATCGTCCGTGGCCACCGGCCAGGAGCATTTCGACGTTTGCCGGGGACACTCATCTTTCCCCGCCGCGGGAAAGAGATGTGGCCTGGTTGGAGGAACGTTGGGTGGAGGCCCGGGAGGAGGCTGCGCGATATGGCGGATCTGTCCTGGTCGTCGATGAGATCCAGAAGATTCCGGCCTGGTCCGAAGCCGTAAAGGGGCTGTGGGACGCCGACCGCGACTCGGGTTGCCCGCTACATGTGGTCGTCCTCGGCTCGGCCCCACTGCTCATGCAGTCGGGGCTGACTGAGAGCCTGACCGGCCGCTTCGAATCGGTCCCCGTGACCCACTGGTCTTTCCATGAGATCGCCGACGCGTTCGGGCTCGACCTGCAGCAGTATCTCTATTTCGGAGCGTATCCCGGGGCGGCACGATACGCTTCCGACGAGGGCCGGTGGCGCTCCTACGTCGCCAACTCGATCATCGAGCCGACGATCGAGCGCGACATTCTGGCTCTAACCCGTGTGGACAAGCCGGCCCTTCTACGCCGCCTGTTCGAGCTTGGCACCGACTATTCCGGGCAGGAACTTTCCTACACCAAGATGGTGGGCCAGCTACAAGACGCCGGTAACACGACCACGCTCGCGCGCTATCTCCATCTGCTGTCGGGCGCGGGCCTCCTGGTGGGCCTGCCCAAGTTCTCACGGAGTCACTATCGGGTGCGCGCCTCAAGCCCAAAGCTGTGCGTTCTCAACACGGCTTTGATGACGGTCGGCTCAGGCTATTCCTTTGAGCAGGCGGTGGGCGATCGCACGTTTTGGGGCCGCCTGGTCGAGAGCGCGGTCGGCGCCCATCTCTTCAATACTGCCACGCCGGACATCCGCCTCCACTACTGGCGCGACCGAGCGCTTGAGGTGGACTTCGTCCTGCGGAGGGGCCCGAGGATCATCGCCGTCGAAGTGAAGAGCGGCCTTGGTAGGAGGCGCCTGCAAGGCCTGGCGGCGTTCGAGGAGCGCTTCAGCCCGATTCGATCGGTGCTGGTCGGCGCGGGTGGCGTGTCGCTTGCGGATTTCCTCTCGGTTCCGGCCGAACATTGGTTCGACTCGGCATGAACCTCATCGTTCCCCGTACCTGCACGGTTGTTCCAGCGCCCGGTCCACACCGAAACCGGAGCGATGCCGGAACTTCACGGCCGGATTCTCGTCCGCTCGCCGACTTCCGGTCGCATGACGCCTACGTCCTGCTGGGCGATCCCGGGGCCGGGAAGACGACCGCCTTCAAGGACGAGGTCGAGGCGCTGGGGGTCGAGGCGTGCCCCCCGGTCTCTGCGCACGATTTCCTGGAGATCGAGGATCCACCAACTGTCCCGACAGGAAAGACGCTCTTCATTGACGGACTCGACGAGGTCCGGGCAGGCGAGCACAACGCCCGCACGCCGTTCGCCAGCCTCCGCCTCCGCCTCGCCAAGCTTGGGCGACCACGCTTTCGCCTCTCGTGCCGCGAAGCGGACTGGATCGGTGAGAACGACCGTAGGGACTTGGCGCGAGTCTCCCCCGGCGAGCAAGTAACCGTTCTGAGGCTGGATCCGCTAACCGAGACGGACATCAGGAGGGTGCTGGCGTACCGCGATGATATTCCTGATCCCGACGACTTCATCGCGATGGCACGCGACCACGGCGTCGATGGCTTGTTGGCCAATCCGCAGACCCTGGGCATGTTGGCCGATATCGTCGGCCGGGGGGGCAAGTGGCCCGACGGTCGCTTGGCGACCTTCGAACAATCCTGCCGCCGAATCGTCTGCGAGCACAATGAAAAACACATCATTGCGTCGGTCGCTTCTGGAGGGGGGGGCGACGCCGACCTGACACTCGACGCCGCCGGGCGCCTGTGCGCAGTCCACCTGCTCACGGGAACGGCAGGTTTCACGATGCTCCCAAGTGGAGACGACACCGACTTGCTGAGTCTCGGGCAGTGCGACTACCACCCGCGGGACGTACTCCGGCACGCCCTTCGCACGAAGCTGTTCACAGGCCAGCCTGATGGTCGTCCGGTCCCGGTCCACCGGCACGTCGCGGAATACCTCGCTGCCCGTCACCTTGGGCGGCTCGTCGAGGAACGGAAGCTCCCGGCCAGCCGCGTCGTCGCCTTGATGACGGGTCACGACGGCATCGTGGTCGCCGAGATGAGGGGATTGTCCGCGTGGTTCGCAGCCCGGTGCCCAAGCGCACGGGCTCGGTTGATCGACTGCGATCCCATCGGAGTGGTTCAGTACGGGGACGTTAGCGGGTTCGCGCACGGGCACAAGCGAAGTCTGCTGGGTGCGTTGGAACGCGATTTGCCCATACAGGGCTCCGAGTTTGGCTTTGTTGCGAGACTCCGAGCGTTGGCGACCCCCGGCATGGAGACTGCGTTCGAGGAACTTCTCTCCAGCCCGTGGCGCGACCCGGAGCGCCAGCGGTTCGTTGACCTGTTGCTACAGCTCTTTGGCGACGGTGTGGCCATGCCCGGACTGTCCGAGAGTCTGCTGGGAGCGGCCCGTGATTCCACTTGGCGGTCGTCCGTCCGGCTACGTGCCCTGGATGCATACTGTCACGGAAGCGACAACGGGGACAAACTGCGCGGGCTGAAGGAGTTGTTCGACGGTATTCGGAAAGGCAAGGTCGCGGATCCCGACAATGACCTGCTGGCGACGCTGCTCGAACAGTTGTACCCGCTGGAAATGTCTCCCGCCGAGCTGTGGGAATTGTTCTGTTCCCGGCCCCCGGCCCCGGACAGTTCGGGCAGATACCGGTGGTTTTGGGGAAGGAAGCTCGTGGAGCTTGCTCCTGACCCCCATGTCGCGGAACACCTCGACTGTCTTGGCAGTGCCCCCAGTGACCGGCACGGGCATCTGGACTACGGTAGCCTGGGCCGTCCCAACCTTGGGCTTCTCGCTCGCGGCCTCGCACTTCACGGCGACGCAATCGTCGATGGACGAGAGATCGCCAGGCTCTACGACTGGCTGGGAGTGGCGTCCGTGCGAGATCCCTACCTGGGCGACGGAAGGACGCACATCAAAGCAGTCCGGGAATGGTTGGCTGAACGTCCCCAAGCGCAGAAGGCCGTCATCCTGGAGGGCTTGAAGCGCTGCACTACAGACGATGAATTCGACCCATGCGCCCGCGATGTGCATCGGCGGCTCCATCACTCCGCTCTGCCGCACGACTTCGGGCTCTGGTGCTTGAATCAGGCAGTCGCGATGGAGGAGCAGCCGCGGGTCGCGCAACACTTGTTGGAACGCGCATTCCGGGCACTGGGCGACGATCGCATCCGAAACGGCTTGACACGCCGACGGATACGCGAGGCCACCAGCCACAGTGATCGCCTGAAGGACATGCTTGCCCGGCTGAACCGCTTCCCGAGCGTCTCCGAGCAGGAGGCGGAGGTGGCTGAGCAGCAACGGCGGTACGAGCAACTGCATGGAGCGGAGAGGGCAAGCGAACTGGACACTCTGCGGTCCCCAAAGGCGGCATTGGCGGGCAACCGGGCACCGGCGGGATTGCTATATCAGCTGGCCCGCGTGTACTTCGGCGACTACAAGGCGATTGTCGCCGATGAGAGTGCCGGAGCGCGGGCGATAGGGGAGCGTTACGCGAGCGACCGGTCCATCGTGCAGGCGATTCTCGACAGCTTTCGCCGAGTTCCGTTCCGAGAGGACCTTCCAAAGCTGACGGACGTGGTCCGCGCCTCCCGGAAGAACCGCGTTTACCACTTGGGGCTGCCCTTCCTGGCGGGTCTCGCGGAATTGGAGCGAATCTCAGCGGAGACGGGGGCCATCGGCCCGGCAGAGTCCGACGCATCCATGCGCCTGGCTGTCGCCTTCCATTTCACAACGATCCACGGAAACTACCGTCCCTCCTGGTACCGGAGGCTCGTGGACGAGCGGCCGGAACTGGTCGCGGACGTGCAGGTGCGCATCGCGTCCGCCGCAATGAAAGGCGATCAGGCCACCGACTGCAAGCTGTACCAGCTGGCTTTCGACCCGGCCTACAAGCGAGTGGCCGGCTTTTCAGTTCTCGGTCTGCTCCGGGCCTACCCGACCCAGTGCAAGCGCCGGTTTTCGCAGGAGTTGGAATACCTGCTGATTGCGGCCCTGCAACATGCGGAGGGTGAGGCGCTTCGCAATCTGATCGCCGCCAAGCTGTCCCGGTCCAGTCTGGTCGTTTGGCAAAGAGCCAAGTGGCTGGCGGCAGGCATGTTGGCGTGGTCCGATTCATTCGCCGATGATCTGCGGGATCATGCGGACCACCATGAGAGCCGACTGGTGGAGCTGACCGGGTTCCTGTCCCGAGCCCTGAGTGTGGCCGAACTCGCGAACGGTTTGGCGCACGGATCCATCGCGTTCCTTGTTCGTCTGCTCGGAAGTTCCGTTGAGCCGGAGCGATTCCACCGTTCCTTGAGTGGCGGAGCCCACGACGTGACGCCCGCAATGGAGCAGTCACGGCTGGTGAGGGCACTGATCCACCGGCTCGCCTCCCCGCGCTCCAGCGAGGCCGGCGATCTGCTGGATGATCTCGTGGGGAACCATGCGTTGTCGACATGGCGACCGGAGCTGCTAAGGGCGCGAGTGGCGCAGCGGGCCTTCCGCCGGGATCATGGATACCGTCACCCGAGCGCCGACGAGGTTTGCAGGACGCTAGGGGGTGCGGAACCGGCCAATGTTGCCGATCTCGCAGCCTTGGTGGAGGACCATCTGCGGCAGCTCGGGAACGAACTAAGCCATGGCGATGCGGACGGACGGACGCTGTTCTGGAATCAGGACTCAGACTGCCTGTCAACGGAGCCAAAACCTGAGAACGCGTGCAGGAGCGCCCTCCTCGTTGCTATGCGGTCCGGTCTGCCGCAATCGCTTGAAGTCACACTGGAAGCGCATCACGCCAGGCGGAACAGGTCCGACCTGCGCGTCTCGTACCTCGGGCCACTGGGCCAGCGATTCCATATACCCGTCGAGGTAAAGAAGGACGAACATCGCGGCCTCTGGACCGCGATTGAAGACCAGCTTGTCAGGAAGTACGCGACCGATCCTGCTGCGCGCGGTCACGGAATCTATCTGGTGCTCTGGTTCGGAAGAGGAATGACTCGACGATCTCCTGATGGTGAGCGTCCGGCCACCCCGGAAGCACTGGAAGACCGTCTCCGAGGCGCTCTGTCCTCGCAGCAGGCGCGCAAGATTTCGGTATGTGTGGTGGATGTGTCCGGAGGGGTTGCTGAATCGGCTGCCCAGCCTTGAAGGGCCGGGAGCAACTGACATTCTGTTCGCGGTACGCCTGCACAGATTAGAAACTCGGCGGTTGGCGTCACCGCGAGCCCCCAGCGAGATACGTCACCGCCGCCGCCTTCTCCGTTTCGTCACCAGCCAGATCCCGACGCGGGGTAACAGGCACCCTTTACATGCCCTCCCGGATTCCTGGGCCGATAGCCTGCCAGGCGCTCCGACTCCCACCCCGCACCCACCGCTCCGGCGCGACCGCCCGCTTCCGCTCCTTCGGCCGCCGGTTGAACCACGTCACGGTCAGCAGCACCTCCGCCGCCGCCGCGCCCTCCAGGCTGAACTCCCGGTCCGCCAGCACCGGCCGAAACGCTTCCTCGACCACGCGGTTCGCCCGCCTTCGCGCCCCGTCGCTCTTCGGCCAGGGCATCTCGCCGTGTAGCCGCCCCCGCCGGATCAGGTAGACCCGGTCCTCGCCCCCGAATCCCGACACGGGGTACACCAGGTTCAGCTTCTCGATCTGTCCGCGGAAACCGGAGAGGTGGTCCCAGAGGCCCTCCAGCGTCGTCACCCGCTCATGCAGCCGCCCCGCGTATTCGAAGTCGAGCCGCTCGGCGGCCTCCCTGACGGCTTCCGCCAACTCCTCCAGCGGAGCGCGGCTGCGCGCCTCGAGGAACGCCCGGGCCACGCCCACGCGCCGGTCGTACTCCGCCACGGTGCACCGCCCGGCGCACGGCGAGAGGCAGGTCCCCGTCTCCGCACGGATGCAGAGCGGGGTCCGGCCACCGGGGAACATCTCGATCTGGTCGCCGAAGTGCACCGGGGTGTCCGACGCGCAGTCCCGCAGTCCCGTCGCCAGCGACAGCTCGTGCACGGCGTGCGCCATCCAGCCGGTGCGCGAGAAGGGCCCGTAGTACCGGGCTCCGTCGCTCATGGGCCGCGTCACCGGGATGAGGCGCGGCGCGGGCTCCCGGGTGACCTTGATGAACCCGTACTGGCGGTCGCGCTTGTGCTGCACGTTGTACTCGGGCTGCCACGCGCGGATCAGGCGCATCTCGCGGAAGAGCGCGGCGAACTCGTTCGGAATGTAGTCCCACCGCACGGCCTCGGCCTCCGCGACCATCCGCGCCGTCTTGCCCGTATCCTGCCGGAAGTACGACAGCAGCCGCGTGCGCAGCCGCACCGACTTGCCCACATACAGGATGCGCCCGCCCGCCCCCAGCCAGCGGTACACCCCGGGCCGGTCCTCGGCACCTGCGCGCACCTCGTCCCTCAGCGACACATCCATGGCAGCATCAACTTCGCCATTTATTCGGGTCTCGTCAACGGGAGCAGTCGTCCAACCAACGGCGACCCGTCCCATCCCGCTATTGCGATGACCCGCCGCGGGCGCTAATGTCGCCCTCCATGGTCAACCATGGACGGTCGCTCACCATCCGCGATCCGGTGTGGAATACGATCCGCCTGGACGCGCTCGCCGCGGCGATCATTGACACCCCTGCCTTCCAGCGGCTGCGCTACATCCGGCAGCTCGGCCTGGCCCACCTCGTCTACCCCGGCGCCACGCACACCCGCTTCGATCACGCCCTCGGCGTCTATCACCTCGCCGAGCGTGCCATCCGCACCCTGAAGGCGGGTCCATCGACCCCTCCGGAGGTGTGGGACGGCGCCCGGCTGATCCCCTATGCCGCGCTCCTGCACGACATCGGCCACTACCCCTTCTCCCATGCGATCGAGGAACTCGACCCGGCGACGATCGCAGCGAACCACGAGCAGGCGGGCGCGGCGTTCTTCGAGTCGGAGGAGATGAGGGTGGCGCTGGCACCGCTGGGAGAAGGCGCCCACGAGGAGATCTCCCGGATCATCACGGGACGGGGCGAGAACGCTCTGCGCGGACTGGTGAGCGGAAGCCTCGACCTCGACAAGATGGAGTACCTTCGCCGCGACGCGCGCTTCTGCGGCGTACCCTATGGCGAGGTCGACGTGGAGCATCTCCTCCAGGGCCTCGTGCTGCTGGAGGACCCCGCCAGCGGCAAGTGGGAGGTGGGCATCCGCGCGAAGGCCATCGGCACGCTCGAATCGCTTCTCTTTGCCAAGTACCAGATGTTCAGGAGCGTGTACTGGCACCACGGGGTGCGCGCCGCCACCGGATTCTACAAGCGGATCGTCGAGGTGGCCCTGACGGCCCGCCTCGTGAGCCCGCCCGAACTCATCGGCCCGACCGACGAGCAGCTCCTCCACGAACTGGACAGGCGCGCGCGCGCCTGTCCCGGCGAGGTGGCCTCCCGCCTGGCGGACCGGTGGCTTCCCGCACTCAGGAACCGCCGCCTGCCGAAGCGGGCGGTCGAGATCCCGGCGTGGCAGCTGGAGGGCCGGGCCCTACCCGATTGGGTCGGTGGCGAAACCGCGGAAAAGCGCAGCTGGGAGGACGCGCTCGCCGCGGAGCTGGACCTCGCACCCGGTGAAGTCATCCTCGACTTCCCCGTCAAGACGGCCATGTTCCAGCTCGACGTGCTCGTGGACCGCCCGGGACGCCCGGTGCGCCGCCTGGGAGGGGAAGGCATCCCGGGACTGATCGACCTGCCGAAGCTTGCGGAGGAACTCTACCGTACTGCACGTGTACTGCGGTTGTTCACCTTCGAAAGACGGCCGCTCGACCCGGAGTGGGTTTTGCAGCGGCTGGCGGAGGGACCCGGGGCGGGAGGGGGCGGAGACGATGGCGGTGTTGCCCCTGGCACCCGGCGCGGGAGCAATCGCGCTGTGCAACCAACGGCCGGAGTGGAAACGTCTGACGGTGGAGGGCGTATAGGATGATGATGGGGGCAAAGGGAGGCGCATTTTGCGGAACAAAGGACGCCCCCGGGGGTCATTCGGCCCTTCTGACAAGAAAATGATTGACAAGCGACGCACCCAGCCGTACCGTTAACGGCTGTATGTATAGCGCGTCCGCCGGATGTTTATCCGGTCCGTAACGGAGAATCGAGAAGAGAAAATGGCCAGGAAGAAGAGGCGCGGAAGGAAGCGGGTGAACCCGCTGACCGGGTTCGACGCCAGCCTGGACGAGCAGACCGCGCTGGACCAGTACCTGCGAGATGTCAGCCGCCACGAGCTGATCACCCCCGAGATGGAGAAGATCCTTGGGGCACGCGCCCAGAAGGGCGACGAAGAGGCGATCCAGGCGCTCGCCAAGGCGAACCTGCGCTTCGTGATCAGCGTGGCGAAGAAGTACCAGAACCGTGGTGTTTCCCTCACCGACCTGATTCAGGAGGGCAACGTCGGCCTCGTCACCGCGGCGCGCAAGTTCGATCCCGAGCAGGGTGTGAAGTTCATCTCCTACGCGGTGTGGTGGATCCGGCAGGCCATCCTGGCCTCGCTGGCGAACCACGGCCGCCCGGTGCGGGTGCCGCTCAACCGGGCTTCCGACCTCGCGCGCATCTTCCGCGAGAAGGAGCGGCTCAAGCAGGAGCTCGGCCGCGATCCGACCAGCGAGGAGCTGGGCAAGGCGACGTTCCTGACGCCGCAGCTCGTGGAGTCGCTGCAGACGCTCAACGCGGCGGAGATCCGCCTGGACGCCCCGATCGGCGACAGCGAGGATTCGCAGCTCGTGGAGCGCTTCATCACCGAAGAGGCCGCCGAGCCCGAGGTGGAGGTCGAGAACCGGCTGCTCACCGAGGCCGTGTCGAACGCGCTCGGAACGCTCGAGCCGCGCGACGCGCGCGTGCTGAGGCTGTACTTCGGCCTCCAGGGCGAGCGCGAGCACACCCTGGAAGAGATCGGCAACCTCCTGGGCGTGACCCGGGAGCGGATTCGCCAGCTCAGGGACCGCGCGCTCCGGCGCCTGCGCGAAGGGGACAAGGGCAAGGCCCTCAAGTCCTTCGCGGCGTAGGCGAGCAGCAGCCCGTGGACGATTGCCGCACGTTTGCGGCGGCGATTCGCTCCACGGGCTGCTGAGGACGTCCCATCGCAGTACAGGGCCAGGTGGTCGAAGCTGTGGGGGGCGTGTACCGCGTCCGCACCTCCGGCGGTACGATCGAGGCCTCAATGCGCGGCAGGCTCAAGCGGGGGCAGCACAAGGGAGACCGGATCGTCATCGGCGACCGGGTGACGGTGGGTGCCGGGTCTGGTGGTGGGCGGGTGATCGAGACCGTGCGGCCGAGGCGGACATGGCTGGCCAGGAGGCCGTCCTGGAGCCGCGTGGACCGGGTGGTGGCGGCCAACCTGGACCGCCTGCTGGTGGTGGTGTCGGTTGGGGATCCACCGCCGTCGCGGTTCGTAATCGACCGGATGCTGGTGATGGGCGAGTCGGGGGGCATGGAGTGCGTGGTGGTCCTCAACAAGGTGGACCTGCCGGGTTGCAGCACGGTGGTGGTGGAGTTGAGGCGGGCGTATGGCGCGGCGGGCTATCCGGTGCTGCCGACGTCGGCGGTGACGGGCGCGGGGATCGAGGCTTTTCGCGCGGTGATCGAAGCCGGGTCGTCGGCGCTGGCGGGGCCGTCGGGGGCGGGGAAGTCTTCTCTGCTCAACCGGGTCGAACCGGGACTGAATCTGCGCACGCGTCCGGTGGGGCGGCGTTCCCGGGCCGGGCGGCACACCACGGTGTCGAGCCGCCTCATCGAGCTATCGGGCGGTGGCCGGGTGGCAGACACGCCGGGATTCTCCGATGTCGGCGTGGGCAGTGTCGAAGCCGGGTCCCTGGGAGGGTGCTTTCCCGAGCTCCGTCCGTTCCTCGGTCGCTGCCACTTCAATGACTGCACCCACGTCCACGAGCCCGGGTGCGCAGTGGTCGCGGCGGTCGCTGCCGGGCACATCCGGCAGGAGCGCTACGCGAGCTACCAGACGATCCTGGAGGAGCTGTAGCGGGGATGCGGGAGGCCCGAGTCGCTCCGGGAGCAGCCAGGCCGCGCCCTTCGGGCCGGGCCCCACACTCCGCGCGCGGTGTTGGTGGAGCGCCGTGCGCCGGGATATGATCCACCATGCAACGTGACACCCGCCTGGACCCGGCCCGCTTCCGGAACATCATGGGGCACTACCCGACCGGCGTGACCGTGGTTACGGCGTTGGACCACGATGGCCGCCCGGTCGGGCTTACCGCGAACTCGGTGACCTCGGTTTCTCTGCAGCCGCCTCTCGTCCTGGTCTGCGTCTCGGAGCGGTCGTCGTCGCTCGGGGCGATTCTCAGGGCCGGCGCCTTCGCGGTCAACGTGCTGGGAGCGAATGGGGCGGCCACGGCGGTCCGGTTCGCGGAGACGGAAACCGCACGGCGCTTCGAGGGAATCCCCTACACGGTGGAGGAGGGCGGCGGCCCGGTCCTGGAAGGCGTCGTGGCGTGGCTCGCCTGCACCGTCTACCGCACTTTCGAGGCGGGCGACCACCTGATCCTCGTCGGCAGAGTACACGGAGGCTCGGCCGCGGGAGGCGACCCACTCCTCTTCTTCCAGGGCCGCTACGGGAGGCTCGATCCGTGATCCCGGCTCGGAGAGCCCTGTGGATCCCGGCGTTTCTGCTGGGGGCCGCCACCGCCACGGCGCTGGCCACTGGAGCCGGGCTTCTGCTCTACAACGACCAGGGACTGCTTCGGGCCGGACTTGCGCTGGCGGGGGTGAACATCGGTTCGATCGTCGTCGGCCTGGTGGGCGCGGGGGCCCGCGAGGCCGAGAGCGATCCGCACGCCGGAAGATGGTGGCTCGGCCTCCTGCTCGCGCTCATGGGAGGCGCCGGATTCGCGGTTGTCTGGGAGGCGATGGATGCGTTTGCCGCGGTGCCGGCGGCGCAGGGGGTGGGCCTGGCGCTGACGTCGGCCCTGCCCGCCTATTTCGCGGCGGGGACCTGGGCCCGGCTACGGGGGCTGGAGGTGCTGGTGAGCACGAATCCGCGCCGGCAGGCGATCGTCGGCGCAGTGGCCGGGGGGGGACTGGCGGCGACTCTGATCACGACCTTCCTGGGCCGGCCGGTCTGGGCCGTCACGGCCTTTCTGCTGGCGATGGTGCTGGCTTCGGCCGGGGCCCGCCTTCACGTCTGGATCCTCGATCGCGTGCCGCGGCTGTACCGGTCCGTGAGTGAGGCTGAACGGCCCGCGTTGCGCTTCGAGGAGTGGCGCACCGGGGTCCCGGAGAGCCGGACGCGGGTGGTGCACGACGGTGCCGCCATGCGGGTGCTGGACCCGCCTCCGCAAGGGGATTGGCGTGAGGGAGTGGCGACCACCCTGCACGACGGCCGGCCGGTTCTCTTTTTGGGTCTGGGCGGCTGGTTCGACCCGGCCGACGGCAGAAGGTGGCACCTCTACGAGGCCGACGAGGACGTGCGGAAGCTGGCCGTGGACGGATTCGGCTGGGAGGACGCGGTGTTGGCGGACACCCCCGTTCCGGAGGAAGCGGGCGGGGTGGTGGTGGCCGGTGCGGCGGCCGCGCGGCACATCCGTCTGGACGCGCTCCGGAAGGCTGGCGCGCAGCGGGTGTGGATCGGGGGGGCGCCGGGAGATGTTCCCGAAACGCTCCTGGCCGGTGCGCGGGAGGCTGGACTCGGAGTGGCCCGGTACCGCAGCGCGGTGGCGGGCGTCCAGGGCCCGCCGCATGTGACGCCCCGGGCGGACGAGCTGTGGTGCCTCGACTTCGGCGGTGACCCGCCGGAATCGGTCGTGGGGATGGTGGCGTCGCCGCCGCCGCGGGAGGCCCCCGGCCACCAGGCGCTCTGATGACCGTGGCCCACTTGTCCGACCTGCACCTCGGCTACGACGGGGGCACGGGAGGACGCGGCCGGGCCGAAGATGTCTTGCGGGCCTTCGAGGCCGCGATCAACCGGATCGCGGGACTCGGACCGGAGCTGGTCGTGATCGCGGGGGACGTGTTCGACCACCCGAACGTCACCGCACCGCCGATCGCGGCCTTTTCGAGGGCGGTACGGCGATTGCGCAAGCGTGTGCCCGGCGTGTTGGTGGCGGTGACGGCCGGGGCACGCGACACGCCCCTGGATCCGTCGCACCAGGGTCCGCTGGCGGTGATCGGAGCGCTCCAATCGGTGGAAGCGGCGAGCACCGCGGTCCGCCGGATTCCGCTGGCGGGCGGGAAGGTTGCAGTCACGCTGGTGCCGCATCTCGCCGCCCGCAGGGGGCGGGCCCTGAAGGTGGGCCCGGACTCTGCAGCCAAGCGGAATGTGCTCGTGCTGCACGGCGTGGTTGCGGACGGTCCGCGGGCCAGAAGATCTGCCTGCAGGGGGGCGCCGGCACCTGACCCGGCGACGGACCCCGTCCGGTCGGCGGCGCGCGGATGGGCGGCCACCGTGCCCCTCGGCGGCTGGGACTATGTCGCGCTTGGCTCCCGCCACACCCGTGCGAAGGTCGCCGCGCGCGCCCATTATTCCGGCTCGCTTGAGAGAATCGGCCCCGATCCCTGGGAGGAGGCCACCGTGGACAAGGGATTCCTCACCGCCCGCCTGGACACGGGCGCGGTGCGCTTCTGGCCGGTTGAGGCGCGCGCGGCGGTGAGCCTGGCCCCGGTGGATGCCGCGGACGGAGGCACGGCGACGGCGGCGCGCCGGTTGAGCGAGGCTCTGGCCGGGGTCCCCGGCGGTATCGACGGCAAGCTGCTGCGCATTCCGGTGCGTGGGCTGTGCCCGGAGGACCTGGCCGCCCTGGACCGGGAGCTGCTGGCGCGGGTGCGCCGCCGCGTGGCGGAGCTGCGCGTGGACGCGCTGCCGGCGACGCCGCGATGAAGCTGGAGGTGTTGCGCGCCGCGACCCCCACCGCGGCGATCGACCTGAGGAACGCGCAGGGCCTGGTGGCCTTCGTGTCGGAGGACGATGCCGCCTGGGGAGGGTACCTGGCCGCGCTCCGTGCGTCTTTCGCGGCGCGGGGGCGCCTGCGAGGGCCCGGTTCCGTGGTGCGGGGCGAGGCCACGGCCGCCACGGTAGGCACGGCCGCCTTCGAGGCCCAGATCGGGAAGATACTCGCGCAGCACGCGCTGCGGCGTGAGGAGTACGCCGCCGTGTGGCTCGGGACGGGGCCGCCCCGGATCTGGGTGGCGGCGGCGGTGGCGCTGCTGCAGGGGCCGGAGGCTACCCGCCGCGTCCGGGAGGGGGCCGCGCGGAGCGAGCCGGGCGCCGGAGGGCCGCCGTCCCGCCACGGGGTGGAGGCGGGGTG
>VXLT01000167.1 GCA_009841475.1 Gemmatimonadota bacterium
CGCGTATGATCGTCGGCAGCGTCTGATGTGTATAAGCGAGTGGGCTGAGAAACCGGGGACTGGGCGTGGATGGTCCCTTTGGGAGGTGCGAGGACTGGCGCGCAGAGAACCCGTTCTTTTTCCACGCTCCGGCCAGACCGCGACCGTACCTCGCCCTGAAGCTCGCCGTCAGCCTCGACGGCCGCATCGCCCCGGCCGGGGGGCGCCGCGTCTGGCTGACCGGCCCCGAGTCCCGCCGCGAGGTCCACCGACTGCGGGCAGGTTTCGACGCGATCATGGTCGGGCGGGGAACCTGGGAGGCTGACGATCCCCGGCTCACCGCGAGGGGACCGGTTACTCCGCGTGTGCCTCCGGTCCCCGTCCTCCTCGACCGGCGGGGCCGGGCGGGTCCTGAACTGCGGGTCCTCGGGGCCGAGGCGGATGCAAGGGGGGTCCTCGTCACCGTCGGCGAGCGGGCGGCCGAGCTCCGGCGGCGCATCGGCGATCGCGCGGACATCGCCGCTGTTCCCACCACCCCGCACGGCTTCGATCTCGCCGCGCTGCTCGCCGAACTGCACGGGCGCGGCCTGACCCGCGTCCTCTGCGAGGGCGGCGGCCGTGTCGCCGCATCGCTCCTCGCCGCCCGGCTCGTCGACCGCATCTACCTCTTCATCGCGCCCGTCCTGGTCGGCAGCGCCGGAGTGCCGGCGTTCCCCGTCGGCGCCACGGACGGCGGACCGGAACCTGCGGCGGCCCACGCCGCCCCCCACCGCAACCCGGTCCGCGCAGGGGGATCCCCGTCCCCTGCGAGGGGTTGGCAGACCCGCATCGACCCGGTGAGATTCGGTGACGACACCCACATCGTCCTCGACCGGAGTACCTGACGCCTTGTTTACCGGAATCATCGAATCGGTAGGCGAGGTCGTTTCGGTTGCCGGCGGCGAGCGCGGGCGCATCGTGGCGATCGCCGCTCCTTTCGTCGACGAGCTGTCGCCAGGGCAGTCCGTCGCCGTCGACGGCGCCTGCCTGACCGTGCGCGACCTCGGTACCGGCACTTTCACCGTGGAGGCCGGCGCCTCGACGCTGCAGCGCACGATCGCCTCGGGGTACCGAGCCGGCTCACGGGTCAACCTCGAGCGTGCGGTGCGGGCCGGCGACCGGATGGACGGCCACCTGGTCCAGGGACACGTCGACGGAAAGGCGACCCTTGTCGGCGTGGAGCGGGCGGGCGATACGCGGCTCCTGGACTTCCGCCTGCCCGGCGGGGTGTTCGACGGGACGGTGCCCCGCGGCTCGATCGCGCTCAACGGGGCCAGCCTCACGGTCAACGGTCTGGAGGACGGCGGGGTTTGCCAGGTGGCGCTGATCCCGTATTCGTGGGAGCACACCAACTTCTCCTCGCTGGTGCAGGGAGACCACGTCAACGTGGAGGCGGACCTGATCGGCAAGTACGTGAAACGGATCATGGAGGCGCGCAGCAGTGCCGTTTGACTCCGTGCGCTCGGCCATACGCGATATCGCCGCCGGCAAGCTGGTGATAGTCGCGGACGACGAGGACCGCGAGAACGAGGGTGACCTCGTCTGCGCCGCGGACCGGATCACGCCGGACCTCGTCAACTTCATGACCAAGTTCGGGCGGGGATTGATCTGCGTGTCGCTGACTCCCGAACGCGCGGACGCCCTTGAACTGCCCCTGATGACCGACCGCAACACCGATCCGCAGGGCACGGCCTTCACCGTTTCGGTCGACGCGCATCGCCGTTTCGGCGTCACCACCGGGATCTCCGCGCAGGATCGTGCCCGCACCGTCGCGGTGCTCGCAGACCCCGCCACCGCGCCGGAAGACCTGAGGAGGCCCGGCCACATCTTCCCGCTGCGCGCGCGTAGCGGCGGCGTGCTCAGGCGCGTCGGCCAGACCGAGGCCGCGGTGGATCTCGCGCGGCTGGCGGGCCTGACTCCCGCAGGGGTGATCTGCGAGATACTCAATGAGGACGGCACCATGGCGCGCCGGACGGAGCTGGAGCGGATGGCGGCGCGCCACGACCTCCGTTTCATCACAGTGGAGCAACTCGTCGCACACCGGCTGTCGCGGGAACGCCTCGTCACCCGGGTGGTCGAGTCGGCGCTGCGAACCGCATGGGGCGACTTCCGCGTGATCGGCTACCGCACGGAGATCGATGCCCGCGTCCATCTCGCGCTCGTCCGGGGCGACGTTGCGGAAAAACCGGACGTGCTGGTTCGCATGCACGCCGAGAATCCGCTGGGCGATACCTTCGCTTCGCTGGACGAGCCGGATGGCAACCTCCTCGCCGGGGCCATGAAGCGTATCCGGGCGGAGGGGGAGGGGGTGATCGTCTACATTCATCGGGACCGCGCGGGCGACCGCCTCATCGAGCGGCTGTGGCGGGCGGGCCGGCGCGACGACGGCGCGGGGCCGACGCCGGAACCGGTCCGCGGATCGCGGCAGGTCCTTAGAGACTACGGAGTGGGAGCCCAAATCCTTCTCGATCTGGGGCTCCACTCGATCAGGCTGCTGACGAACAGCCGAGCGCACATCGTCGGGCTGGACGGCTATGCTCTTCAGGTTTCGGGGCGGGAGCCGTTCAGCGGAGTGCGCATGAACAGTGAACCGGTGGAGGGGGCCGTGGGTGACGCAGGGGCCTCGCAGGAGGGAACGTGACGGCTTCGGCGCGTGGCGGAGGTCCGCGGGTGGCGCTCTTGGTCGCCCGTTTCAACAGCATGGTGACCGGCCAGCTGGAGCGGAGCGCCAGGGAGCGTCTTCTCGAAGCCGGGTTGGGGACCGAGTCGATCACGGCGCTGTACGTCCCCGGCGCGTGGGATTTGCCGCAGGCCGCCATGACGATCGCGGACACCGATCGGTACGACGTCATCATCGCGATCGGTTGCGTGATCCGGGGAGAGACTGCCCATTTCGACTACGTGGCGGGCCACGCCAGCGATGGTCTCGGACGGGTGGCGCTGAAGGTGGGCATCCCGATCGTCTTCGGGGTGCTCACCACCGACGACGCCGACCAGGCGATCGCGCGCGCGGACCCCAACGGCGCCAACAAGGGGGCCGAGTTCGCCGAAGCGGCCCTCGAGATGATTACGCTCTACGAATCACACGGAGACGATCAGGAGTCTTGAGAAAGGCGCTCGACCCCCAGGAACGGCGGCACCGCACCCGGTCCCGGGCCTGGTTTCTGCAGGTCCACTATCGGTGGGAGACCGAGGGGGGGCGCCTCACCCTGCAGCAGGCGCTCGCGGAGACCCTCGAGCAGCGACTGGTCGCGTCAGGCCGGATCGCGTATCTGGAGCGGCTGGTACGGGCTTTCGGCGACAATCGGGGCAGTGTGGAGGAGGTCATCGGTTCCTGCCTCGACAACTGGCGCCTCGACCGACTTTCGGTCATGGACCGCGGAATACTCCGGCTCGGAGCCACCGAGATACTGTTCCTCCCGGACCTGCCGGGCCGGGTCGCCATCCAGGAGTCGGTCAGGCTGGCGGAGCGGTATGGCGGCAGCGAGTCGCCCCGCTTCGTCAACGGCGTCCTCGATGCAGTGTACCGTTCCGCACAGGCCCTCTGAGGCGGCGTGGCTCTCCTGCGCATCCTGGTGGTGAACTGGCAGGACCGCCACAACCCGAGCGCGGGCGGTGCCGAGGTGCATCTCCACCAGGTTTTCGGGCGGCTCGCCCGGCGCGGGCACCACGTCACGCTGCTCTGCTCGGGCTGGAGCGGCGCAACCGAGAGCCTGCTGGACGTGGACGGGATCCGCGTGCACCGCACGGGCCGCCGCTACACCTTCAACCTGGCCGCGCCGCTCCACTACGCGCGGCACCTCGGCGGTGAACCCTTCGACATCGTGGTCGAGGACCTCAACAAGGTGCCGCTGCTGGCCACGCACTGGGTCCGCGCGAGGGTGCGCGTCGTGCTGGTGCACCACCTCTTCGGCGCGACCGCGTTCCGTGAGGCGAATCCCGTCCTCGCGGGCGCGACCTGGCTCCTGGAGCGGCTGATCCCCGACGCCTACCGGGGGCTGCCGTGCATCGCGGTCTCCGAGAGCACGAAGGAGGACCTCGTGCGCCGAGGGCTGGACGGCGCGGACATCGCGGTGATCCGCAATGGCGTGGAGCTGGAGGGGCTGAGGCCCGCGGCCGGTCGTTTCGCCGAGCCCACCGTCGTGTACCTCGGCCGGCTGAAGCGGTACAAGCGGGTGGACCTGGCGCTGCAGGCGGTGGCCGAGCTGGCGCGGCGCGGGATCGGCGTGAAGATGATCGTGGCCGGGAAGGGGGACGCCCGCCCGGCCCTCGAGGAGGCCGCACGGCGATTGGGGATCGAGGACCGCGTGCGCTTCGCCGGGTTCGTTTCCGAACGGGAGAAGCTGGAGCTGCTGTCGCGATCGTGGGCCCACGTGCTCACCTCTCCCAAGGAGGGGTGGGGAATCGCCAGTGTCGAAGCTTCCGCGTGCGGCACTCCGTCGGTAGTCTCTGATTCGCCCGGGTTGCGCGAGACCGTGCGCCATGGAGAGACTGGGCTCATCGTGCCGCACGGTGATATCGATCTGCTCGCGGGAGCTCTGGCGCGGCTCCTGGAGCCGGGCGAACGGGACCGGATGGGCCGCGAGGCCAGAATCATGGCCGAAGAGCACGCGTGGGACCGCGTGGCGGACACGATGGAACGATTCCTGGAGTCGCACGCGCGATCCGCCGACTGCTACACTTGAACTTCAACCCCACGGAAGGAGACCACGTGATCCCCACAAGGATTACCGCACACGGATGCGAAATCAGCTCCACGGTTCGGACGCAGGCCGAAGGACTCGCGCAGCGCTGGCCCCGCTTCGACCCCGCCGTGATGGAAGTGAGCTTCGTTTTCGGAATGGAAGGACGTGATCATACCTCCGAGGCCATCGTGTCGAGACGCCGCAGACAGGCGGTGGTCGCCAGCGGGCAGGGACCCGACTTCCGGGTGGCCCTCGACGACCTGGACTGCCACATGAGACGCATCCTCCGGAAGGACCGCCAGAAGCGGAAGGACTATCGGAATTCGTGAGGTGTCCATGACCGTGCGGCAACTTTTCGGCGCGAGGGGGAAGGCGCTGAAGCTGGAATTGCTCACGCCGCGCACATCCCTCGAGGGCACGATCACCAATCCCGACCTGTCGACGCCCGGCCTGGCGCTGAGCGGCTACACCGCGAGGTTCCCCGAAGGCAGGGCCCAGGTGTTCGGCAAGACCGAAATGAGCTACCTGGCCACGCTCGGCGAGGACGCGTTTCAGTCCCGCCTGGAGGCTCTTTTCGCGCACGAGATCCCCGCCGTCTTCGTAACGAGGGGACAGGAGGTGCCGCCGGTATTTCTGGCCGCCGCGGAAAGTGCCGGCGTGCCCGTTTTCCGGTCGGGCCTGGTGACGGGGGATTTCTTCCGCGCGCTGAAGCCATACCTTGAGGACGAACTGGCGCCCGCGACCAGCGTGCACGGCTCTCTGGCGGATGTCTACGGAATCGGGCTGCTCTTCACGGGCCCGAGCGGCATCGGCAAGTCCGAGTGCGTTCTGAGCCTGGTGCAGCGGGGGCACCGGCTCGTAGCCGACGATCTGGTGCTGGTCTCGCGAAGGGGCAACGACGTGCTCATGGGACGGGCGCACGAACTTCAGAACTTCCACATGGAGATCCGGGGGATCGGCATCGTCGACGTCGCCTCCATGTTCGGGACCCGCGCCACCCGGCAGCGCAAGCGGATCGAGATCATCGTCGACCTGCAGGCCTGGGACGACTCGCGCGACTACGATCGTACGGGCTTCGACCGGGAATTCACGAGCATACTCGGGGTGCGGATCCCGCGGCTGATCATCCCGCTGAATCCGGGGAAGAATCTGACGGTCATCAGCGAAGTGATCGCCATGAACCAGCTTCTGGCGTATGGGGGCGTCCACGCACCGACCCGCTTTGCCGAGGGGCTCCGCAGGGCGATGAATCCCCGTGAATCGCTGATCGAGGACTATGAGTGAACCGCGTGCAGCCTCCGAACCAGCCCGGGGGATCGTGGTCGCCCACGGCGGTCTGGCCGAGGGACTGGTGGACGCGGTCCGCCAGATCGCGGGAGTTACGCCGGAGGAGCTCGTCGGGGTGCCGAACCGAGGTGTCGGGTTCGAGGACCTCTGCTCGCGGACGCGCGAGGCGCTGGCGCCGAACCGCAACGTGATCTTCACCGATCTGCCCAGCGGCAGCTGTCACCTCGCGGCGATGATCGTCGTGCGGGAGGTGCCGGAGATTCCGGTCGTCACCGGAGTGAATCTGCCCATGTTGCTCGATTTCGTCTTCAACCGCGGGCTCGGCTTCGACGAACTGGTACCGCGCCTGTCCGAGAAGGCGCAGGGGGCCATCGGCGGCAACCGGCACGCTCCACCGCGCCCATGACCCGCACGCGGACGGTTCAGGTCCCGAACGCGCAAGGAATGCACGCGCGGCCATCGGCCGAGTTCGTGAAGCTGGCGAGCGGCTTCTCCTCTTCGATCCAGGTTGCGAAGAACGACCTCGAGGTCAACGCCAAGTCGATCATGGGGGTGCTCATGCTGGCCGCCGAGCAGGGAAGTGCCCTGACCATCCGTGCCGAGGGCGAAGACGCCGACCGGGCGGTTGAGGCGCTGGCGCGACTGGTGAGACGCGGTTTCGATGAGTAGCCCGGGGCTCCCGACTCACCTGGACGGGTTCCCCGCTTCCGATGGCATCGCCCTGGGGCGTGTGCGCCGCGTGGATTGGCGGGTTCCGGAGGCGCCGCGCGCGACCGTGCGACGCGGGGCCCGGCGCCGGGAACTCGATCGCCTCGAGGAAGCCCTGCGCCGCGCGCGTGCGGAACTGGAGGAAATCAAGGGGCGTACCGAGGCCCGACTCGGCACCGTCGAGGCCCGCATATTCGATCCGCAGATCCTGATGCTGGAGGATCCGGAGGTCGTCGAGGGCACGAAGCGGTACATCTCGGAGAACCGGGTGACCGCCGCGCGGGCCTTCGAGTGGCGTATGCTGGAGCTCACGGAGTTATGGGCGCGCACCTCCCACACGATGGTTCTGGACCGGTTGAACGATCTGCATGATGTGAAGCTGCGGGTGCTGGGACGTCTTCTCGGACTGCCGAGCCCATGGGATCTGGAGGACGCAGTGGACGCGGTGATCGTGGCGCGTGACCTGACGCCGAGTTTCGTCGCGCGCCTGGATCCGGAGCGCGCGAGCGGACTTGCCACCGACACGGGTTCGCGAGCCGCGCACTGGGCCATCCTGGCCAGGTCCATGGAGATTCCTGCCGTGGTGGGGCTGGGCGACGTCTTCGACCGGACCCGTGACGGCCAGACAATCATCGTGGACGGGCGCTCGGGGCATGTGGTGATCGACCCCGGCGAGGTCGAGGCGCAGCGGTTCGAGCAGCGGCGCACCAGGATCAGCGGCTGGACGCGGCGGGTCCCGGAGGGCGTGCCGGCAGCGGCCGTGACGCTCGACGACGCGGCCGTCACGCTGCGAGCGAACCTGGACCTGCCGGGCGAGGCGCGCCGGGCCCGGGAGTTGGGTGCACAGGGGGTGGGGCTCTTCCGCACGGAGTTCCTGGCGGTCGGCCGCCGTGCCGGCCCCGGTGAAGAGGAGCAATACCGGGCCTACAGCGCCGTTGCGGAAACGTTCCCGTCGGACGCGGTCCTGATCCGGATCTTCGATCTGGGAGGCGACAAGTTCCCCCTCTTCCTGCGCATGCCTGCCGAAGGGAACCCGTTCCTGGGCCGGCGGGGGGTCCGGGTGTGCCGTGACGAGCCCGGGCTGTTCCTGACGCAATTGCGCGCGATCCTGCGTGCGACCGTCCACGGCGACGTGCGCGTCATGGTCCCGCTGGTGAACACGACAGAGGAGCTCGCGGCCTTCCGCGAACTGCTCGGCGCCGCGAAGGAGCAACTGCAGGGAGAGGGAGTGCCCTTCCGGGACGACGTCAAGGTCGGCGCAATGATCGAGACCCCGGCCGCCGCGCTGGCAGCGGCCGAACTGGCGGCCGCGTCCGACTTCCTGTCGATCGGCACGAACGACCTGGTGCAGTATGCGCTGGCGGTCGACCGCACCAACACCGGGCTCGCGCACCTTTTCGACCCGTTCCACCCCGCAGTGCCGAGGCTGGTCGCCCAGGTGGCCGAGGCCGGCCGGTCGGCCGGGATCGAGGTGAGCGCCTGTGGGGAGATGGCGGCGCAGCCCGCCGGGGCGGTCCTGCTGGCGGGTCTGGGGGTGGACTCTCTCTCCGTGGCGTGGCCGTCCCTCCCGGAAATCACGAATCTGATCCGCGGCAGTCGCATGCGGGACATGTGTGAAGCCGCGGCCGCCGCAGTGGGTGCCTCCGGCAGCGCCGACCTCAGGAGGGCGCTGGAGCGGCCGCTCGCGGGACCGCCCGATCAAGGGCTCTCCTCACGGGACCCGTGACACGCCGGGCGATTCCTTCTTCGATCACATCCTTGTAACGTTCCATGCCGGCGCCCCTGCAGCGTGCTTACAGTGGCGCATGCCACAACCCACATGTCCGAGAGTAGCAAGCCTTGAGCCGTCTTTTCACTTCCGAATCCGTCACCGAGGGACACCCCGACAAGATCGCCGACCAGATCTCCGACGCCATCGTGGATGCCGTGCTGGAGCGTGATCCCGGTGGCAGGGTGGCCTGCGAGACGCTCGTCACAACCGGCCTGGCGCTGATCGCGGGTGAGATGAGGAGCGGCAGCGATGCCGCCGGCGGAGCGCACGTCCAGGGCGCCCTGGACATTCCCGGTCTCGTGCGCGAGACCATACGCGCGACGGGATATACCCGTGCCGACCACGGAATCGACGGCGACACCTGCGCCGTGCTCACCACCCTGGACCGACAGTCGCCGGAGATCGCGGCGGCGGTGGACCCGGGGGAGGGTGACGACGCGAAGCCTCTTGGCGCGGGCGACCAGGGCATGATGTTCGGCTTCGCCTGCGACGACACGCCCGAACTGATGCCCGCGCCGATCTCGGTGGCCCACGCCCTGGTCCGCGGGCTGTCCCGGGCGCGCAGGTCAGGCGAGATCTCCTGGCTCCGGCCCGACGGCAAGTCGCAGGTCACCTTCGAATACGGCGACGACTGGCGGCCCCGCAGGATTCGCACCGTCGTACTGAGCGCCCAGCACGACCAGGACATCCCGCGGAAACAGCTGTGCCGGGAGCTGATGGAGAAGGTGGTGCTTCCGGCGCTGCCGGGGCGCTTCCTCCCTGGAGGCATCGAGGGCGTCACCTTTCACATCAATCCGAGCGGCAGCTTCGTGCTGGGGGGGCCGCACGGGGACGCCGGGCTGACCGGCAGGAAGATCATCGTCGATACCTACGGCGGATTCGGGCGCCACGGCGGGGGTGCGTTCTCCGGGAAGGATGCCACCAAGGTGGACCGTTCCGGGGCGTACGCGGCCCGTTGGGCGGCCAGGAACCTTGTCGCGGCGGGGGCGGCAAAGCGGTGCGAGGTGCAGCTCGCCTATGCGATCGGCGTCGCCGAGCCCGTACAGGTTTGGGTGGACTCCTTCGGCACCGCGGCGCACGGGCGGACCGACCGGGACCTGTCGCACGCCGTAAGAGAGGTCTTCGACTTCCGTCCCGAGTCGATCATCCGCGACCTCGGGCTTGCCGGGCCGGTGTTCTCGCCCACGGCGGCGTTCGGACACTTCGGCAGGACGCCGGAGATCGTTCAGCGGAAGGATCGCAGGATTCAGCTCTTCGGTTGGGAGCGGACGAACCGGGTGGACGAGTTGACGTTCGCACTGAAGCTGCCTTCTCATGAGGCTGTATCCGTGGCGCGCTGACGCGCCCTGCAGCCCGTTTCCGGCCCGGCGACCGATCTCCGGGTTGTGCAACGGTGGACAGGGGGCGATCATCCCCATAGCCGAACCGCCCTGGGCGGCGCAGGGGTCGCCATGTTCGGCACCGCTCCACGGTGCCGTCGATGCGATTGCGGTCCACGCGACAGAGGGAGGAGGACAGGGTGATCGAGGTCAGTGTCAAGAGTCTTGCGTTCGACCGGAAGTCCAACACTCCGGTCGTGATACTGAAGGACACGTCGGGCGACCGTATGCTCCCGATCTGGATTGGCCCGGGCGAGGCGAGTGCCATCGCCATGCAGATGGGTGGAATCACCTTCCAGCGGCCGCTCACCCACGATCTGCTGGTGTCGGTCGTGGGGGGCATGGGGGGCAAGCTCCAGCGGGTTCTGATCACCCGCGTCCAGAACAGCACCTACTTCGCCGAACTGATCATTGCCCGGGACGGCCAGCTCATCTCCGTGGACGCCAGGCCCTCCGACTCGATTGCGATTGCCCTGCGCGCGGAGGCACGCATCTTCGCCGACGAGGAACTGCTCGAGCCGGCCTCGGAGATCATGGCGTCCACCTCGCCGGAAGACCCGGAGGACGACGAGGACGAGACGACGATGAGCGGCGAGGAGCTGGAGGAGCACCTGCGCGGACTGCGTCCCGAAGATCTCGGGCGGTTCGAGAGCTGAATCACAATCGCCCGCCGGATCCGGGCCACGAGGTGTGGCCCGCCAGGCGTCGCGGATGCGCGCCCGTCGGCCGTTTGGCCGGATCGCGCCCTCTGCGGGCCGGTTGCGTGCTGGTACTGTCCGCCATCCTTGCGGCGGCCCTTCCGGCGCGCAACGCTGCACAGATCCCCCGGGGCCGTTTCGTGTTCGCGGGCGAGGTGCGGATCGGGACAGAGCCCGCCGACACCGGCACCGTGGTCCTGCACCGGGTGTCTCCCACGCTGTCCGGATCGGTCGACAGCGTGCGGGTGACGGACGGCGGGCGATTCGAGTTTGTCGTGGACGCGGCGGCGGACTCCGCGGGTGTGGAAGTGCATTTCGCCTCCATCCGCTACCAGGGCCTGCTCTACTTCGGGTCGCCCGTAACCGGAACGGCGGACCTGGAGGAAGGCTATGTCGTGCGCGCCTACCCCAGCGTGGGCGCCACGCCGGATATGCGCCTGCCGGTACGGGTAAGAAACGTATTCGTCGAGAAGGCCGATCCCGGACCGGGGTGGCGGGTTACGGACATCTTCGAGGTGGAGAACGGCATGGAGGTCACCGTCGTCACCAGCGAGGAGGGCGCTACCTGGTCGCATGCCCTGCCGCCGGGCGCATTCGCCTTCGGCATCGGCCAGAGCGACCTTCCCCCCGAGGGGGCCTCCTTCAGTGGCGGCAGAGTCTTCGTCTCGACGCCATTCCCGCCGGGGGAACTGGGCTACGCGTTTCACTATCAGCTCCCGGAAGACCGCTTCACCCTGCCGATGGAGGGCGCCACGGGCTCCATGGAGCTGCTGTTCAGGGAGCCGGCGGGCGAGCTGACCGTCACAGGCCTCGCGTCGGTCGGCCCGCTGGAGCTGGAAGGGGCAACCTTCAGGCGCTTTGCCGGCCGCGAGATGGCGCCTTCGGTCGTTGTCGTGGAACCGGGTGCGCCCGGCACGCCCATGCGCTCGATGCCGCTGCTGGCCGTTTTCCTGGGGCTGGCGCTGACTGTTGCCGGCTCGCTGCTGGTCTTTCGGGCCCGCTTGGGGGGAGCCAGGGCCTCGAGCGGGGGCAGGCGGGAACTGCTGATCGCGATTGCGCGCCTGGACGAAGCGTGGCACGAGGGCGAACTGGCCGCGGATGAATACGACCGGCGCCGGCGCCGGCTGCTGCACGAACTCAAGGGCTGAACGATCGGGGGATGGCCGCCGTGACGACCGCCGCGATCCTCCTCCGGGCACATCCGTATTCGGAGAGCAGCCGGGTGCTCCGCTTCTACACCCTGGCTCTGGGGCTGGTGGGGGCCATGGCCAGGGGCGTACGGCGGGGTGCTTCGCGTGGCCGTGGGGGGAGCGGCGCCTTCTCGGAAGGGGTCGCGGTGCTCGCGGTCCGCGACAACCGGGATCTTCAGACCCTTCAGGAATTCGCGCCCGCCAAGACGCGGTTCGGGCTGGCGCGGGATGTCTCGCGGCTAGCGGGGGCCTCGCTGGCGGCCGAGCTGGTGCTGCGCCACGCCGGCCAGGAGCCCCACGAGGAACTCTACCGTGCCCTGTCGGGCGGCCTGGACCGGCTCGAGCACGCGTCCCCGGAAGAGGTGCTGGGCGAGTTGCTGGCGCTGGGCTGGGCGATCGTACAGATCCTCGGCTTCGGGCCCGAGCTGGAGGCGTGCGTCGCCTGTGGCCGGTCGCTGGAAGGCGGCGCGATGGGGTGGTTCGATCTGCCGGCCGGGGGTTCGCGGGGTTCCTGCTGCCAGCCACCGCAGGGAGCCCGGCGGATCGGACCGGTAGCGCGGCACCAGCTCGGACGGCTTCTCGCGGGAGAGGCTCCGACCGGACTGCGCGGACTCCGCGCCCACCTTTCGCTGCTTGACGACTTCACCGCCTTTCACATGCTGGGAGGACGGCGGCTCGGCTCGTTCCGCTTCCTGGAACCCGCCACCGCCGGTCAGCAGGATGCCGCCACCGAAGACTAACCTGATCCTGGGTACCGCGGGCCACATCGATCACGGCAAGACAGCGCTCGTGGGCGCCCTGACCGGCGTCGATACCGACCGGCTGGCCGAGGAAAAGGAACGCGGCATCACCATCGAACTGGGTTTCGCACGCTATGCGCCCGCCGAGGGCTGCGCGTTCGGGATCGTGGACGTCCCCGGGCACGAGGGCTTCGTGCGCACGATGGTGGCGGGTGCAACCGGCATGGACGTGGTGCTGCTCGTGGTCGCGGCGGACGAGGGTGTGATGCCCCAGACCCGCGAACACATGGCGATCGTGAGCATGCTGGGCGTCGGCGCGTTGGTGGTCGCGGTCACCAAGACGGATCTGGTGGACGAGGAGTGGCTCGATCTGGTCCGGGAGGACGTGCGGGACCTGCTGGTGGGTACGCCCTACGAGGACGCAGAAGTCGTTCCCACGTCGGTCCACGACCCGTCGAGCCTGGAGTCGTTGTCCAGGGCGCTGGTTCGCTCCGGAGCGCGTGCGCGCGAACGGACCGCGGAAGACCTCTTCCGGCTTCCTGTTGACCGGGTTTTCGCAGTCGAGGGCACGGGAACCGTGGTAACCGGGACGCTCTGGTCCGGGCGGCTGGCGAGAGGCGAGGTAGTGCGGATCCTGCCCGGAGGGGGTGACGGGCGGGTGCGGGCCGTTCAGGTGCACGGGGAGCAGGTGGACGAGGCCGTGGCGGGACAGCGGACCGCGCTGGCGCTCACGGGCGTGGCCGTGCGGCGCGGCTTGATCGGGCGCGGGGACGTACTGGTCTCCCACCCGGCCTGGCGTCCCTCGATGATGCTGACGGTTCAGCTGACCGCCCTGCCTCGGAGCGGGTGGAAACTTGAAGCGGGCCAGCGCGTCCGCGTCCATCTCGGCACGGTGGAGGTCATGGCCCGCCTGGCCCTCTTCGGCGCGGCTGAGGTTCCGCCCGGCGAGCCGGCCTTCGCGCAGCTTCGCCTCGAGGCGGCAGTGGTGGCGCGGTCGGGCGACCGGTTCGTCATCCGTTCGTACTCGCCCGTCACCACCATCGCGGGCGGGGTCGTGCTGGAGCCGGTTCCCCCGAAACGGAAGCGGCTGTCACGCGGCGACCGGACCGCGCTGGGAGCGGTCGCGCGGGGAGGCGAGCACGCAGTTCGCGGAGTCGCCACGCTCGCTGGCTGGGCGGGTCTGGACGTCACCGCGGCCGGGGTGGAGGCCGGGTGGCGGGGTCCTCTCCGCTCGTTCCCGGACGAGCCGCCGGAGGATGGCGCAGCCGGCGGGCGTCCCGTCCTCATCGAGGCCGCCCTGTACGACCCCATGATCGTGGCCGCGGGCGAGGACTTGATCCTGGGTGCGCTGGGCCGCTACCACGAGTCCCGTTCGCTGGAGGCCGGCGCGCCGCTCGAAGTGCTCAGGAGTTCGCTGCCCCGCCAGGCCCGCCGCGGCCTCGCGGACGGCCTTGCGGCAAGGCTCATCGGGGGCGGCCGCATGGTGATCGAAGGTCGGCTGGCGCGGCTGGCCGGGTTCGAGGCCGTGCCCTCTCCGGCCGAGGAGGAGCTCGCGGGACGGATCATGGCCCGTCTGGCCGAGACAGGGCTGCAGGGACCGACCACACCCGAACTCTCCGCCAGCCTTTCCCGTCATGTGGACGCGCTCGGCCCCGTGCTGGGCTTCCTCGCGGCGAAGGGACGCATACGCCTCCTGGGGGACGCCTTCTGGGTCCCCGCGAAGGAGCTGGACCGGGCCGCGGCCAGGGTCGTGAAGAAGTTGGGCGGTAGGGCAGGGCTGGGTCCGGCGGATTTTCGCGAGGTTCTCCCGGTGACCCGCAAGCACCTTATCCCGCTCCTCGGCCACCTCGACGCCGAAGGGGTAACCCACCGGGCGGACGGAGCCCGCAAGGTGTCCCCGAGCCCTGCCTGATCCTGGCCGGAGGGCAACACTTCCGCGCGCTCAGGCGTCCAATCAACAGTACCCCGGGCGGGTCAATCCGCTTGACTTTGGCAGCCGTTGGTCGGTAATATGAGCCCGCAGGGTGCAACTTCAATCCGCGGCCCTGGGAGGGGCGAACGTATCCAACGCTACTGAAACGAAAGCAGGACACCTTTTGAGACGCGTGCTGTGCGTCCTTCTTCTGTTGGCTTCGGGCGGCGCCGGTTTGTCCGCTCAGGAGCCCCCTGTGCGCGAGAACGAGCGCAATCGGGGGTTCAAGCTCGAACAGAACTATCCGAATCCGTTCAATCCCGAGACGAAGATTCCGTTCGTGCTCGACGAAACCCTCTTCGAGGACGGAGAGTCGCCCACGGTCTCGATACGCATCCTGAATATCCTGGGCCAATTCGTGGCTTCACCGGTGCCCCTGTCCGTGCTGGGCGGCGAGCGGGCGCCGCTCCTCCAGGTGGAGTACCCGGCCCCGGGACGGTACGAGGCCTACTGGGACGGACGCGACCGAAACGGCAACCTGGTCGCGTCGGGCGTCTATCTCGTCAAGCTGATCGTGGATGGCGAGGAAGACATGATGAAGATGTTCGTGACCAAGTAGCGTCGGCGGACCCTCACATTCCCCTGGCGTCCAGGAGCTGAAAGAGCTCCTCGGCCGTGTGCATCGCCGCCAGCTTCGCGGGCACTTCGGGGTCCCGGGCGAATTGGGCGATGCGGCCCAGCGTCGGCAGGTACTGCCCCGATACCTCGAGCGGAGGCGCCACGATCAGGAAGAAATGCGAAACGGGTTTCCCGTCGATTGAATCGAAATCCACGCCACGATGGTGGCGTCCGTAGGCGAGATGAAGACGGTTCACGACCAGTGAACGGCAGTGGGGGATCGCGATCCCCTTGCCGATGCCCGTCGACCCGAGGTTCTCCCTTCGGCGCAGGGTGCGGGCCAGCGTCGTCCGGGATCTGTCGTCGAGTCCGAGCAGGTTGACGAGCGAGTCGAGGACTTCGTCCCTGGTCGACCCGCCCAGGTGAAGATCGACCCGTTCGGAGGTCAGAAAGTCCCGGAGAATCATGGCCGCGGGAGGCGCTCCTGGCATGTGAAGTGGAGATGGGCGGGTGTCGAAGGTACGCGTCCCGGGAGGCAGAGGCCAGTCCCCGGGGAATGGCTTCCCCCACTGGCGGGCCTGCTACATTTCGTAGATGAACACACTTCCCTTTTCGGTTCCCGGGGACCCGGACACGCCGCTGTTTCTCGCCCCTCAGGCCGGAGTCTCGGAATCGCCGTTCCGCAGGCTCTGCCGGAGCTTCGGCGCCGATGTGGTACTGACCGAATTCGTGAGCGCCGAGGGGATCGTGCGCGGAAGCGAAAAGACCGCGAGCTACCTCCGCTTCCACGAGGAGGAGCGCCCGATCGGAGTGCAGATCTTCGGGGCCGATCCCGCGACCATGGGCGAGGCCGCCTCCCTGGTCACCGAGACCTACGCGCCCGATTTCGTGGACATCAACTTCGGGTGTCCGGTCAAGAAGGTCGTGAAGCGCAACGGCGGATCGGGGTGCCTGCGGGACCTGAAGCTGGTCGGCCGCATCATCCGGGCGGTGGATCGCGCGACGCCGCTGCCCGTCACCGTGAAGATCCGTTCCGGGTTCGACGAGCCCACCCGTGACGCGGTGGCGATCGGGCGGGTGTGCCAGGACGCCGGGGCCCGCATGGTCACGCTCCACCCCCGTACGCGGGCCGACATGTATTCGGGTAAGGCGCGCTGGGAGGAGATCGCCGCCCTGGTTCGGGCGCTGGAGATTCCGGTGATCGGGAACGGAGATGTCCGGCGCGGCGAGGACGCTCTGGCGATGCGGGACCGGACGGGGTGCCGCGGCATCATGATCGCACGGGGCTCCCACGGGGCGCCGTGGCTCTTCCGGCAGTCGCGCGCGGCGCTGGAGGGAGAACCGGTACCGGGCGAGCCCGACCTGCACACCCGTTTCGAGATCTGCATCCGGCACGCCGCCAACGCCGTCGCCTTCGAGCGCGATGCAGGGAAGGCGGTGCGGGAGTTCAGGAAGCACCTGGGCTGGTACACGAAGGGTATCCCGGACGGCCGCCAACTGAGGCAACGCCTGTTCCAGGTTCACGATCTGCAGGAGGTATGCGCGGTGCTCGAAGGGTATCTGGACGGGTGCCGGGACGAGGATGGCGCGATCCTCCCTACGGAGGCGGGGGTTTTGCCGCGGCCCGGGTCATCTTATCGTTACGATGGTGCCGGCGGGCCAGCCGTGGTTGCGCCGGGCCGCTGATTGAAAGCTTGGGGGCGACACGGCTTCGACGGGTCTGGTGAACGTGGGGCTGCGTGCCGAGGTCCGGGGACCTCGCTAATCCTCCCGGAAAAACCAACAAGTGCCAACGACAACTTGGCTCTGGCCGCCTAGCCAATAGGCAGCCCGCTTCCCGGCCCGCCCGCCCGAGGCGGACCGCGGAGGCGTCGACGATTCGGGCTGGTTCACCGGTTCACGCCGCGGAATCGGGGAACGAGACACTCGCGTGGCTAGCCCCGGCAGGTCGGTTCACCGGATCTGCCGGAGGTGAAGACAATCGGTGATCTACGCACGTAGAGGTCTCGCAGGATCCATTCGCGGACGCGGGTTCGACTCCCGCCGCCTCCACTCCCCTGCCAAATACCATCAACCGGCCGCCCCGGACCGCCCGTGCGGAAGGCGGGGCGGCTCTTCTTTGGAGATTCACAAACGTGAAGCGAAAGCTGGCGATGCTCGGCGTTCTGCTGCCGCTGATTCTCATCGCCGACATCATCACCAAGCGCTGGGCGGTGAACGTGCTCCAGGAGGAGGTGTCCAGACCCGACTTCATGGGTGGATACGTACCCCTCACGTTCGCCCTCAACCGCGGAGCCGCATTCGGCATCTCGATCGGAAACGATCCGCGCTGGTTCTTCATCCCGGTCGCGCTTCTCGCGCTCGGGCTCATGATCGTTCTGATGGTGCGGGCTCGAGGCGACGACTACGCGCGAACGATTTCACTCTCGCTGGTCATCGCCGGCGCCCTGGGGAACCTCATCGACCGGGTCCGCTGGGACCACGGCGTGGTCGATTTCATCGGCCCGATCGACCTGGGGTTCATGAACTGGCCGATCTTCAATGTGGCCGACATGGCGATCTCCTGCGGGGCGGTGCTGCTCGCCATCTCCTTCTGGCTGGAGGAGCGAACTCTCAAGAGGGCGGAGGTGAAGGCGGCGAGTGCGCCGGAGATGGGCGCGAGTTCCTGAGTCAGTCCCCGTCCGGCAACTCGAAAACGAGATACTCGATCCGCCGGCGCAGCATCCTGACGATCCGCAATCTTCCCTCACCCGCTTCGACCGAGTCGCCGATGCGGCCCACGCGGTTCAGCGCGCCGAAGACGTACCCGCCGACGGTGTCGAACTCCTCGCCGAACTCGATGCCCAGCCGGTCCTCCACGTCCTTCAGCGGGGTCCCGCCCCAGATTACCAGCCGTCCGTCCGCCAGCTCCCGGAACTCGGCCGGCTCGTCGGTCTCGTGCTCGTCGTGGAACTCGCCCACGATCTCCTCGATCAGGTCCTCGAGCGTGACCAGCCCGGCGGTCCCCCCGTACTCGTCCACCACGATCACCATCTTGTTGCGGTTCGCCCTCATCTCCTGGATCAGCTCGACCACCGCCTTGGAGGCGGGCGCGAACGGCGCGGGACGCACAATCCCGCGGATGTCCTGGTCCCCGTCCCGGGCGGCCCGCCACAGATCCCGCGCGAGGAGGATCCCCACAATCCGGTCGAGGCTGTCCTCGTAGACCGGCAGCCGCAGCTTCCCGCGGTCTAGCATCACGTCCATCGCCTCGGCCACCGTAGCGCCCAGTGGCACGGCGACGAAGTCGATCCTCGGGGTCATCACCTCGCTGACGGCGACCTCGTCGAGCTGCATCACGTTCGACATCACGTGGAACTCGTCCTCGTCGATGGCTCCCGCCCGCCGGCCCAACTCGGCCATTACCTCGATCTCGTCGCGGCTGACCGTGGCGTGCCCGGACCTCTGCGGCGCGATCCAGCGGCTCAGATACCCGAGCGGGACGAGCACCGGCTTCGTCAGGACCACCAGGACGCGCAGCAGGTGCGCCGTCGGGCGCGCCAGCTGCTTCCAGAAGGTGGCGCCGATCGTCTTGGGGATGATCTCGGAGAGCACGAGTATGGCCAGGATCAGGCCCGTGGTGAAGATCCCGACCGCCAACTCGTTTCCCTCCCAGACGTTGCCGGCGATGACGCCCGCAAGGGCGGCCCCGGCCGTGTGCGCGACGGTGTTGAGGGTCAGGATGGCCGCGATCGGTTCGTCGATCTTGCGCTTCATCGCGTGCAGGATGTCGCCGGCGCGGTCGCCCGCGTTCTGCAGCAGCGCGACGTAGGAGTGGCTGACGGAGAGGAGGACGGCCTCCAGCACCGAACACAGGAACGAGATCGCGAGAGAGACTCCCACGACCACAAACAGCTGGGTCAGCAAATCGGGCGGGTGTCTTGGGTGATTGAGGCGGGGGTTCCGGACGGTGGCCGGGGTCTGGCCCGGTTCCGGTCTGACGGCTTGCCCCTGGCGCCGGGCTGCCTGTAAGCTAGCAGTCCGGGACCGGATTCGCCCGGAAAGCCGGAACCGATGGGGGCGAGGGGTGGATCCTCAAGGACGCGGGGTGTAAAGAGAATATGACATCATGTAAGGTAGACTGGACAAGTCGGTCTGGCTGGTACTGTTGCCCGGCGCTTCGTGGCAAGGCGCTCCGGCTCGCACTCCCGGCGCTTGCCGCCGCCGGCCTGGGCGTATCGACGCCTGCAAGCGCGGAGCAACCCCCGGCCGCCGACTACTACGTCTACGTCGGTGCCGAGTCGGCGGACCTGCTGCACCGCATCCGCTTCGGGCCGGATGGCGCCGTGCTCGACCGCACCATCGCCGTCGGCGAGATGGCGACCGAGACAGAGGGGCCGCACGGCCTCAACATCTCGCCGGACGGGCATTGTCTAGCGGATTCACATCTGATTGAGGTCATTGACGT
>VXLT01000158.1 GCA_009841475.1 Gemmatimonadota bacterium
CCCCCCAACAGCGAGCCCCCCGTGAGAGCGGCAATCTTCCACACCAACGGCGGCCCCGAAGTCATCACCGTCGACGAGATGCCCACCCCCCGACCCGGACCCGGCGAGGTCCGGATCCGGGTCGCCGCGTCCTCCCTCAACCACCTTGACCTCTGGATGCGGCGCGGCCTGCCGATCGACATCCCGATGCCGCACATCGGCGGGTCGGACATCGCGGGGACCGTGGACGAACTCGGCCCCGGCGTCTCCCCCGGCTGGGAGGGCAAGCGCGTGGTCGCGGACCCGTCGCTCAACTACGACTGGTACCGGCTGGCGCGGCTTGCCAACACCCGCTCCGCGCCCCTCGAGATCATCGGCGAGCATACCCAGGGCGGCTTCGCCGAGTATGCGGTGGTGCCCGCCGCCAACCTGATGGAGATACCGGAGGGCGTCAGCGACGAGGTCGCAGCCGCGGGCGCGCTCGTCGGCGTCACCGCGTGGCACGGGCTGACGTCGCGCGGGGGGCTGCGCGCGGGGGAACGCGTCCTCCTCACCGGCGCCAGCGGCGGCGTCTCCACGATGGCGATCCAGTACGCACGCGCCGCCGGGGCCGAGGTGTTCGCGATCACGTCCTCCGAGGACAGCGTGCGCCGGGTCCGCGAGCTCGGCGCCGACCACGTCTTCGACCGCACCGCCTGCGACTGGCCGCGGGAGGTCTACCGGGCGACGGCCAAGCGCGGGATCGATCTCTGCCTGGACTCGGTCGGCGAGGCGATCTGGCGCGATCTGGTGCGGGCGCTCGCCGTCGGTGGGCGCCTCGTCACCTTCGGCGCCACCACCGGCGCCACCGGAATGACCGACATCCGCCTCCTCTTCTGGCGGCAGCTCTCGCTCCTGGGGTCGACGATGGGAACGCCGGCCGAGTTCCGGCAAGCCATGAACCTGATATTCGACGGCGTGGCCACCCCTCCGATTCACAGCGTCCTGTCTCTGGACGAGGTCCGCGAGGCCCACGAGCTCCTCGAAGCGGGCGGAGTGTTCGGAAAGATCGTGGTGCGGCCGTGACTTTGGTTCCGCTCGCGAAGGGGAATTGCCGCCGGCAAGCCCACCCCCTCCCGCGAACGGGAGCCGTCCCTTGAGAATCCGCGACGCGCAGGAGCGGGTCGACCGCTGGATCGGCAGGTTCGAGGAGGGCTACTGGCCGCCGCTGGCGATCCTCGCGCGCCTGATGGAGGAGGTCGGAGAGCTGTCGCGCGAGGTCAATCACCTTTTCGGCTCGAAGCCCAAGCGGGGCGACGAGGCGCCCGCCGAGCTGGAACTCGAGATCGCGGACATCCTGTTCGTGCTGATCTCGCTGGCGAACCAGCAGGGGATTGACCTCGAGGCCGCCTTCGACCGCGCGATGGACAAGTACGAGAAGCGCGACGCGGAACGCTGGACACCGCGGACCACGCCGGCTGGGGGCGAGCAGTGACGCCGTTCGCCTCTCACGGCGCCTCGCCAACGCGTCGCCTCGCCGCTCTCGGTGCTCATGCCGGTCTATTGGACTAACGGTTCACCCCATTCGCCTGTCGTCCCCATATGGAGCGTAGCGAGACCGACGGGGTGCTGGTCGCCCGGGTTCGCCGCGGCGACAGCCGTGCCTTCGACCAGCTGGTCCGGCGGCACCTGCGGGCGGCCCACGCCGTCGCACGGTCGAAGCTGGACATCTCCGCGGACGCGGACGACGTGGTACAGGATGCTTTCATCAAGGCGCTGCAGCGGATCGACGACTGCCGCAACCCGGAGGGGTTCCGGGGGTGGCTGCTCGTCATCGTCCGCAACACCGCCCACAACTACAGGCAACGGGAAAGGCTCAGAACGGCGGCACCGCTTGAAAAGGCGGCCTCGGCGGCTTCACCGGACGACCCCCTGGCGGATGTCGCGAACGCGGAACTTCGCGGCCGCCTGGGAGAAGCGATGGAGAACCTCACGGAATTGCAGAGAAAGGTACTCGTCCTCTATGACCTCGAAGGCTGGAAGCACGGCGAAATCGCCCGCGAACTCGGTATCTCCGCGGGTTCTTCGCGGGTGCACCTTCATGTCGCCCGCAGGTCGATGCGGAGACTTCTGGGCGGCCGACTCGCGCTGGAGAATGTGTGACCGATGAAGAGACCCCAATCCTTGAATACGGATGCCGACCCGAAAGTCTTCAATCTCGATCCCGAAGTGCATCCGTCACGGTGGGAAGCTCTCGTGGCCGGGATCATGGAGCGCGCCGGGCCGATTCTGGAGGCGCGCCGGCAACGGACCCTGGCTGGAACGCTGTCGGGGTGGCAGCGCCCCGTGCTGGCCAGTGCGGCCGGACTCGCCGCGGCGGCGATCGCGGTGCTGCTCCTGCTGCCCGGCCGAGACGCCGCCCCGCTGGAGGTCTCGCTGGCGGAGGTGGTGATGCCCTGGTCCGTCGCGGCCTGGATCGAGGGCGGCGACGCACCCACGGCCATCGACCTGGTCAACGCCGTCGAGGAGTACGTTCCATGAGCCGCCGTTTCGCCGCGATCGCCCTGCTTTCCGCCGTGTTCCTGGCGGGTGGGGCCGCGACCCTGGGCACACTGCGCATCGTCGAGCACAGGGCCGGTTCCGAACGGTCGGCGGTATTCCGTCCGGACAGGGACCGGCGTCCGTCCCGTCCACCGGAAGAGCGCCAGCAGGGAGCGCGGGACGAGCCGCGGCGCTGGTCGGACATGACGCGGCTGCTCGTGTCCGAGCGTCTGGTCAGGGCACTTGATCTGAGCGAAGAACAGGTCAGCGAGATCAACCTGGCACTCGACAGAAACCGGGAGGATGCACAAGCCTTCTGGGCCGATGTTCTGCCGGTGCTCCAGGCCCAGCGCGACTCGTTGGAAGCCGAGATCGGCCGCATCCTCACCCCCGGGCAGCGGGACCGGTTTTCGAGGATTCTCAGCATTGACCGGGACCGTGTCCAACGCAGCCGGGACGGGCGGCGTTCCCGGGATTCCGGACGGCGGTAGCCGGCCAGAGCGCAAGACCGCTTGCCTTCGGGCGGTTTCAGACCATCTTTGTCCCCGTCATGAAGCGCATCCTCGTCACCGGTGCCGCCGGTCAGATCGGGACCGAACTCACCCAAAGCCTTGTCGGCCGCTATGGGCCCGGCAGGGTCCTGGCGACCGACATCCGAGACCCCGCCCTGTGGGCGTCGCGCTGCGCGGCCGAGCAGCTGGACTGCCTCGACATCGACGCGCTGCGGAACACGGTCACCCGCTTCGGCGCCACCGCGATCCATCACCTTTCAGCGATCCTCTCGGCGACGGCGGAGGCCGACCCGGTGCGCGCGTACCGCATCAACATGAACGGGCTGGTGAACGTCCTGGAAGTCGCGGCCGAGGCCGGGTGCCGCGTCTTCGTGCCGAGTTCGATCGCGGCGTTCGGGCCGGGGACTCCCCGGGACCCGGCGCCCCAGTCCGCCCTGCAGCGCCCAACCACGATGTACGGCGTGACCAAGGTCGCCGGGGAGCTGCTCTGCGACTACTTCCACAGCCGCTTCGGCGTCGACGCGCGCGGCCTGCGCTTCCCCGGGCTCATCTCCTACGCGGCGCCTCCCGGCGGCGGCACCACCGACTACGCGATCGAGATCTTCCACGCAGCGCTGCGCGAGGGGCGCTACACCTGTTTCCTGCGCGCGGACACCCGGATGGACATGATGTACATGCCGGACGCGATCCGCGCCGTCATCGAGGTAATGGAGGCACCGCCGGAAGGGCTCACGCACCGGAACGCCTTCAACGTCACCGCGATGCAGTTCACTCCGGACGAGCTCGCGGCGGCGATCCGATCCCACGTCCCCGGCTTCCGGATCGACTACGATCCCGATCCGTTGCGCCAGTCCATCGCCGACTCCTGGCCCTCCCGGCTCGACGACTCCGAGGCTCGCGAGCAGTGGGGCTGGCGCCACGAATACGATCTCCCCGACATGGTCACGGACATGTTCCGGGGGCTGAACGAGCAACTCGCCCGTGAAGGGGCGCTGGCCGCCGGGAGGTAGACGCAGATGCCGATGGACCGCCTGGCCGGCGTGGTCGAGGGGCTGGTGGCCGGACTCGAGGAGCAGGGCACCGCGAAGGGCGCCGAGGTGGTGGTGCGCGAGGTGATCCCGGCGGGGGACGGGCACGGCCCGCGCTTCCTGCTGGAGGGCCAGGGCGACAAGCCCTTCATCCGCATGAACGCAAATTCCTACCTGGGCCTGAGTCTGCACCCGGAGGTCATCGAGGCCGAGGAGGTCACGGCGCGGGCGATGGGCGCGGGCCCCGGCGCGGTGCGGTTCATCGCGGGCACGCACATCCAGCATGTGGCGCTCGAGCGGGCACTCGCCGACTTCCACGGCCGCCAGGAGGGGATGATCTTCTCGTCCGCCTACGCGGCGGTGGTGAGCGCCCTCGTCTCGCTGACCGACAAGGCGACCTTCGTACTCTCCGACGAACTCAACCACAACTGCATCATCAACGCGATCCGCATGTCGCGGCCGGCGGGCAAGGGGATCTTCCCGCACCTGGACATGGCCGCCCTAGACCGGCAGCTGGAGGGTGCGAAGGGGAAGGCGCGGCGGGTGCTCGTCGTCACCGACGGCATTTTCTCGATGCGGGGCGACCACGCTCCCGTTGACGAGATCATGGAGATCGCGCAGCGCCACGACCCGGACTACCCCGAGAACGTCGTGGTGGTGGTGGACGATTCGCACGGCGTCGGGGCCTTCGGGGCTACGGGCAGGGGGACCGAGGAGTACACGAACAGCGCCCCCTGCGACATCCTGGTGGGAACGCTGGGCAAGGCCTTCGGCGTCAACGGCGGCTACGTGGTTTCGAGCGCTCCGGTGGTCCGCTTCCTGCGCGAATCGTCGCCGCTGTACATCTACTCGAACCCGATCACGGCGGGGGAGGCCGCGGCCGCGATGAAGTCGCTGGAGATCCTCACCGGCCCGGAGGGCGCGCGCCGCCTCAGCCATCTCCGCGCACTCACCAGGCGGTTCGAGGCAGGACTGCTGAAACGCGGCTTCGAGATCATCCCGGGCGACCACCCCATCGTCCCCATCATGGTCCGCGGCACCACCGAGACGCGGCGCCTCGTCGCGGCCCTCTTTGACGCCGGCGTGCTGGCCACCGGGCTCGCCTACCCGGTGGTGCCTCGTGGCGACGAGTCCATCCGATTTCAGATCAACGCGGACCACACCGAGGCCGGCATCGACCAGGTCCTTGCGGCCCTGTCGGCGTCGCGCGCGCAGAAGTAGCGCGGTTGCGGCGAGCCCTCCTCCTCAGAACCCGAGGATCTTGTCCAGGCCGACGTAGAAGCGAACCCGCTGATAGTAGTCCCCGCTGATGTTGGTCTCCGCGCGAGTCCAGCTCCCACCCGCGCTGACCGAAATGCCCGCCCCGAGGACGCGGGAGAGCTCGCCCTCGAAGATCGCCGCGTTGTCGGCTTCCTCGCCGGGCACCAGGAACTCCTGGGGACCCAGGTAGCTCTTTCCCGACCAGATTCCCGTCAACAGGAGCAGATAGCGCTCTCCGAGGCGCTGCCGGGCGGTCGCCGCGATTCTGGCGGCGTTGTATTCGACGCGGCTGGAGTTGGAGCGATTGAGGATGCCGCTCGCGTCCAGCGTCACGCGAAGCCCCCATGTCTCCCAACGGTCCAGGTACCACCTGCTCCCCACCTGAACCTTGTGATCGCGGCGGTGTCCCTGCAGGGGATAGCGCTGGTGCAGGTACGCCGCAAAGACCCGTAGCGTGGAATAGTCATCGGTCCCGGGGGTGCCATATGACACTCTGTCGCCGCCGGCGTGCACCTCGAACGAACGCAGGTCCAGGTAGTCCAGCGTTTGCAGCACGCTCGGCCCTGCGTAGTCCCTGTCCTGGAATCGAACGTGCGCATCCACACCCGTGTTTTCGGAAACCCTTCTGGAGAACCCGGCATCGAGCGAATAGGCCAGGTAGCCCGGGGGAAGGTACAGCGGCATGGGCGTGAGGTCCGAGATTCCTCGGGTGCCCACCTGGGCGTCGAGGGTGAGTGTTCCGGCTTCAAGGCGCTCCGTGTACAGGGTCTGCAGCGAGAAGCTCTGCGTCCTTGGGGCATAGTTCCTCTGCAGGAATCCCGCTGTCGCGAACTGCTGAAGCGTCCCGTCGACGGTCACCTCGAAACGGCGGCTCGAATGCGCAAAGGCCCGACCCAGCAGGAATTCCCATTCGCTGGCTACCGCGATGACGCTCTCCGCCGAGTCGACGATGGGGTGCGTCACCGCCGAAAAATCGCCCCGGTACAACTCCAGGGCCGTGCGGCCGGTCAGCGAGCCTCCGATTCCGAGCTGAGCCTCCAGCGTCCGCGGGCCGCCGCAGAACACGAGAAACGCCAGCGCCAGGAAGACCCCCGCGCGCCTCATGGAGTCCCTCCCAGACGCCGTCTCAGCTCTTCCGCCCGTTCCTGGAAGCGATCTCTGTTATCCGTGACTTCTTCCTTCAATTGCTTCAATTCCTCAATCTTCTGTGCGAGCGTCGGTTCGTCGAGGTCCACTTCCGTCGTATCGGCTCCGGTGCCTCCCGCACCGGCGCCTCCCACTCCGGTGGGAAGGTTCCTCCTTCCCCCCGGATCCCGCTCCCACCGGCGCATTGTGTTCTCGCGCTGCAGATCTATCTCGAGCCGGCCGATCTCGGAATCCAGGTCGTCCAGAAGCCGGTCCAGCACGGCAACGTGGTCTTCCAACCTGCCAGCCTTGCGCCTGAGCTCCGCGGGCGTGTTTTCCGGCATCGCCTCGAGGTCGGGCATTTCCGGCAGCGTCAACGGCTCCTGCGGCCCCATCTGGTTCTCGACCTCGTCGCGCAACGCGTCCATTTCGTCGTACTCATCAAGAAGGGAGTCCTGGGACTCCTCGTCTGCTTCCAGCAGTCGATTGCTCAGGTAGAGCTGATAGGCCCCGATTCTCCGGATCAGCGTTCGGCCGGCATCATACCAATCCGCTTCGGCTTTCCTGAACTCCCTCCGGGCATCGCCCCTCTCTCCCACCATTCCCTGGATCAAGGGCCGCAGCCTGTTCCTCGCCGCCTCGTCGTCACGCCGATCCGCCTGCTCGAGGTCGGCGATGAGGCTCTCCCACCGGGTCGTCACTTCACCCCATGTTGCCTTGGTGTCCTCGTACACTTCGTATACGTCCAGGTAAGCCGTGTGCGCACTGTCCACGGCGTCGCGGTTCACGTCCTGGGCGTCAAGCACGCCGGGCACGGCCGCGAGCACGATGAGGCACCGCAACACCGACCGTCCAGCAGCCAGGCCGCATCGCCGCTCGAATGCCGGGGGGATTTTGACCACGGACTGCTAGATCCCGTGTTTTTCGATCTTGTACTGGAGCGTCGCCTTCTTCAGCTTCAGCAGCCGGGCGGCTTCCGCCTTGACGCCCCCGGACCTCTCCAGGGCCTGACGGATCAGCCGGGCCTCGAACTCCTCGACCGCCCGTGCCAGGTCCAACCGATCGCCGACCGAACCCGCAAACGACCTTCCGTCGCCCCCTGAGCCCAGGTTCGCGAGGAAGGGGAGGTCTTCCTTGTGCAGCGTTTCCGCTTCCGCGAGCACCAGCGCCCGCTCGATCACGTTCTCCAGTTCCCGCACGTTGCCGGGCCAGTCGTAGTCGACGAGCTGCTGCATGGCCCCGCTGTCGATGGAGGTCACCTGAGCGCGTGTGCGCGCCCTGAGCTTCTCGACGAAATGGTTCGCGAGAAGCGGAATGTCGTCCTTGCGTTCCCTGAGGGGGGGCACGAGCACAGGGAAGACGTGGAGCCTGTAGTACAGATCCTCTCTAAAGCCGTTGCCGGCCAGGAGATCCTCGGGTGCCGTGTTGGTGGCGGCCACGATCCGAACGTCCACCGAAATGGTCTCCTCGCCGCCTACGCGCTCCAGTTCCCGCTCCTGCAGCACGCGCAGCAACCGTACCTGGGTGCCGTGCGATACCGTCGAGATCTCGTCGAGGAAGAGCGTTCCGCCGTCGGCGAGCTCAAAGCGGCCCCGCCGACGCTTCCTCGCGTCCGTAAACGCCCCGGGCTCGTGGCCGAAGAGTTCCGAGTCGAGAAGTCCCTCGGGCATGGCGCCACAGTTCACCCGTATGAACGGTCCGCCGTGGCGTCCGGAGCGGGCGTGAATCGCTCGGGCGACCAGTTCCTTGCCCGTTCCCGACTCGCCGTAGATCATGGCCGTGGAGTCGGAGCGCGCGACCCTCGCGACCAGCCGCTTGACCTGTCTTATCCCATCGGACTCTCCCACCATCTCGCCGTAGGGAACGGGCGGCTCGTCGCCGGTCTGGAGGCGCAGGTAGGTGTTCTTGACGCGAAGGGCGACGTTTTCCTGCTGCAGTTCCAGCCGAGCCCGGCGTTCACGCAGGATCCGGTCCACCTTGATCACGAATTCTTCCGTGGAGAACGGTTTGGTGATGAAGTCGCACGCGCCCAGCTTCATCGCCTCTACGGCCTTCTCGACCGTGCCGTACCCGGTGATCACGAGGACCTCCGTGTCCGGCGAGGCGCTCTTGACCTCCTCAAGGACCTTCATTCCGTCCACCCGCGCCATCTTCAGGTCGGTGATGACCAGGTCCGCCCCCTCATCCTCCAGCAACTTGAGCCCCTGGGCGCCGCCCTCGGCGGAGCGCGTGGCGTGCCCGCGCCGGCGCATGTGGAGCTCCAGCGCTTCGCGCATCGTGTCGTTGTCGTCGATGATGAGGATCTGACCGGGAGCGTTCATCGCTTCGAGTCCTTCGGTGCCGCCGAGCCGGACCCCCCTCCAGAGGGCAGACTGTCGGGGCTGTTCAGGTACAGGTGGAACTCCGCCCCCTCCCCACCGACCGGTGCGCCGTCGCCGGAGGGCTCCGCGAGCACCACTCTGCCCCCGTTCGACTCCACCAGCTGCTTGACGATCGCCAGCCCGAGTCCCGCGCCCTGCGCCTTGTCGCCCACGAAGGGCTCGAAGATTCGCTCGCGGAGTTCCGGGCCAACTCCGGGGCCATCGTCGCGCACCGAAATCCGAACCTCACCGTGGACCGGGCGGCCCTCCACCCAGACGCGCTTCCCCGCCTGCGACGCGTTGCGAATCAGGTTCAACACCGCCCGTTTCACCTGAAGGGGATCCGCGATCGCCAGGACCGGCTGCTCCGGGAACTGCAGTTCCAGGGCGCCGCCGTTCTTCTGGAACTCCACCTCTACAAGGCTGGCGGCCTCCTCCACCGGGACCCGCACGTCGTGGAGCCTGGGCTCCGACCGGTCCGGGCGCGCGAAGCCCAGGAACTCGTCGATGATCCCATTCAGGCCCACGACTTCCTTCCGAACCTTGGTGAGGATCCGGTGCCGCTCTTCGGCATCGTCCGTGTCCTGCGCCGCCGCGGCGAAGAGCTCCAGCCCCCCCAGGGGGTTGCGAATCTCGTGCGCCACCTGCGACAGCATGCGCCGCAACTGCTCATCGCGGCGCTGGATCCCCGACCTCATCCGCTCCATCGCCCGCGCCAGACGCCCCAGCTCGTCTTCGCTTTCCAGCTTGACCGGCCGGTCCATCCAGCCGCGCTGGATGCGCAGAGCCGCCCTGCTCAGCGTCTCCAGACGCGCGACGATCCCTCCCGCGAGACGCCATCCGATCAGCCCGGCAAGGGCGGCGGCAAGGGCGGACAACGCCAGAATCCGCTGGAAGAGCTCACTTAGCGGCTGCAGGTAGTCGGCGGGAATCTGAACCCCCAGGAAGGTGTTCGGCGGAGCCGGCAAACGAGCGATCCCGTATTTGTAAGGCTTTCCGTTCGAATAGAAGAGTTCCGTGGTGGCCCTGCCGTCTTCCGATTCCGCCATCAGGGGCAGTTCCCGGAAGATGAACAACTGCACCAGATCCAGCTCCTCCCCGAACTGCACCTCCTCGGGCGGTTCCGAACTTACCAGGACGGTCGCTACCGGGTCGCCGGGGCTCCAGCGGAAGATATCCGCGCGTTCTACATGTCCGTTGTCCTTGTGGTGCCGGAGGATCGCATGGTAATACAGGTAGTTGTCGGACGCCTCCTCGCGCCCGGGGGTGACATCGCTCAGGTACTGTTCGGCACCTCTGAACTCGTAGGCCGCCACTCCGGCCACATCCAGGAGCGCTTCATCCATCTGCTTTTCCAGGCTCCCTGCGGCCCCACTCCACGACAGCCACCCGCCAAGCGCGGTGATCAGCACCGCGAAGACCACGAACAGCACCGTAAAGCGGTTCCGGAGGCTCAAGGACCGGCTCCCCGCATCAGCTGCCGCACGGGACCGCCTCGGTGGGCAACTTTACGAACAGCACGGGCTCCGGCGCCTTCGGAACGACGACGATGTGAAAGGGCTGGACCCGGCGCCGGGCCGGTGCGCAGAAGTTGCCCGGCGTGCGCTCAACCCACTCGACCCGGGTGCCGTTGTCGATCGCCAGCACTCGCCGGACCTCAACCGAGTCCCCGATTTCCTCTCGCACCCCCGGGGCGACTGCCACTATCATCTCGTTGGCCCAGTCGACCTCGGGCAGCGGACGCTGCCTGTCGCCGACGTGCGAGCTCCACCAGTCTTCAAACCCCTCCGGCGCCTCTTCCGCACCGGCGCCGTTCGGCGAGCGGAAGTCCAACGCCCCCTCCAACCCCGAACCCGTCTCCGTGCCGCGGTCCAGCGTCGCAAAGGGCAGGCTGCCGGAGTACCTGGAGATGAAATCCGTCCCCACCGTGCTGTTGCGCACGAAGATGGCAGCCTGGACAACCCGGCTGGCCGCGACATCGGGCCCGGATCCGCGCGTCGTCAGGTTGGCCAGGCTGCCGTCCGCGCAGCGCGTCCAGTCGCGTCCCTCACGGCCTGACTCGTCGTACATGCGCACCGTAACCCGGCTCATCCCGGACCGGCATTCCGGATCCTGGATCTCATCCAGAGCCGGGAACCCGATCAGCTTGAACCCCTCGTCGTCGTTCAGCTTCTGGATGAGCGACGCGTAGAGCGAGGCGTACTCGAACGGAAGCCCCGGGGCAGGCTCGGTATGCTCCTCGCCCACGGCACCGCGGTAGCCGATCTCCTCGATGACCCTCCAGGCGCCGTCCGAGCGCCACGTAAGCACCTGCCGCAGCCACCCCGCGCCGAGGTAGAGCGGGCTCTCGACCGTGACACGGATCTCTCCCGACTGGCCAAACCGCAACGGTCCGTTGCCGATGCCCATCGGATCGCAACTGCTCAGAAGTCCCGCGGCGGCGGCAGCCAGCAGGCAAAGGCCGCTACCTCCGCGGGACCGTCTCAAGTATCTTGGCATGCACATGTCCTCTCTCTCCCGTCTCCGCCAGCTCCTCCGCCGCCGCAGCGTCAAGTCGGGTGACTTTACACTCGCAAGCGGCCGCCGTTCACGCTACTACATCGACGCCCGGCTCACGACGATGAGCGGCCAGGGACAGGTGCTGGTCGGCGAGGTGTGTTGGCAGGTGATCGAGGAAGCCGGCTGGAAGGCGGACTTCGTGGGCGGGATGACGCTGGGTGCCGATCCGGTCGCGTACGCGATCGCGAACCACGCGACGCGGCGAGGCCACCGCCTCGACGCCTTCACCGTGCGAAAGCGGGCCAAGGGGCACGGCACGGGAAGGCAGATCGAGGGTGGGTTGCCCGTGGGGGCACGGGTAGTCGTGGTGGACGATACGGTGACGACCGGGGGGAGCCTGCTTGCCGCCGTCGAGGTCGTCGCTCGTCATGGTGCCGTGATCGCCGGCGTGCTCGCCCTGGTGGACCGCGAAGAGGGGGGCGGCGAGCGCGTTGCCGAGGCCGGTTACGACTTTCGCGCCGTCTTCACGGGCGGGGACCTCCGCTGAGCCGGGCGCAAACCCGGCCGCTGCACTGACACTCCGGGCGTCCCGGGAGGTCAGTCCACCAGACGCAGGGGCATGATCAGGCACAGGTATTCCATGTCGCCGTCGACGGGCTCGATCGTGGTCGCCCGCTCCGGCGTCTTGAAGCTCAACTTGACCTCCTCCGTCGGCATCTTGCCCAGCACTTCCAGGAGATAGTTGGCGTTGAAGCCGATCTCGATGCCGTCTCCCTGGTAGTCCAGTTCGACTTCGTCGTGGGCCTCGCCCAGATCCGGGGTCATCGCGTCCAGGTGGACCCGGTCGTTCTCGAACGCGAGCTTGACCCGGCGCGTCGACGCACTCGCCACCACTGCGATCCGCCGCACCGCAGCTTCCATCGAGGTGCGGCTCACCCGGGCCGACTTGTCGTTGTCCTTCGGGATCACCTGCTCGTAGTTGGGGTACTTTCCTTCGATCAGGCGCGTGTATACTTCCTGCGTGTCGGAGCAGAATCCGAGATGATTGCCGCCCCGCGCCACGCTGAGTTCCCCGTCCCCGTCGAAGATCCGCGCCACCTGGGCGAGCGCCGCGGGCGGCACGATCAGATCCGCCCGCCGGCCCCCCGTCGAGTCCACCTTCACCGCGGTGCGCGCAAGACGGTGGCCATTCGTGGCCACCATGCTCATCCGGCCGTCGTCAAGCTCCCAGAGAACGCCGTTGAGGATCGGCCGGCTCTCCTCCTGCGAGACCGCGAACGAGGTGGTGTTGATCAGCGTGTGAAGCGATTTCTCCGGAACCTTCCACCCCTCCTCGAACTCGATCGCCGGCAGCTCGGGGAATTCCTCGCTGGGGAGTCCGTTAAGCTTGATACGGCTGTAGCCGCAGTCGATCTCGACCTGGTGCCCACGGATGTGCAGGTCCACCGGCTCGTCGGGGAGCTCCCGCGTGAGCTCCTGCAGCTTCCTTCCCGGGATGGTGATCGCGCCGCCCTCGACGATCTGCGCTGGCACCTTGATCCGGATCCAGACATCGAGGTCGGTGCCGCTGATCCACAGCGCGTCCCCTTCCGTTTCCAGGAGCACGTTCGAGAGGACGGGCAGCGTCGTTCGGGTGGGAATGCTGGCGGAAACCGCGCCGAGGCCGCTGTGAAGATTCTGGCGTGTGATCGTGAGTTTCATGGTGGCTCTGCCGGGGGGAAGCCCGGCGACGGGGGAATTCCACGGACCCCGGGGGTCCCCTTAAGAATTAGTAACAGGTAAAGAGAAGATCGTCATCATAGGGTCTGTGGAAAGATGGAATCAGAGCGGCGAAAGCGCCCGCAAGGCCAATTGGGGGCGATGATAAGCAGGATCGTACGCCACGTGGAAAAACCGTGGAACACGTCCCCTCTACCGACACCGAAGGCCGGTTCCGTGGAAAACGGATGGTTTTCGGGGTGTTATCAACGCGGTTTTCCACAGTGGTCCGCACCTGCTCAGACACCGCCCGGCCATCAGGCGCAGTTCTCCAGCCGCTGCCGCAGATCGGTGACCCGCTGCCGGAAGTCCTCGTCACTGGACAGGCGGCCGTCCACTTTTCTGATGGAGTGGTGAACGGTCGAGTGATCGCGACCGCCGAACTCACGGCCGATTCGCGCCAGAGGGATATCCAGGAGGGTGCGCATGAGGAACATCGCCACCTGTCTGGGAACGAGAACGTCGCGGGAGCGGCGCACGGACGCGAGGGAATCGCTACTCACGCCCCACTCCTCGGCCACGACCTCCCGTATCCTCCCCGCGTCGAGCGGCTGGTACGCCGATTCCGCTCCGCCGAGCAGCGCCTGGCGGGCGAGCTCGACGGTGAGTTCGCGGCGGGTCAGCGACGAGAACGCGAGCAGCTTGATGATGGCTCCCTCGAGTTCGCGCACGGATGACTTGCACACCCGCGCGATCAGGTCCAGGACCTCGGGATCGAGCTCGACGCTGTCCTCGTGCGCCTTCTTCTTCAGGATCGCCAGTCGGGTCTCGTAGTCCGGCGGGTGCACCGCGGCGACCAGACCCCATTCGAAGCGCGACACCAGCCGCTCCTCCAGCCCGTCGAGCTCCTTCGGGTGCCGGTCGCTGGTCAGCACGATCTGCCTGCCACCGTTGTGCAGCACGTTGAACGTATGGAAGAACTCTTCCTGGGTGTGCTCCTTCCTGCGCAGGAACTGAACGTCGTCCACCAGCAGAAGGTCGTAGGAGCGATAGCGGGCCCGGAAAGCGGCGGTGGTGTTTCCGTAGATCGCCGCCACCATCTCGTTGACGAACTGCTCCGCCGGGATGTAGCAGATTCGGACGGCTTCACCGGTGTGCAGGATGTGGTGGGCGATGGCGTGCATCAGATGGGTCTTGCCGAGGCCGGTGGCTCCGTAGAGGAAGAGCGGGTTGTAGCCCTGGGCCGGGCGTTCGGCGACGGACTGGCTGGCGGCCTGCGCCAACTGGTTGTTCTGGCCGACGATGAACCGCTCGAAGGTGTAGCGGCTGTTGAGCCCCAGGTCCGCGGGAGCGGGAAGCGGTACCGGAGTCGGCTCCGGCGGCTCCACGATGGGAGTGACCGTGACCTCCGGGGCCGCCCGCTCCTGCGACGCTTCCGCCGACGAGACCCGCAACCGGACGGGCGTGCCGAGGATTCGGCCGCCGATCTCCTGCAGGGTCTGGCCGTACTTGTCCTCCAGCCACTCGGCATGAAACCGGCTCGGCGCGACGATGTGCAGGGCGCCGCCGTCCCAGGAAACGAACCGGGCGCTCGAAACCCAGGTGGCGTAGGTTTGCTCCGGCAGACCCCTCCTGGCCTGCTCGAGAATCTGCTCCCAAAGGTCGTGTGCGCGCTCTTCCATGCCTTCCCGGGTTCGTGGACGGGGGCGCCCAACGTACCCGGCGGACCACCGTATGTCAATCGAGGGGTGGCCCGCCCCGCCACGACCCCCAGGAAGAGAAGACACGGCGCCCGTCCGGGCCCGAAGTCGACCGCGGTTGACCGGTCCGCCTCCCCGCCGGTACCTTGATTGGCTGGCCGGCCGACTCCGGTCGGCGCAAAGGTTCGCGAACACATGGACGGCCGCCGCTCAGCCGCCATCCCGAGAAGGCAATTGGAACGATGAAACCCACGTACAGGCCAAGGAACCGCAAGCGCCTCAACAAGCACGGCTTCCGGGCGCGCATGAAGACCCGGGCGGGTCGTGCGACCCTCAACCGGCGGCGTCGGCGTGGACGGCGGGCGCTGGCGGTCCGCGTCGGGTCCAAGAACTCCCGGTAGGCGGGTCCGATGGGCGAGCGGCTGCCCCGGGCGGCGCGGATACGCCTGACCCGCGACATCAGGAAGGTCCTGAAGCGGGGCAAGCGCACGAGGACCCCCTCCCTCGACCTCCATGTTCTGGATGGGACGGGACGGCGGCCGCGGATCGGCTGGATCGTCCCGAAGCTCGGGCAGGGGATCGTGGCGAGGAATCGTCTGAAGCGCCGCCTTCGCGAGATAGCCCGCCGGAGGGTGCTCGGAGAGCTGTGGGAGGCCGGCCGGGGCTGCGACGTTCTGATCCGTGCGCGAAGGAAAGCGTACGGTGCGTCGTATGCCGTTCTCGAAGCAGAGACGACGGGCGGATTGGAGGCGCTATGGTCTCGAAACTGATGCTCGGGACGATCCGGTTCTACCAGAAATACGTGTCGGGGCTGTTGCCGGCCTCTTGCCGATATCATCCCAGCTGCTCGGAGTACACCCGGGTAGCCGTCCGGACGCATGGTCCCGTGCGGGGAGCGTGGCTCGGAGCGAGGCGGCTGGCGCGCTGCCACCCCTGGGGCGGCTACGGCATCGACATGGTCCCCGGGGCGCCGGAGGGCGGCGAAGCGCGCGGAGCTGGAACGACCGCCGCCGGAACGACGGGGGGAGGCCGGCGATGAAGCCGGAAGCCCGTTTCGCGCTGGCGTTGCTGCTGATGATCGGCGTCTTCGTCATCACCGGCGTGCTCTTCCCCACGGCTCCGCCGGAACCGCCGCCTGCAGATGAAGTGGGCGGCCCGGGCGCGCCGCCGGTGGCGACCGACGAACGGGTCGACCCGCCGGTGGAACTTCCGGGTGAGGTGCCCGACCTGTCCGTTTCACCCACCACCGTTACACCCGCCGGTGGCGAGCTCGGCCTCGACGAAACCGAGAGAATCGTCACCGTCGAGACGCCGCTCTACCGGATCGAATTCTCCAACTACGGGGCGGCTGTCCGCTCGGTGAGGCTCCCGGGCTACGAGTCGTTCACCCGCGAGGGGTGGGTCGAGCTGGTGCCGGACGGGTCCGAGATCCTGACGGGACAGTGGCAGTACCAGAGCAGCGGCAATCCCGCGGACCTGACCCGCTACCCGCACACCGTGACGCCGGCGGACGAAATCCGGATCGGCGAGGGCGGCGGCGCCAGGACACTGACCTTCCGCTACGACCAACCGGGGGAGGCCACCTTCTTCAGCGAAATCCGCTACACCTTTACGGCGGATTCGTACATCATCGAGGTGGAAGGCGAGCTGCCGGCGGTCGAACGCCCCGCGCTCTTCGTCGGAATGGGTGCGGGGCTCGCGGTCAACGAACTGAAGGTGGAGGACGACCTGGGGCGGATGGCGGTCTCGGGGAATCCGGTCGACGGGGGGATCGAGTCCCTTTCACTGGGGCGTATCCGGGAACCCGAGGCAATCAGCGGTCCGCTGCGGTGGGCCGCGGTCAAGAGCAAGTTCTTCGTCGAGGTGATTCTCCCGGCTTCCCGGCCGGGCGGGGCGGAAGTCCTCTCCGGGATCTGGGCCGACCCGGCCAATCTGGCGGACCGGGCGGCCGTGCGGGTCGGCGTCCCGGTCAGCGCCGCGGGCACCTATTCCTACCGGACCTATCTGGGACCGATCGAACGCGATCGCCTGCTCGCGGTCGGCGACGATCTCGAAGAGGTCAACCCCTACGGGCCGGGGTTCCTGCGCGCGCTGATGCGACCGCTGGTCGTGGGCGTCCTCTGGGTGGTCGAGGCGCTGCACGAAGGCCTCAGCCTCGGCTACGGCTGGGTGCTCATCGTGATCGGGGTCCTGATGCGGGTGGTCCTCTGGCCGCTCAACCGCAAATCCATGCGCTCGCAGGTCAAGATGATGGCGATCCAGCCGCTCGCGATGGACATCAGGGAGAGGTACAAGAGCGATCCCCAACGGATGCAGCAGGAGACGATGAAGCTCTACAAGGAGCACCAGGTCAACCCGCTGGCGGGGTGCGTGCCTCTCCTGATCCCGATGCCGGTCTTCTTCGCGCTCTTCTTCGTCTTCCAGAACACGATCGCGCTGAGGGGTGTGCCGTTCATGTGGCTGCCGGACCTCTCCGCGCCGGACCCCCTGTACATCCTGCCGCTCTTCTTCGGGCTCACAATGTTCCTGACGATGAAGCTGACCCAGACGGCGGCGCCGAATCCGCAGATGAAGATGATGATGTACGTCATGCCGGTCATGCTGACCGTGATGTTCCTGTGGTGGGGCCTGCCGTCCGGGCTGCTCTTGTACTACTCCGCCACGAACGTGGCCACGATCCCGCAGCAGATACTCATCACCAACGAGCGAAAGAAGCTGCAGGCCGCGAACCCGGTGAAACACCCCGCCTGAATGGCAGCCGCAGGCAATGGAGGGGCCCCGCCCGCTGGTTGACACGATCGTCGCCCAGGCCACGCCGCCGGGAGTGGGCGCGGTTGCGATGATCCGCCTCTCGGGGCCGCGTGCAGCCGCGGTCGCCGGCGCGCTCATGGGGTGCGGGGGCGACGCAATGGCTGGATGGGCACCGCGCCAGGGCCATCTGCGCGTGCTCCGCGACCCGCGCTGCGGCGAGACGCTCGACCGGGCGCTGCTGACGATCTTCCCCGGGCCCGCGAGCTACACCGGCGAGGATGTGGTCGAGATCTCGACCCACGGCGGGCACGCGATCCCCGCGACTCTGGTCGAGGCATGCATCGCGCTCGGTGCCCGCCCGGCGAGTCCCGGCGAATTCACGCAGCGCGCGTACCTGAACGGCAAACTGGACCTTACCCAAGCCGAAGCGGTCGCGGACCTGGTCGCGGCGAGGGCCCCCAAGGCCCGCACGGTGGCGCTCCATCAACTGGAGCGCGGCCTCGGTGACCGCATTGCGGAGCTGCGCGGCCAGGTCATCGGGCTCTCGGCGCTGCTCGTCCAGCACATCGACTTCCCCGATGAGGACGAAGCTCCGGTGCCGCTGGGCAGGATCGCGGAGGAAGCGGCGGGTGTGGCCCGCCAGATCGATCTCCTCCTGGCGACGGCACCCGCTGGAGAGCTGCTGCGCGAGGGGGCGGTAACGGTGTTGGCCGGACGTCCGAATTCTGGTAAGTCCAGCCTTTTCAATGCGTTAGTGGGAACGGAGCGAGCGATTGTCACCGAGGAGCCGGGCACGACCAGGGACGCAATCGAAGCCGTTATATCGGTTGGCGGCTTTCCCTTCCGGCTGGTCGATACCGCGGGGCTCCGGAGCGGAGCGGGCCGGGTGGAACGCCTGGGGATCGAGGTCGCCCATCGATACCTGGAGGGCGCGGACCTGGTCCTTTACTGCCAGGAGGCGGGCTCCGCAATGGCTGGACGGGACGCCGAGTTCGTGGAGTCGCTCGCCACGCCGGTTGTCGTCGTCCGGACCAAGTGGGACCTTGCCGAGCGGGACGAGGTCGCCGGGGACGGTAACGTGCCGGTGTCGGTGAAGACCGGCGAAGGCATCGGCCAGCTCAGGGAAGCGCTGCGGGACCTGGTCTTCCGGGATGTGGTGGAAAACCGCGACGAGGTTCCGGTGGTAACACGCCGCCGACAGGCTGGACTCTTGCGGGAAGCTGCCGCAGAGATCAAGGCTTTTGGCGAGGCGCTGGCGTCGGGGATCCCGGCGGAAGTGGCGTCGGCCCACCTGAAATCCGCGGAGAGTGCACTGGAAGAGATCCTTGGCGTGATCGCGCCGGACGAGGTTCTTGACCGTGTCTTCAGCGATTTCTGCATAGGTAAGTGATTCCATGCGAATGAGTTACGACGTGATCGTGGTTGGGGGCGGCCATGCGGGGGCCGAGGCGGCCGCCGCATCGGCGCGGCTGGGCGCGAGCACGGTGCTGATCACGCCCGACCTGACCCGGATCGCGCAGATGAGCTGCAACCCGGCGATCGGCGGGGTGGCGAAGGGGACGGTCGCCAGAGAGGTGGACGCGCTCGGGGGGGTGATGGGCCAGGCCACGGACGCCACTTCGATTCACTTCCGCATGCTGAACCGGTCCAAGGGGCCGGCGGTGTGGGGGCCGCGTTCCCAATGCGACCGGGCGCTCTACCCGATTGCCGTGCGGCGGATCCTGGATGGGCTGGAAAACCTGGACCTTTTTCAGGAGATGGTCACCGGGCTGCATTTCGACGGCCGTGCACGGGGGGTGGAAACGCGCGGTGGCGTCACCTTCGAGGGCGGGGCGGTGGTCGTCACCGCGGGGACCTTTCTCAGGGGGCGCATACATGTGGGCGGTTCGGCGGC
>VXLT01000030.1 GCA_009841475.1 Gemmatimonadota bacterium
CCCGCCCGCCCCCCCCCCCCCCCCCGGCGCCCGGGGCCCCCCCCGCCCCCCCCCCCCCCCCCCCGCCCGTGCCGGCCCCCCCCGCCCCCCCCCCGGGGGGGGGGGGGGGGGGGGGGGGCCCCCCCCCCCCCCCCCGCTTCCGTCAGGGCCTCGTCCCCGGACCGGCTCCCGCGCTGCCGTCCCGGGCCGTCCCCTCAGCTGATCGGCCGCCTCTTCTGCTGCAGCCCGTCCTTCTGCTCGATGTAGGACAGCCCCTTCGTGATCCAGTCCGGCGCCTCTTCGCCCTTCAGGTAGTGGGCGAACCACTGCATGATCCGGTTCCGGTAGTCCTTCTGGTTGGGCTCCCGCGCCAGGCCGTGGTTCTCGCCGTCGTAGACCAGCAGCACCATGTCCTTGCCCAGGCGCCTGGCCGCGTTGTAGAACTCGACCCCCTGGTTGAACTCGACGGCCCCGTCCTCGCTCCCGAACATCATCAGCAGCGGCGTGTTCATGTTCTGGATGTTGTGGACGGGCGAATTCCTCTCGTACGACTCATAATCGTCCCACCACGGCCCCATCATCCGTCCCTGGCTGATCTCGAAGATGCGCGCGTCCGTGCCCCCCGAGTTCCAGTAGAACGACAGGTACATGCTCATGAGGTTCGTGAGCGGAGCACCCGCGACCGCGCTCGCGAAGACATCGTCCTGCGTGACGAAGAAGGTCGCCTGGTAGCCCCCCCACGAGTGCCCGATCAGCCCAACGCGCTCGGGGTCGATCATGCCGGTCTCGACCGCGGCGGCCACCGCCGGGCGAAGTGTCTGGACGCTCGACCGACCGGGATCCCGGTTACGGTACACGATGTCCGGCTGCAGCACGAAATAGCCCTCATGGCTCCACGCCTGGACGTTGTAGTAGTTCGTTTCGTCCGGAATCACGTAGCGGTGGAGACCCTGTGACAGCAATTCGTAGTGATACACGATCATGGGGTACTGCTTGCCTTCCTCGTAGTTGGCCGGATAGGTGAGGAAGCCCTGGAGACGCCGGCCCCATTCGTTCTCGTAGTCGATGAGCTGCGTGCGCCCCCAGGCGTAGTCGGCCTGGAAGGGGTTGGTGCCGGTGACCTGGCGCAGGCCGCTCAGGTCGTCGTTGCCCGTGACGAAGTAGTCGGGCGAGTCGTCGAAGCGCTCCTTGCGGATGACGTACACCTCGGCGTCCTCGGCCTTCTGGATCCCGCCGAAACCGCCGACCACCGCGTCCTCCTCGATCAGTTGCTCCGGCGTGCGTCCGGGCTGGGCGCGCGCGAAGCCGGCCTTCTTGGTCCACTCGCCGTAGGTCGAGTAGTAGATCGGTTCCCCTGGGTCGAAGGCGTCGGCCTCGCGGTCGATCCGGATCACCCGGTACCGCACCTCGTCCTCGGCGCCCATTGTGAGGCGTCGTCCGCCGGACCCGTCGGGCTGGATCTCCCACACGTCCCACTTGTCGTTGATCAGCACCGCCTCGTCGTCCTCCAGCCAGCCGGAGGTTCCAAAGCTGCGCATCTGCTCGACGGTCGGGGTCACGTCCAGGTTGACGAAGACGCCGTCCACGCCCTCGGTGATGTTGCGGGTTTCACCGCTCTGCAGGTCGTAGGTCCAGTAGTCGTCCCCCTCGAACCACAGGAGGTAGCGTCCTCCCGGACTCGCGAAGGCGCCCCCGAAGATCCTCGATCGAACCAGGTCGCGCTGCCCCGTGCCCGCGTCGACGACGTACAGATCGACGAACTGCTGCCGGAACATCGCGTCCACGTCGTAGGGGGTTTCGTCCCGGGCGAGCATGTACCGGCCGTCCGCAACAATGGACGCACCGTCCGCGTGATCCCCGCCCAGCTGCAGGAAGCTGCCATCGTCCAGCCCCCAGCGGGCGATGTGGTTTACCCGCCGCAGCATCCCCTCCCGCACCCGCTGCTGGGGGACGGGGTCGACATCCTTCGAGTGCCAGATCTCGACGCCCGGGGGATCCTCCTCCTCCTCGGCGCCGCGTCTGGCGCGGGGCCCGTCCTCTTCTTCCTCGTCCTCCTCGTCGCCTTCGCCCTCGCCCTCATCCTCGTTCCCCTCACCTTCCTCGTCGCCTTCACCTTCCTCACCCTCTCCCTCCTCGCCTTCACCTTCCTCCTCTTCTTCCTCCTCGGCGTTCTCAACCGGCCTGCGCTCCTGGAGCCCCACGAAGATCGTGCGCCCGTCCTCCGACCAGCTGGGGGGACGGTACTCCGTCACCCGGGAGGTTGCCGGCACCTCGGAACCCTCACGCGGGTCGAGCACGAAGGCACGGCCATCGCCGTCGTCCAGGTCCCGCCACGCCATGACCACATGCGCGGTGTCCTCGTGCTGCTCGTCCTCGTAGGTCTTCAGCACGACCAGGTCGGCCGACTCCTCGCGCCACCGCAGGTGCCGGTACGTGGCCTCGTCGGTGTCCAGCGAGCGCAGCCGGCCGGTTGCGGGGTCGTAAAGCCGCACGCCGTTGAAGACCTGGTCGTCGGCGTCGATCGTCATGGCCAGCAGCGACCCCTCGTCCTGCCACGACATTTGCGCGACGTTGCCGAAGCTGATGAGCGTGGATCCGGTCGCCATCTCGCGCAACACCACGTCCACGCCACTCGACTCCTTCTCCTGGGGCTTGTAGCGCCGGAGCGCCAGGTAGCGGCCGTCGGGGGAGAAGGTGAAGGACTGGATGTCGTCGATGGTCTCCTGCTCGCCGGTCTGGAAGTCCAGAAGACCGAGTTTCGTCCGGACGGGCTGCCGCTGCTGCTGCATCCGTTCGCGCTGATCGGGCGATACGCCGATCGCGTACGCCAGCCAGCGGTTGTCGTCGCTGAATACCGGGCGCGTCGCAAATGGGATCACCACCACCGAATCGGAATCGGTGGAGTGCACCCTGAGCTCGCCCTCGTCGTTGACGCGGGCGATCGACACGGCCATCCAGCCGCCGTCCGGCGACAGCGTGGCGGGGCCCAGGCGCTCGAACTGGCCGTAGTCGTCGACGGTCAGCGTGGGCTTCGTTTCCTGGGCGCGGGCGGGTGCGCCGAGCGCGCACGCGGCGAGGACGGCTGCTGCGGCCGCGGCTCGGCGAGGGAGGATTGCTGCGGTTCTCATGGTTCCACCTTCCATACTCCTTGGGATGGGAAGCGCGCGCCACCGGCATCGCGCCACAGTGTTTGCCAATATTCTCCGCGCGCGGGCCGGGTGGCAAGTGACGCCGCACCCAAACCGGCCCGCCTTGTTGCCCTTCCCGCCGCGTGGGTAGCTTTCCGGGCAGGAAATCGTGACGAAGGAGTGTAACCCAGTGGCCAGACGGTCGATCGAGGCCGACATCGGCGGTGTGAAGGTGGGGGGCGGCAACCCCGTCGTCGTCCAGTCGATGACCAACACCGACACCGCCGACCCGGCTGCCACCGCCGCGCAGGTCAAGGCGCTCGCCGACGCGGGGAGCGAGATCGTGCGCGTCACGGTGAACAACAAGTACGCCGCCGCCGCCGTCCCCGAGCTCTTCGAGCGCCTCGCCGACCTGGGCTGCGCGGTGCCGGTCGTCGGCGATTTCCACTACAACGGCCACATCCTGCTGCGCGACTTCCCCCGAGCGGCCGCGCTCCTGCACAAGTACCGGATCAACCCGGGCAACGTCGGCACGAGCCGCCGCGACGAGAACTTCCAGGCGATCGTCCGCATCGCCATCGAGAACGGCACGGCCGTGCGGATCGGGGTGAACTGGGGCTCGCTCGACCGGCGCCTCCTCACGCAGATGATGGACGAGAACGGTCGCCGCGCGAACCCGAAGGACGCCGGCGAGGTTCTGCGCGACGCGATCGTCGAGAGCGCGACGAGGTCGGCCGAACTCGCGGAGGAGACGGGGCTGGGCGCGGACCGGATCGTCCTGAGCGCGAAGGTCTCCGGCGTGCGCGAGCTCATCCTGGTGTACCGGCAGCTGGCGCCGCTCACCGAATACCCGCTGCACCTGGGCCTCACCGAGGCAGGGATGGGGTCGAAGGGGATCGTTGCCACCTCGGTCGCGCTCGCCCCGCTGCTCCTTGACGGGATCGGGGACACGATCCGCGTGTCGCTCACGCCGCGCCCTGACGGCGACCGCACCGAGGAGGTGCAGATCGCGCAGCAGATCCTCCAGTCGCTGGATATCCGCAGCTTCGAGCCGCAGGTGACCGCGTGCCCGGGGTGCGGACGCACCACCAGCACCTTCTTCCAGGAGATGACCGAGGACATCCAGGGCCACATCCGCCGACGCATGCCCGAATGGAGGCGCACCTATCCCGGCGTGGAGGACCTCAAGGTCGCGGTGATGGGTTGCGTGGTGAACGGCCCGGGCGAGTCGAAGCACGCGGATCTGGGCATCTCGCTCCCCGGCAACTTCGAGGAGCCGAAGGCCCCGGTCTACGTGGATGGGGCGCACCTGCGGACCCTCAAGGGCGAAGGCATCGTGGAGGAGTTCAAGGAGATACTGGGGGACTACGTCCAGCGGCGCTACGGTGGGGACGGACATAGCTGACCGCCTGCGGCTGGGCAACCGTTGACACCCCGGCGATATCAGAACAGTAGGTGTGGAGGAATGGGCAGTCCCGGCCTTGCGCGGCCACAGGGCATGAAGCCGGCCGGAAAACCGAACGGAGCTTGAGAGATGTCACAATCGCGAACGAGCCTTGGAGTATTGACGGTCCTCATCATCCTGGGCCTGGCCACGTGGGGTGCCTGGGCGCGCCTGCGGCCCGCGCCCGAGCAGACGGAGGAAGAGCCGGAGATGTCGGACGCGGAGGCGGAGGTGGTCGAATCCGTCGTCCAGCAGTTCAACGCGGAGATACCCACGCCGGTCGTGGGTGTGCCGGTGGTGCGGGACACCCTGCGCATCTCGGTGATCGCCAAGGCCCGCGCGGAGGCGCTGAGGGAGGTCAAGGTGACGTCCCAGACCTCGGGTATCGTGCAGTCCATCCGCGTGCGCGAAAACCAGGAGGTGCGCGGCGGTCAGCTGCTCATCCAGATCGACACCACGGACTACGCCCTGAGCCTGGCCAACAGCCGGGCAGCCTTGCAGAGGGCGGAGGTCGACTATGAAGTCCGGTTGCTTCAGGACGAGATGATCGAGGACCCGGAACTCCGGGCGGCCAGGGCCGAGCGGGCCAGGATCCTCACCGGGCTCGCGCAGGCGGAAGTCGACGTTCGCCGCGCAGAAATCGAAATGGCCAAGACCAGGGTCACGGCGCCCTTCGCAGGCAGGATCGCGGACCTGAAGGTCGTCGAAGGCCAGTACGTGGGCGGAGGGACGGAACTCTTCACCGTGGTCACGCTCGACCCGATCAAGGTGTCGGTGTCCGTGCTGGAAACCGCGGTGGTCAACCTGGAGGAGGGGCGCGGCGCCTCGCTGGTCTTCTCGGCCATGCCGGACACCACCTTCACGAGCCGGATCGAGTACATCAACCCCGTGGTCGACCTGCAGACCAACACCACCCGGGTCACTGTCCTGCTGCCCAATCCGGACGGCCGCATCCGGCCCGGAATGTACGCGGACGCGCGCCTGGAAGCCCGCCAGGTCCCCGACGTGGTCCTGGTGCCCAGAACCGCGATCCGCGAGACCGAAGACCGCCGCACCCACCTCTTCGTCGAGCAGGACGGCAGAGCCAAGTGGATCTACGTCCCCCTCGGCCGGATGAACGAGACCCTGGTTGAACTCCTCGGGGAGCCGGGTAGCCAGGAGTGGGTGGAGCCCGGATGGACAGTCCTCATCGACGGCCATCAGTCGATCATTCACGACGCCGCCGTCCAGCTGGTCGCGGACGTGGCGGCGGCGGGAGGGAGGCCCACACGATGAGTCCTGGAACGAATGGTCGAGAGCTGTGTGACCCGGTGTCTTCGCGACGAGACCCCGTGTTTGCATTGCGGCCGAACTTGGCCTGGGCGGTTGCAGCACTGGTGGCAGCAACGCTCGGCACTGCGGTCGCGAACGCAACCACCCTATCCGCACACCAGATGCAGCGGGACCCCGGGGTGCGGGTCCTGACACTCCAGGAGGCCCTGACCCTCGCCACCGAACACAATCCCCAATACCGTCGGACTCTCAATGACCTGGAACTGCTCGGTCCCCGGTTGCGGCAGGCGTGGGCGGCCTACCTTCCCAATGTGAACGCCTACTACAACACGGGACAGAGGTTTGTGCGTCAGACCAGCTACTACGACTTCGAGGGGCGGCCTGTTCTAGCTGAGAATCCAACGTGGGTGAGTTCCTCCTCCGCCAATACGGGGTTGAGTATCAACTATGACCTGTTCGACGGCGGAAGGCGCTCGCGGGAGCGGGAGAGCACCCGGGCGCAAGTGCGTGCAGACAGGTTGAACGCGCGTACGAACCTCGACGGAGTCCTCGCCGAAGTGCAGAGGCGGTTTATGGCAGTGCAGCGCCAGCAGGCCCGGTTGGCCCTTGAAAGGGATCTTCTGGCGGACCGGTTGCGGGATCTGGAACTGACCGAGAGGCGCTTCGAACTGGCGCTTGACCGCCGACCCGACCTTCTCGCGCGCGAGCTCGATGTCGAGCAGCAGCGAGCAACGCTCAGGGAGGCCGAAGGAAGGGTGGAGACCGCTCTGATAAACCTGCGCGTGGCGATCGGCGACCCGTCGCTGACGTCGCTGGATGTCGCCGACGCGCTTCCCGAACCCTTCGATCCCGCTGCAATGGATCTGGAGGGCCTGGTTGCACGGGCAATGACTCAGAATCCCTCGGTACAGGCAGAGGAGGCGCAAGTCCGGATCAGGCAGGCGTCGCTGGGTGTCGAGAGGTCCCGGTGGTGGCCGACAATCACGGCGAGCACCAGTTGGGGCCGCGGCACAAGGGAGTCCGGGAGGGAAGCACTCTTCGATCTGAGACCGGGAGAGGACATGAGCGGAGACGCAACGTGGGATTTCCGCTTTTCGATCCCGATCTTCGACGGTTTTCAGCGTTCCTACGGCGCCGCCAGCGCGCGCATCAACCTGCGGAACGCCAACGAGAGCCTTCGCCAGGCCGAAATGCAGCTGGAGCTGGACATCACAACGCGTTTCGCGCAGTTGACGACGGACTGGGAGACCCTGATGCTGCGGGAGAGAGCGTTGGGAATCGCCAGCGAGAGGCTCGACGTGATGCGGGACGAGTACCAGTTGGGGACTGTGGATATCCAGCCCTTGAGGAATGCCATCAGCGACGAAGCCAGCGCGCGCAGAGACCTCGTCGACCAGCGCTTCACCTTCGCTCTCGCCCTCCTCGACCTCTATCAGGCGGTGGGCGTCGTGGGCGAGGAACTCGGCATCGAGACCGTACCGGAAGGGAACTGAGCCATGTCGGTATCCAGAACATGCACGAAGCGGCCGGTCGCGGTCGCCATGCTCATCCTGGCGGTGGTGCTCCTGGGGACCATCTCCTGGACGCGGCTGCCGATCGACCTCCTGCCGGAAATCAGCTTCCCGAGGCTGATCGTTTACACGAGCTACCCGGACGTTGCGCCGGCCGAGGTTGAGCGGCTGGTCACGGAGCCGGTCGAACGGCAGGCCGCGGCAGTGGTCGGGGTGGAGAAGGTGACTTCGGTCTCGCAGGACGGGGTGAGCCTCGTCACGCTCCGCTTCGCGTGGGGCACCAACATGGATTTCGCCGCGCTGAGCCTGCGGGAGCGCCTCGACAACATCCGCTACGGCATGCCGGACGGCGCAAGTCGCCCGACCATCCTGCGGATCGATCCGCAGTCGGACCCGGTCATGGCGGTGTCGCTGACCGGTGGCAGCGGCCTCCTCCACAACAAGCAGATCGCCGAGCGGGTCTTCCGGCGGCGCCTCGAGCAGCTCGACGGGGTCGCCCAGGCCTCCGTGACCGGGGGACTGGACCGGGAGATCCATGTGGAATACCGCCCCCCCCTGCTCGACGCCTACGACGTCAGCGCGTCGGAGGTGGTCAGCGCGGTCAGGGGGGCGAACGCCTCCTCGCTGGGTGGCTCCATCCTGCAGGGGCGCTACCGCTATCCGCTACGCACCCTGGGAGAGTTCCAGGAAGTCGACGAGATCCGCGACGTGGTGGTCGGGCGGCAGCAGGTCGGTGGGGGCGGTGCCGCCGGGGGGGGCGACGAGGACCCCGGCTTCCGCCAGGTTCGCGTCCGCGACGTCGCGACGGTCATCGACGGCTTCGCCGACCGCCAGGAGATCGCCCGGTACAACGGCGCCGAGTCCGTGGGGCTGCTGGTCTTCAAGGAGTCCGGAGCCAACACCGTCCGCGTGTCGGAGCAGGTCCAGGAGGTCCTCGAACTGCTGAAGGACCAGTATCCCGACTTCACCGCCGAGATCGCGTACGACCAGGCGGTATTCATCGACGAGTCGATCAGCAACGTGGCCCAGGCGCTGATGCTGGGCGGACTGCTGGCCTTCGTCGTTCTCTTTTTCTTCCTCAGGGATCCCCGCTACCCGGTTGCCATCGCGCTGGCGATCCCGATTTCGGTGATCGGGGCCTTCGCGCTCATGGATGCCTTCGGCGTTTCGCTCAACATCATGAGCCTGGGCGGCCTTGCCCTGGGGGTGGGGATGCTGGTCGACAACTCGATCATCGTTCTCGAGAACATCTTCAGACACCGGCAATCGGGCCTGGGAGCTCTGGAGGCCGCGGCGCTCGGCGCAGAGGAGGTGCAGGGCGCGATCACGGCTTCGACGCTTACCACGATCTCCGTCTTCGGCCCGATCATCTATGTGCAGGGAGTCGCCGGCGAGCTCTTCGGCGCGCTTTCGCTTGCCGTGGCGTTCTCCCTCCTTGCGAGTCTGGCGGTGGCGCTCACCCTCCTGCCGACCATGGCGGCCCGCTTCGGCGGTCTCGGGGCCGACGCGCCCAGGCCCGCCGCGGCAGCGGAGCCGGAGCCCCGGGTCGCCGAACTCCCGCCCGAGGGGTTTCTCCCGCGCGTCCTCTGGAGAACGGCGAGCTGGATCAACCGGTTTGTCCGCCTGCTGCTACTTCTCCCCTTCGCGGCGATCAGGCTGCCGGTTTCGATCGGCATACAGCTCTTGCGCTTCTGGATGGAGATGATCGGCAAGGTGCTGTCCTTCCTCTTCTCGCCCTTCCTCGGGATCTTCGACCGGGCCTTCAACGTCTTTGCGCGGTGGTACCACGGAGTCCTCGCCGCGTCGCTGGAGCGCCGCGCGACGGTGCTGGTGATCGCGGCGGGCGCACTCGGGGGCAGCGTTGCGCTGGCCCTGACGCTTGACCGCGACCTGCTGCCGGACGTGGACCAGGGTGCCTTCACCGTCCGGATGGAGCTTGACGAATCCACGCGTCTGGAATCGACGGCCGAGGCCGCCACCAGACTCGAGGCCGAACTTCTTCAGGACGAGGGGGTCGCAGCGGTCTTCAGCCATATCGGGCGCGACGTCCAGGCCATGAGGGAAGAGGGCGCCACGGCGGGACTGCACACGGCAACGCTGCAGGTCCGCCTGAAGGACGGAGCCAGGACCGAGGATGTCGTTGGACGGGTGCAGAGCCTGGCCGCCGACTTCCCGCCGGGCGCTCTCACCTTCGAGACGGGACAGGCGACGGCACTCGGACGGTTACTCGGCGGCAGCGAGGCGGACATTGCCGTAAGGATCGCCGGTCCGGACCTCGACCTGGCTCACGATTTCGCGCAGCAGGTTCGCGAGAGGCTGTCCGGAGTGACGGAGATCCGCAACGTCCGCATCGGAGCGGAGCGGGGGCGGCCCCAGTTCCAGGTCCAGATCGACCCCGAGGCCGCCGCCAGGTATGGAATCGCCACGGAAATGGTCGCCACGACGATCCAGACCGCCATGCTGGGGGCGCGGGCCACCGAATTCATCGAGTTCGACCGGAAGATCCCGGTGATGGTCCGCCTGCCTGAGCACCTGCGCCACGACGCCGCGACGTTGAGCGACCTGCGCGTCGGCGAGGTGCCGCTGGCCAACCTGGCCACGGTCGAGGAAACGCTGGGACCGGCCGAGATCCGGCGCGAGGAACAGGGACGCGTCGTGACGGTCTACGCCGATGTGGCGTCGGGGGGGCTGGGTGGCGCGATCACGGCGGTCGAGGCAGCCACTGCGGACCTCACCGTTCCCTTCAACCATCGGATGGAGGTGGGGGGCGAGAACGAGGAGATGCGACGCTCGTTCAACGACCTGGCCTTCGCCTTCGGGCTGGCGCTGCTCCTCGTCTACATGATCCTCGCGGCGCAGTTCGAGTCCTTCGTGCATCCCTTCACGATCCTCATGGCGGTCCCGCTGGCCGTGATCGGCGCAGTGCTGGCCCTCACGATCACGGGCGCGGGCCTCAACACCATGAGCCTGATCGGAGTGGTGATCCTCGTCGGAATTGTCGTCAACGACTCCATTGTGAAGGTGGACTTCATCAACCAGGGAATCGCCCGGGGCCTGGGCCTGCGCGACGCGATCCTGGAGGCCGGGCAGGTGAGGCTGAGGCCCATCGTGATGACGACGATCACCACCGTGCTCGGACTGCTGCCGATGGCGCTCGGGATCGGACGGGGTGCGGACCTGCGCGCGCCGATGGCGATCTCGGTGATCGGCGGCCTCATCGTCGCGACCGCGCTGACGCTCATCGTGGTGCCCGTGGTCTATGCGATCGTCGAAGACATGCGTAGAATGTGGAGAAGGCGCCGTTTCGCAGCCGCGGCGGCCCGCTCGGTCATCGTCCCGCAACCGGCCGAATCGACATGATCAAGACCAGCTACCGCAGACCGGTTGCCATTGCGATGGTCTACATTTCCGTCGCGCTCCTCGGACTGAGGGCGTGGCAGGACATCCCGATCGAGCGGCACCCCGATGTCAGTTTGCCACAACTGAACATCAACGCCACCTGGCCCGGCGCCTCGCCCGAGACGATGGAGGCGTTCCTCACCTCGCCGGTCGAGGCCTCGGTCCAGCTCGTGGGGGGCGTGGAGCGGATCGTCTCGCAGTCGAGCGAGGGAAGTGCTTCGATCACGGCCGAATTCACGCGCGACACCGATATGGACTTCGCGCGTCTCGACCTGTCCGAGCGCTTGCGGGCCTTCGAGGAGACGGATCTCCCTCCCGGCGCCCGTGTGACGGTGAGGGACTACGTTCCGGTGGAATACCGCCGCACCAGCCTGCTCCAGTACACCTTCACCGGAGCGCTGACGCTGGGGGCATTGCGCGAGCACCTCGACGAGGTGGTGGTACCGGAGTTGAGCCGTGTGGAAGGGGTCGCCGTGGTCCAGGCGAGCGGGGGCAGGGAGCGGATCCTCGAAGTCGAAATCAACAAGGAATCCGCGGCGTCGCTGGGTGTGTCGGCGGGGGAGGTGAGGAACGCGCTGAGCCGGCTCGACCTGCGCGGGGTGGCGGGCGCGGTCCGGGAAGGCGACAACGAATGGACCGTGACGATTCACAACCGTCCGGCCTCGGCGCAGGACGTTCGCAACGCGATCGTGAGGAACGACTCCGACAAGGTCGTCCGGGTCTCGAATGTCGCCACCGTGCGCGACACCTGGGAGGACGTGACCAGCTACTATCGGATCAACAGCCGGCCGGCAGTGAGTATGTCGGTTGTGAAGGAGGCCGGTGCCAACGCGGTGCGGGTGGTGGACGCGGTCAAGGAGAGGATGGAGGTCGTCGAAGCGCGCAACCCGCCGAATACGAGGTTCATTCTCGACCGCGACGGGAGCGAACTGATCCGCAAGGAGATGTCGGACATGCGGAGCCGGGTGTTCGTGGCCGCCATGGTGATCTTCGCGGTCCTGCTCATCTTCCTCCGGTCGGTCCGGCCCGCGGTGATGGTGTTCGCCACCATCGCCTTTTCGGTGCTTATCGCGCTGAACTTCATCTACTTCGCGGGCTACACGCTGAACCAGCTCACCCTGGTAGGGTTGGCGATGGGGTTCGGCCTGGTCGTCGACAACTCGATCGTCGTGCTGGAGAACATCTACCGGCGCTGGCAGCAGGGGAAGTCTCGCGAGGATGCCACCTTGCGGGGCGCTTCCAACGTGGTCCTTCCGATCATCGCCGCGACCGGGACGAACCTCATCGTGCTGGTTCCCTTCGTCTACCTGCAGGATGAACTGCGGCTCTACTACCTCCCGCTCGCCATCGCGGTCGGACTGAGCCTTGTCGGTTCCCTGCTGGTCGCCTTCAGCTTCATCCCCGCGCTGGCGGGCAAGCTCCTGCCGGAGCGGCAGCAGGGCGACGCGCGTCTTGCCGGGGCTCGCCCGCCCCTCTACGAGAGGTTCTACCGCGGTCTGGTCACCGGCACGCTCCGCTGGCCGTGGCTCACGCTGTCGGTCCCCATCGCGGCCCTCATCGCCTCCGGCTATATCTTCAACAAGGAAGTCGACCGAGGGTTCCGGTGGGGAGGTTTGGGGGGCTCGGACACCTATATCAACATCTCCATCAGCCTTCCCGACGGCACGGACATCGAGCGCACGGAAGAGTTCACACGCTTCTTCGAGAACCGCCTGCGCGCCATGCCCCAGGTGCGGCGGTTCGTGACCAACGTCCAACCGACTTCAAGCAGAATCCACGTCACCTTCCCGAAGGAGATCGAGAACACCCAGATCCCGGTCGGCATCAAGGACCAGCTGTTCGCCTATTCGCTCCAGTTCTCGGGCGTGGACGTTCGCGTTACCGGCTACGGACCGTCGTTCTACGGCGGAAGCGGCGGCTACTCCCCGCAGTACCGCATCCAGGTGCTGGGCTACGAATACCTGAAGGTGAAGGAGATCGCGGAGGGTGTGGGGAGCCGCCTGGAGCGCTTGTCACGCGTGCGCGACGTGAACACGAACGCTGCCCTGAGCTGGCGTGACCGCGAGCGGGCCACCGAGTTCGGCGTCGTAATCCGCCGGGATGCCGTGGCCAGCTACGACCTCACCGTTGAGCAGTTGATCGGGGAGGTGCAGGCTGCCGTCCGCGGCCAGACCAGCAACGACCAGATCAAGATCGGCGGGGACGAAATCCGCTTCCAGGTCAAGGTGGAGGGGAACCGGGAGATCGACCTGGTGGAGTTCACGGAGCGGCTCATCACCACTTCCACGGGCGAACCGGTCCGCCTCGGCAACCTCGTGGACATCGAGCCGCGCGACGTGCTGTCGGCGATCCACCGGGAAGACCAGCAGTACGAGCGTTCGGTGGGGTACGAATTCCGGGGTCCCCCCAAGCTGGGCAACACCACGCAGGAAACCACCATCAGGACCACCGCGACGCCGCCGGGCTACCAGGTCAGGGAGCGGGAGTCCTTCAGGATCACCCGTGATGAGCAGACACAGATCTATCTGGTCCTGGGGGCTTCCATCATTCTCGTCTACATGCTCACCGCGGCGCTCTTCGAGTCGCTGCTGCTGCCGCTGTGCGTGCTGCTGACGGTACCGATGGCGCTGATCGGCGTCTTCATGATCTTCTTCTACACGGATGCGACCTTCACGCGGGAGGCGTACTTCGGCGTGATCATCATGGGAGGTATCGTTGTAAACAACGCCATCCTCCTTGTCGACCACATCAACCGGCTGCGCTGGGAGGAAAAGCTGGCGCTCAAGGCGGCCGTGGTGCGCGGCACGGTGGAGAGGGTGCGCCCGATCCTGATGACCACCACCACGACGATCCTGGGCCTGCTGCCGCTGGTCCTCTTCACCGAGACCGTCAATGCCACGATCTGGAACGCGCTCGCCTTCGTGCTGATCGGGGGACTGGCGTCGTCGTCGATGCTGGTACTGACCGTCACTCCGGCGATCTATTTCCTGATCGAGAAGACGAGAGCCGCTCGCGCGGAGGTGGCGGCCGCCGCGGCCTGACGGTTTGATGCGGCTCCACGTCATGAGGCGGCTCTCCGCACCGTGAGACTTCGCTTTGCGCCCTCGCCGACGGGGTATCTCCACGTCGGCGGGGCGCGGACCGCGCTCTTCAACTGGCTGCTTGCGCGGCAGGCCGGAGGCGCGTTCGTGCTGCGCGTGGAAGACACCGACCGCGACCGCAGCCGCCCCGAGCACGTCGACGCGATCCTGGGCGGGCTGTCGTGGCTGGGGATCGACTGGGACGAGGGGCCGGTCTTCCAGGCGGACGGCCTCGCGCGGCACCGCCGCGACGCCGAACGGCTCCTCGACGCGGGGCGCGCCTACCGCGACTTCACCGCCCGGGAGGATTTCGAACGCGCCCGGGACGCGGCCGTTGCGGCGGGGACGGGCACGGTGGCGCGGCTGGCGCGGGAGATGGCCGCGGGGGTGTCGCCGGAGGAGAGCCGCCGCCGCGCCGAGGCCGGGGAGCCCTTCGCGGTCCGCTTCCTGGTACCGCCCGGCACGACCGAATGGCGCGACCTCGTGCACGGCCCGACGCGCTTCGACAACGGCGAGATCGACGACTTCGTGATCCTGCGCAGCGACGGCACCCCCACCTACAACCTGGCGGTCGTGTCGGACGACGTGGCGATGGCGGTCACCCATGTGGTGCGCGGCGACGACCACATCTCCAACACCCCGAAGCAGATCCTGCTGTACGAGGCGCTGGGGGCTCCCGTGCCCGCGTTCGGCCACCTGCCGCTGATCCTGGGCCCGGACGGGAAGCGGCTGTCGAAGCGCCACGGCGCGCGCGCGGTGGAGGCGTTCGAGGCGGAGGGGGTGCTCCCGGACGCGATGGTGAACTTCCTCGCGCTGCTGGGGTGGTCGCCCGGGACGGACGAGGAGCTGCTCTCGCGCGACGACCTGATCGAGCGGTTCTCGCTGGAGCGGGTGCTGAAGAAGGGGGCGGTATTTGACGCGGCCAAGCTGTTTTGGATGAACGGGCAGTACATCGCGCGGATGGAGGCGGGGGAGGTGGCGGCGGCGTTGCGGGGGGTGTTGGGCCCGGACGCCATCCCGCTCGACGATGCCGCCTTCGAGCGGATGGCCGCCGCGCTGGCGCCCCGCAGTCGCACCTTCGCCGAGATGGCGCGGCTGGCGCGGCCGTACGTCGCGCCGCTGGAGGGGTACGATGCCAAGGCCGCGCGGAAGAGCTGGTACCGCGACCGGGCGGGGACGGTGGAGTTGCTGCGTGCCGTGCTGGGCCGGCTCGGCGGCGCCGCGTGGGAGGCGGAGCCGCTGGAGGCAGCGCTGCGCGGGCTGGCCGCCGAGCGGGGGGTAGGAGCGGGGAAGGTCTTCCAGCCGCTACGGTTGGCGCTGACGGGTTTGCCGGCGTCCCCCGGGATCTTCGACGTGCTCCTGATCCTGGGACGGGAGCGGTCGCTCGGCCGCGTGGAGCGGGCGATCGAGCACATCGAAGGGGGCGGCGCCGGCGAGGGTTAGCGGACCCTCACCGTGACGATGTCGGTGTCCCGGTACTGCCTCCCAAGGGTTGCAGTTTGGGCCGCGGACGTCTAACGTTTACGGCCCATCCCCCGCACAGCCCCTGCCGCTACGCGTATGCCGACAGGCCCCATACCCGACGCCAGCATTGCTCGCGATCCGTCTGCCGTCCGGATCGTCCCGAGCCTGACCGATATCGAGAGAAAGATCCTCGATTTCATGGTGTCGTACCTGCGTAGCAACACCTATCAGCCGTCGATCCGGGAGATCGGGCAGCGATTCGGAATCAAGAGTACGAAGACGGTTTCCGAGTACCTGCAGGCGCTTGCCGACAAGGGGTTCATTGAGCGCGATCCGTCGCGGTCCCGGGGGATCCGGATCCTCGGCGTGGACCTGAACGCGGAAACGGTGTCGCTCCCCTGCTTCCGCGATCTGAAGGAGGCGATGACGGGGCTGGGTGAAGGTCGCGCCGACGTCCGCGTCGCGCTCGACAGGCAACTCGTGAGCCGGAGCGGGGGCTTCATGGTCCGTGCACCGGAGGACCGGTTGGGGCTTGCGGGGATCAGCGAGCGCGACTTCCTGGTGGTACAGCCGGTCAGCGCCGACGAACTTGCCGACGGTGAGATCGTCGTCGCGCGAGTGCAGGGCGTGACCGACTACTTTCAGCTCAGCAGGAGAAGTTCGCGTTTCTTGCTCTACGCGATCGGGGGCGGCGCTGTGGACGGGGGGGACGCCTCGGCTCCCGCCGCCGCGGACGGATCCCGAACGGTGATCGTGGGCAGGGTGGCGGGGCTGTATCGCCGGCTGGGGTCGCTTCCGCTCACGGCGCCCGTTACCGCTCACTAGCGGTTCGTGGATAGTCTCCGCGCAGCACCGAGGGACGCGAGGTGCCGGGCTGGCAAGACCTGTTCGACGGCCTGCTGAGCCGTGGGCGAGAGGGGCGGGGGCGAGACCGCGGAGCGCTCGCCACCCGGCAGTGATCTTGACCGCGTCTGGATGGCGCGCGCCCTGGAGATGGCCCGGGCCGGTGAAGTGCGGGGCGAGGTGCCGGTCGGCGCGGTGATCGTGCGCGGAGGCGATCTGCTGGCCGAGTCCCACAACCGTACGGTCGAGCGGTGCGACCCCACCGCTCATGCCGAGTCGCTGGCGATCCGCGAGGGCGCGCGCCGGCTGGGCGACTGGCGTCTTTCGGGTTGCACTCTGTACACCACCCTCGAGCCGTGCGCGCAGTGCGCCGGCGCCATTGTGCTGGCCCGCGTTTCGCGGCTCGTCTTCGGCGCGCACGACCCCAAGGGGGGAATGGCGGGGAGCCTGGAGAACCTGGTCCAGGACCCGCGGCTAAACCACCGGGTGGAGCTGCTGGGGGGCGTTTTGGCAGAGGAGTCGTCCGTGCTGCTGCGGGGTTTCTTTCGGGCGCGGCGGGGGCGGGCCCTGACGTAGCGTCAGGGTTCTGCGTTCGGGGTGGAGGAGCTCCTTGCGCCGCCGCCGACCTCGGCGATGGGGGTGCCGAACATCCTCAGGCAGAGCGCCAGCACGCCCACACCGGCCAGCAGGGCGATCCAGTTGGGCAGGCCGAGGGAGGTTCCCAGGCTGCCCAGAACCAGCCCGACCACGCCCACCAGGACCGCGTAGGGCAGCTGCGTGCGCACGTGGTCCACGTGGTCGCAGGCGGCCGCGGTGGACGACAGCACCGTAGTGTCGGAGATGGGGGAGCAGTGGTCGCCCCAGATCGCGCCGGCCAGCACCGAACTGGTGGACGCGAGGAGGATGCCGTAGACGGAACCGTCCGCGAAGCCGGTGCCCCCGGCCAGCGACACGGTCAGCGGGATCACCAGCGGGATCATGATCGCCATGGTGGTCCAGGAGGTGCCGGTCGCGAAGGCCATCGCGCCGGAGGTGATGAAGACCAGGGCCGGGAATAGGAACAGCGGGAATTCGACGTTCGTGAGCAGTCCCGAGAGGTACCCGGCGGTTCCGACGTCCTGGGTCACCGCGCCGAGCGACCATGCCAGCGTGAGAATCACCATCGCGATCATCATCGCCTTGACCCCGCCGACCCAGGCGTCGATGCACTCCTTCATGTCGAGCAGCCGCTGCGAGATCGACAGCGCCGCCGCGACCAGGCATCCGGCGAGCGACCCCCAGAGGAGCGTGCTGAAGGGATCGGCGGCTCCGAAGATGTCGCGCAGCGACGCGTCCGCGCCCGCCGCCGCGCGTCCCGTGGTGTAGAGTCCCGCGAGGACGACCAGGACCACCGTCAGGACCGGAATCCCCGCATTCCACCACCGCTCGCGCGCTCCCTCCTTGGCCTTCACGAAGCTTTCCGAAATCTCGGCCGCCGGCCGGGATCCCGGGCGCAGCACGCCCCCGCCCGACGCGGCGCGGGCTTCGGCGCGGGCCATGGGACCGAAGTCCCGGTTCATGAACGAGGTCAGGAAGACGAAGGAGAGGGCGAGCAGGGGATAGAAGAGGTAGGGAATGGTCTCGATGAAGACGGCGTAGGGGCTCAGGCCGGCCAGAAACGCCTGGTCGGCACCGGTTGCCTCGCCGGCCGCGGCCCCGAGGCCGCCGCCGATCAGAGACACTTCGTATCCCACCCACGTCGAAACGGGAACCAGGGCCGCGACCGGCGCGGCGGTCGAGTCCACCAGGTAGGCGAGCTTCTCGCGCGACACCTTCAGGCCGTCGGTGATGGGGCGCATGGTGTTGCCGACGACCAGCGTGTTGGCGTAGTCGTCGAAGAAGATCCCGAGGCCGGCCAGACCGGTGGCGATCTTGCCGCGGCGGCGATTGCGCGCCAGCGGTGCCACCGCGCGCACCACCCCCCGGGTGCCCCCGTTGCGGCTGATGATGCCGACCATTCCCCCCAGAAGGATGCTGAAGACCACGATCTGGGTGTGGCCGCCGTCGGTATCCCCAAGGGCGGGTACCACGTACTGGTCGATCAGCCTCCAGGTGGCCTCGAGCGGGTTGTAGCCCACCACCACGAGCGCGCCCAGCCAGATCCCGGCCAGGAGCGCGGTGATCACCTCCTTGAAGATGAGCGCCAGGACGATCGCGAGGAGCGGCGGCAGGATCGAGACCCATCCGGGCGCGAAGGGCCGGTCGATCGGAGTGACCGAGTCGGCGGCGCGCACCTGCAGCGGCAGCGCGTTCCGCGACGTTATCCGAATGTCCCTGAACTCGCGGGCCTCGCCGGGCCCCACCGGGCCGGAGGCGAGGAGGGTGCCGCCGGCGTCCCGGATTTCGACGAGTGTGGACAGCTCGGGGGCGCCATGCACGGTGATGGTGAAGGGCACCGACGAGAGGATGACCTTCGGAGCCTCGACCACCTCCTGCGCCCGGGTCCCGGCCGGGGCGGCGAGGAGGAAGAGCGAAGCGAGCAAGCCGAGCAATCCGTGGATGAACCCGCCGCGGGGGTTTTGTCCACGGGCTGCCAGCAGTCCGGGGGTTGGTCGGGACATGGGGGCTCCGTGCGCGGTGGTTTAGGTGTCCGTCGGGCCGGATCCTGCCGGCATCGAGTCGACAATCATCATGTTGGCTGGCCGCCCGGGGTGCAATTACCTTAGTCCCGGGCGTGACGGCAGGCAGGGGCTGGCGAGGGGGGTTGGGC
>VXLT01000056.1 GCA_009841475.1 Gemmatimonadota bacterium
GGCCCCTTGGCCCCCCGCTCGTTCCCACCGCCCGACAGCATGGCCGAAAACGACCAGAAAAGCACCGGCGAAAGAGTCCTCGAACGAATCCTCGAACAGGAGATGCGCGAGTCGTTCATCGACTATTCGATGAGCGTCAACGTGCAGCGCGCGCTTCCCGACGTGCGCGACGGATTCAAGCCGGTCCACCGCCGCATCCTGTACGCCATGTCCGAGCTCGGGCTGTCGCCCGGGCGGGCGTACAAGAAGTGCGCGACGGTCGTCGGCGAGGTGCTGGGGAAATACCACCCGCACGGGGACTCGGCGGTCTACGACGCGCTGGTGCGGATGGTGCAGGACTTCTCCCTGCGCTATCCGCTGGTGGACGGGCAGGGGAACTTCGGCTCGATCGACGGTGACTCGGCGGCGGCCTATCGCTACACGGAAGCGCGGCTGCAGCGCATCTCCATGGAGCTGCTGGCCGACATCGACAAGGACACGGTCCGCTACGACGACAACTTCGACGGGCGGCTGAAGGAGCCTTCGGTCCTGCCCTCCAAGGCGCCCAATCTGCTCGTCAACGGCTCGTCCGGGATCGCGGTGGGGATGGCGACCAACATTCCGCCGCACAACCTGCGCGAAGTGGTCGACGGCCTGCTCGCCCTGATCGACGACCCCGAGCTGTCGGACGACGAGCTGGAGGGCATCATCGAGGGGCCCGACTTCCCGACCGGCGGCTACATCTGCGGCCGCGAGGGGATCCGCGAGGCGTACCGCACCGGGCGTGGGCGCATCGTCATCCGGGCACGCGCCGACATCGAAGAGGACGACGACGGGGCGCGCAGGATTATCGTCACCGAGATTCCCTTCATGGTGAACAAGTCGCGGCTGATCGAGCAGATCGCGGCGCTCGTGCGCGAGAAGAAGGTCACCATGATCCGCGACCTGCGCGACGAGTCGGACCGGGACGGGCTCCGCGTCGTGGTGGAACTGAAGCGCGACGCGGTCCCGCAGGTCGTCCTCAACCGCCTCTACAAGCATACGCAGATGCAGTCCACCTTCGGCGCGATCTTCCTCGCACTGGTGGACGGCGTCCCGAAGGTCATGCCGCTACGCGAGATGCTCGGCCACTTCATCGATCACCGGCACACGGTGGTCGTGCGGCGCAGCGAGTTCGATCTCGCCGCCGCCCGCGAGCGCGAGCACGTGCTGGAAGGCCTCAGGATCGCCGTCGACAACATCGACGAGGTGGTCAAGATCATCCGCGGGTCGCGCGACGTGGCGGAAGCGGCTGTGAAGCTGCGCACCGCCTTCGAGCTCTCCGAGAGGCAGGCCCGGGCGATTCTGGACATGCGGCTGGCCCGCCTGACCGGACTCGAGAAGGAGAAGCTGGACGCCGAGCTGCACCAGGTGCAGGCCCGCATCGCCGAGCTGGTGCGCATCCTGGGGGACCGGGGCGTGCGGATGGGGATCATCAAGGACGAGCTTACGGAGATGGCGGCCCGTTACGGGGACGCTCGGCGCTCGCAGATCGTCGGCGCGATTTCGTCGTTCGACGTGGAGGACCTGATCGCCGACGAGGAGGTCGTGCTCACGATGTCCCGGCAGGGGTACGTCAAGCGCATCCCCATCGATACCTACCGTGCGCAGAGGCGCGGTGGCCGCGGGATCGCAGGCATGGACACCAAGGCGGAGGACTGGGTCGAGAACCTCTTCGTCGCCTCCACCCACGACTACCTCATGGTCTTCACCGACCGCGGCCGCTGCCACTGGGTGAAGGTGTGGGGGATTCCGCACGGCAGCCGCTACTCCAAGGGCAAGCCGATCGTCAACTTCCTGGAGCTGGCGCCGGGCGAAAAGGTGGCGTCCGTGCTGCCGGTGCGTGAGTTCTCCCGCGACCGGTTCCTCCTCTTCTGCACCCGCAACGGCGTCGTGAAGAAGACCCCGCTGTCGGCCTACGGCAACGTGCGGGCGGCCGGGATCTACGCGATCAACTTCCGCGAGGGTGACGAGCTCATCGACGTGAGGATCACCGACGGGAGCAACGAGGTGGTGCTGGCGACGCGGCTCGGCAAGGCCATCCGCTTCGGCGAAGCCGATGTGCGGCCGATGGGCCGGCGGACCGAGGGTGTGATGGGGATTCGCCTGGGTGCGGGCGATGAGGTCGTCGGGATGGTGGTGGTGCGGAGCGACGAGGAAACGCTGCTGGTCGCGACCGAGCGCGGGATGGGCAAGCGCAGCGAGATCGAGGACTACCGCTTCCAGCAGCGGGGCGGGCAGGGCGTGATCAACCTGAAGCTTGCGCGCAAGCAGAAGGACGTGGTCGTGGCGGTCAAGGCGGTGCGGGATGTCGACCAGTTCATGGTGATCACCCGCAACGGGGTGGTGAACCGCCAGCGCGCGGACGAGGTGAGGGTGATCGGACGCGCGACGAAGGGGGTGCGCCTGGTGAACCTGGACGAGGGGGACCAGGTGGTCGACGTGGCCCTGGTGGTGGGTGACAACGGGGATGACGAGGATGGGGACGAGTAGCCCGGCGGGCCGTGGATAATCCCGGCGTCGCACGCCGCGCGGCAAGCCGCCGGGCTGGCGAGACGCGGCTGGTTTCTCTCACCGACATCGAGGCGGCGGCGGAACGGATCCGGGGGACGGTCGTGCGCACGCCGCTGATCCCGGACGCGGACCTCTTGGAGTCGCTCGGCTGCGAGGTGCGGCTCAAGTGCGAATCGCTGCAGAAGGCGGGGTCGTTCAAGGCCCGGGGCGCCTGCAATTTCCTTGCGCGGATGGGGCCGGAAGAGCTTGAGCGGGGCGTGATTACCTACTCGTCCGGCAATCACGCGCAGGCGCTGGCCTTCGCCGCCGGACTCAAGGGGGTGCGGGCGGTCGTGGTGATGCCCACCACCGCGCCCCGGGTGAAGAGCGAAGGCGCCCGCAGGCTGGGTGCGAGGGTCGAGTTCGCGGGGACGACGTCGCAGCACCGCCGGGTGCGCGCCGAGGAGATCGCCGCGAGGGAGGGGTTCGTGATGGTGCCGCCGTTTGACCATCCCTGGATCATCGCGGGTGCGGGAACGGTGGCGCGGGAAGTGGTGGAGGACTGGCCCGAGGTGGACACGCTGCTGGTGCCGATCGGCGGCGGTGGCCAGGTGGCGGGGTGCGCGGCCGCGCTGCGGCGGCTCAGGCCGGACGCGACGATCATCGGCGTGGAGCCGGCGGGGGCGCCCACGATGCGGCGGGCCCTGGACGCCGGCGCGCCGCGGACGCTGGAGCGGATCGACACCATCGCCGACGGGCTCGCGCCCACGCGGGCGGGGGACCTGACGTATGCCCACGCGGCCGCATTCGTCGATGACGTGGTGCTTGTCGAGGACGAGGACATCCGCCGCGCCGCCCGTCACCTGATGCTGCGCCGCAAGCTCGTGGTGGAGTACTCCGGCGCGGCCACCGTGGCTGCACTGATCTCGGGGCGCATTGCGGCGGCCGGCCCGGGCGGCGCCCCGGACTCGACGGCCGGATCGCCCCGCCGCAACGTCTGCGCGGTCCTGTCCGGCGGCAACCTCGACACGTCGCTGCTCGGCGAGATCCTCGATCCGGCGGCGGCCGCGTAGCATGGCCGCATCCGCGAGCGCGGCCCGGCGGTCCCGGCACCCCGGCTTGACCATGATGGCCTAGCGCCCGGCGACCCGGCCACCGGCGACGACCCCGCACGCATGCTCCTCCTCTTCGACATCGACGGCACCCTAACCAGCGGCGGCCCCGCCCGGACCGCCTTCGCCCACGCGCTGGAGCGCACCTTCGGCGCGGCGGGGCCTGTCTTCGATCACGACTTCTCCGGCAAGACCGACCCCCTCATCACCCGGGAACTCCTCACTGCGGCCGGCCTCCCGCCCGGCGACATCGACGCCGGCCTGCCGCGCTTTTGCCAATGTTACGTTACCGAGCTGGAGGCGCGTATCGCCGCGCATCCCGTGACCGTGCTTCCGGGCGCCCGGTCCCTGATCGAGGAGCTGGCCGGGCGCGGCGACATCTTTCTCGGCCTCGTTACCGGCAACCTGGAGGGCGGCGCCAGGGTCAAGCTGCGCTCGGCGGGGTTGTGGGACCACTTCCCCATCGGCGCGTTCGGCTCGGATCACGAGGATCGCAACGAGCTGCCGGCCATCGCGCTGCGCCGCGCCGCCACGCACTGGGGCCGGCCGTTCCACGGCGAGGAGACTGTGGTCGTGGGCGACACGCCGCTCGATGTCGCGTGCGGCAGGGCGGTCGGGGCAGCGACGGTGGCAGTGGCCACGGGCCGGTATTCCTTCGCCGAGCTGGAGGCGGCGGGTGCGGACCGGGTTTTGCCGGGCTTCGCCGATGTGGCGGCCGCGCTGAAGGCGATCCTGTCACCGCGGCTTCCTTGATCTTTCCCCCGTCTCCGACCCATTTTCTCAAGGTCGAGCCGGGCCTTCCCCGTGCCCGAACAGCAGCCCAGGACCGGATGAGACCGGCCGCAAGTCGCGGCGGGCCCCGGGCAAGCAAGCAAGTGGAGATTCCAGCATGAAGAGATTCTACGTAGTCCTCGGCATAGTGGCCGTCGTTGGCGCAGCGGTGGTTGCAGTGGCCCTTCGGGGCGGAACGCCCGTGATAGAACCGGTCGACCTGGGTGACATTACCGACCAGGAGCTCGTGGATCTGGCGCAGGGTGTGGTGTACGGTGACCCGGACGCGCCGCTCACGATCATGGAGTTCGCTGACTACCAGTGCCCTTCATGCGGATACTTCGCGTTGAGCGTCAAGCCCTTTGTGGACACGGACTATATCGAGACCGGGCAGGCCAAGCTGGTCTTTCACGACTTCCCTCTGGATCAGCATCCGCACGCCTTCCTAGCGGCTCGCGCCGCGCGGTGCGCCGGCGATCAGGATCGCTACTTCGAGTATCACGACGAAGTCTTCCGCACTCAAATGGAATGGACCGGGCTGGCGAATCCGGCAGCCCACTTCAAGGATCTGGCCGGCGACATCGAGCTGGATGCCGGTGCATTCGGTAGATGCCTCGACAGCGACATGCATGCCGACGTCGTAACTGCCAACCGGCGGCTCGGAGAGCGGCTTGGGGTTGGCGGGACCCCTGCCATCTTCGTACACGACGGCCAGGCGCTGACCTTCGTCCCGGGCTTCGAGTTCGCCCACGTGCAGCAGGCCATGGAGGCCGCTGGCTCAGGGAATTGACCGACCGTTCTCCTTCCGCGGAGAGCGGCGAGCAGGCGCTGGAGGACCCGTCCGCTCCCGCGAAAAACCGCATGGCTGTCGCCGTACTAACCCTTGGGGGGATCTTCCTCGCCTTCTATCTCGTGGCGAACAATCTGGGATGGGTTCCCCGGGTCCCATGCGGCACAGGTGACTGCGGCATCGTCCAATCCTCCAAGTACGCCTGGGTGGGTCCCATCCCGGTGTCGGCGATCGGGCTTGGAGGGTACCTCGCGCTCTTCGTCCTCTCGCTCCTGGGACTGCAGGAATCGATGGCGGGTTCTCGGCTGATCGCTCTGCTCCTCTTCGGCGGCGCACTCGCCGGCGTCCTCTACAGCGGATACCTCACCTATCTCGAGGCGGCCGTGATCAAGGCGTGGTGCCGCTACTGCGTGGCCTCGGCTGTGCTGATCACGATCGTGTTCGCGGCGACGATTCCGGAGGTGAAGCGGATTCGCGGGGTGGGTGCCGGGTAGGGTTCTCGGCGCCCAATGCTCCCGGGGCCCTCGCGAGCGACCATTCGGACACCAACACCGGCGGCCAACTTGCGGAGGCGAGCCCCGCCATCAGCCTCTTCGCCTCCTCACGCGCCCGCACTGCCACTGCGGAAGCCACAAGCCCTTCTGCTTCCGCGTCTGCCAGCTCCGCCGTGTCCAGCAGGCGGGCAGCCCCCCGGCGCGGCACCCAGACATCCAGGCACAGGTCGGTAGTCTCCCAGCGGTTTTGGCTGACGAACTCCACGGGCGTGAGAACGTTGGCGTACAGCCCTGTTGGGGTGCCGTCGGCGAGGTGGAAGAGTCCGATGTCGTGCCAGGCGTGTGGGAAGGTGAACCAGATGACGGGGGAGCCGGGCTCCAGGATGTTTGCATCGGCCACGGCGAGGGGCGCATCGATGGGCGTGCGGGGCTGAAAGGTGACGATCCCGCGCGCGCCGCTCTCCAACACCTGTTGACGGTAGGTCTCGGTGGGGCGGCCGAGTCGTCGGTAGCGGATCTCTACGATGGTACCGGCAGATGGGAGGGGAATGGCCCGCCGACGTGTCATTTGTAATGTTTACACGACAGAATGTCATGTTTAGATGACACTGACTGCGCGCAAGGACCCGTCAGCTGCCACACGGAGCGACCTTGGTCACCGAAATGGAGATCACTGGCCTTCCGCGAAACACTCCGGATTCGCCCTCTCGATGAAGACGTTCATGATCCCGCCGCAGACCGCGGGACTCCAGGTGGTGAAGTCGTCGGTCAGATCGACGCGGACGGTCGTGGGCGGAGCGCCCTCGAACAGGTCCTGGGCTGCCTGGATGACCTCCCCCTCCCCGCAGCCGCCCCCGACCGTCCCGGCGATCACTCCCTCCCGGCCGATAAGCATGCGGGCGCCCGTCTTGCGTGGTGTCGATCCCTTCGCGGACACGATCGTCGCGAGCACGGCAGGCTCCTCGATGCGCGCCAGGCAGGCCAGCAGTTCCTTCTCGTCCAAGGTCATTTCTCCGTTGCGGGTTGCGCCGACGCTGCGGGCCCGGCTGGTCCCGCTTCGGGTCCGGTTGCCCCCGTTCCGGGCTCGGCCGCGTCCGTCCGGGCATTCGTGCTCCCGAAGAAACGTGCAACGACCCGCTCCTTCTCCACCAGAGGGACGCCCGTGCCGCCAGCGTGGAACAGGATGATCTCGGCCACGACCGAAACCGCGATCTCGGCCGGGGTCTGCCCGCCAAGGTCGAGGCCGACGGGCGCGCGCACCTGCTTCATCTCCTCGGTGGTGAAGCCTTCGCGGGCGAGCTGCTCGTGCGTGGCGCGGACCCGGCGTCGGCTGCCGATCATGCCGATGTAGGCCGGCGGCGCGGACATGCGCAGCAGCCGCACCAGGCACTCGTAGTCGAAGCTGTGCCCGCGGGTGACGAGGATGACGTGGTCGGAGGGACCGAGCGGGGTGTCCAAGAAGGGGTCGTGGAAGTCGATGACGCGCACGGAGCGGGCGTCCGGAAAGCGCTCGGGCGCAGCGAATTCGGGCCGGTCGTCGAGCACCTCGATGCGCATTCCCAGCATCGCGCCCATCCGTGCCAGCGGGATGGCGATGTGTCCCGCGCCGACGATCACCATCCGCGCCGGCGGTCCGTGCAGTTCGAGGTAGACCCGGGCGGTTCGCATCCGGCCGCCCTCCCGGTATTCGAAGTCGCGGCTCAGCGCGCCGCGGGATTCCCTGGGCGGGAAGAACGACGGCGCCGCCGCGGCGACCGCCTCGTCGAGGGACCGGCTCCCGAGGGTGCCGCGGCTGCGCCTGCCGGAGAGCCACCATCGCCGCCCGATCAGCGACGGGTCGGGGGCGTCGGTGACGACAGCCGTGTAGATGCGCTCCCCCTTCTCGAGCGCCTCGAGCACTCGGGCGGCGACCTGCGCGGCGGAGAGGCTCACCGGGTGCGGGGCGCGTGCGGCTGGGTCGGCGATTCGGGCGCGGCGGGTGGCGATTCGGCCGTGGCGGCCCCCTCACGCGGAAACCGCTCGGCGTAGCGCCGCGGCGTGTCGATGTCGTCCGCGATGCCCGGATCCGGAACGGGCACCTCCAGCACCCTGGTGGGGTCGCGCCGGACGACCGTGCGGGCGCCTTCCGCGAGCCCCTCGGCCAGGAACTCGGCCGCGATGGTCATGTCGGCGAGCACGGGGTGGCCGCACTTGCTCTCGTAGCTGGGCGCCACAATGGCTGCCTTTGAACGCTCCCAGCCCCGGATCATGGCCCGTACCGTTTCGGCGGCCACCGCGGGGTTGTCGACCGGGGTGAAGGCGAACGCGGCGGGAGGGTCGTCAAGGCGGCGCAGATGCGCGAGCGCGGCGCGGAGCGACCCGATCTGGCCGCCCTCGCCGCCCGGGTTGACGACGAGCCGCGCCTGGGCCCGTGCGGTTTCCGCGGCGACCGGGCCGGCCGCCTCCGCCGCGACCACCACCACCGGGTCGCAGCCTCCCCGTCTGAGCGTACCGGCCAGCCGCGCGAGGAAGGTGGCGCCGTGCGCGTCCAGCAGCGCCTTGGGCGTGCCCATCCGGGTGGAGCCGCCCGCCGCGAGGACCACCCCCGCGACCGGGCCGGTGCGCGGCGCGGTCACGTCGCCTCTCGCCCAGCCGGGAAGGCCGTGTGAAAGCTCCCTCCGGTACGCGCCAATTCAGCCACCAGAGCGGTCGGCTCGTAGCGGTCGCCGCAGGTCCGGCCGAGCGCCTCCATCGCAACGGCCACCTCGGCCACGCCCCGGTCGTCGGCATACTTGAGCAGCCCGCCGCGGAATGGCGGGAATCCGGTGCCCATCACCATCCCCAGATCGACATCAGCCGCCGAGGCCACGACGCCCTCTTCGAGCACGCGGGCCGCCTCGTTGATCATCACCAGCACCAGCCGGTCCCGGATGTGATCCGGCTTCGGCTTCGTGCGCGCCGACGAGAGGTTCATGTCGCTGTAGACGGAGGGATCGAAGGCCTTCTCCCGCCCTTTCTCGTACAGGTAGAAGCCCCGGCCACCCTTCCGCCCCAGCCGCCCCGACCCCGCAAGCACAGCCAGAGACGCAGCCGGCGCCATGCGCTCGCCGACGGCTTCGGCCATGGTTCTGCCGGCGTGGCTCATCACGTCGATCCCGACCTCGTCGATGAGCCGGTACGGGCCCATCGGCATTCCGAATCGTTTCCACGCCCGATCGACCGCGCGGGCGTCCCATCCCTCGGCCAGCAGGTGTCCGGCCTCGTTCAGGCAGGGTCCCAGTATGCGGTTGACGAGGAAGCCGGGTGCGTCGCCGGTGACGACCGGGACCTTGCCGAGCCGAACGGCCAGCGCGGCCAGGGTCTGCACGGCGTCACCACCGGACTTCGCGCCCCGCACGACCTCCACCAGCGGCATGCGGTGCACCGGATTGAAGAAGTGCATCCCGGCGAAGCGTTCCGGGTGATCCAGGACCGCGGCCATGCGGTCGATGGAGAGCGACGACGTGTTCGACGCGATCACCGCCCCCTCCCCCACCACCGCCTCCACCTCGCGCAGCACGGCCTCCTTCACCGCCGGGTTCTCGATCACGGCCTCGACCACCACGTCGGCGCACCCCACACCCGCGTAGTCCACCCCGCCCGTGATCATCCCCATCCTGCGGGCCGCCTCACGCGGGCGGAGCGAGCGCCGCCGCACCGCACCGTCGAACAGCGACCGCGCGAACGCCAGCCCCCCCGCGACGGCCTCATGGCGGATGTCCTTCATGCGCACCGGGATTTCGCGGTAGGCGGCCACTTGGGCGATCCCGCCCCCCATCGGCCCGGCCCCGATCACCGCCAGGCGGTCCACCTCTGCGGCCCGTCCGCCGACCGCCCACGGTCCCTTTCGCGCGGCCTCCCGCAGCTGAAAGACGAACAGCAGGTTCTTGCACTCGGGCGAAACCGCGAGCTCGCCCACCGCACGGGCCTCCAGCTCCAGCCTCTCGGCCAGGGAACGCCCCCGCCCGCGACGCACAACTTCGAGAATCTTCAGCGGCGCCGGATACCGCCCTCCCGTACGCTTCAGCACCTGGCGCCGGGCGGCCCGCAACACCAGGACGCGTCCCGGCGGCGTACCGTCCAGAAGGCGGCCGGCCAACGCGCGGCGGCGTTTCCGGCGGGGACTTTTCCCACGCGCCAGCCCCCGGGCCAGGGCAAGGCACCGCTCCTCGAACTGCTGCCTCGGCAGGACGCGGTCCACGAGACCGATACGGCGGGCCTTCGAGACCCGCGCCGGTCGCCCCGAGAGCATCAGATCCAGGGCCGCGGAGAGCCCCACCAGACCGGGCAGGCGGGTGGTCCCCCCCCACCCGGGAAGGATGCCGAGCAGCACTTCGGGAAGGCCGATGCGGGTGCGGTCGTCGTCGTCGGCCACGCGGTAGTCGCACGCGAGCGCGAGCTCCGTGCCGCCGCCCAGGCAGATCCCCCGGATGGCGGCGATGGTGGGGACGGGCAGCGCGGCGATGCGGCCGAAGAGCGCCTGCCCTGCCCGCGATGCCTCGGTGGCTGCCTGCCGGTCCTCGATGGCGGCGATCGCGTTCACGTCCGCCCCGGCGATGAAGGAACCGGGTTGCGCGGACTCAAGGATCAACGAGCGCAGCGAACCCCCCCGTGCCGCCTCCTCCGCCTCTTCGACAACCCCGGCAAGAACCTCCACCACCTCACGCGTGAGGACGTTCTGGCGCCGCGCCGGATCGCGAAACGTGACGCGCCCCAGGCCGTCGGCGTCGATCCGGAAGCGCGGGTTCATCGGAGGCCGCGCCTGCTGCGGAGGCAATCATCCCGCAGGCGCTTGCCGCGGTTACGTCCGCTGCGGTGGCCCCCGGCCGCCTGCCCGATCAGAATATCGGCCGGACCTCGGCGTTCTCGCGGCTCAGCCGCACCTCCATCGGCTCGCCCCGGGCAACTGTAATCGGCACGTTCCAATAGAGCTCCTCGCTGACCAGTTCGTAGCGGGCATGCACCCAGTAGTCTCCCGGCGCGACATCGATCCGGAACCCGCCGCTCGCATCCGTGGTGTCGACCACCATGTTCAGCCCCGACATCTCGATCTTGGCCACGACCACCGCGTCGACATCCATGAAGGCCTCGTCCGCCCAGTCCGCGCGGACGGCCCTGACGGCGTCCATTCGCCCGATCGCCTCTTCCTGGAGGCTCGTGAACTGATCGAAATACCCGTCGCGGTCGCGTTCCACCCGGGCCAACTCGTCGCTGTCGTCCTCCCACAGATTATAGAGGTTCTGGTAATCCCGCGTGTTGCGATCCATTTGCTCCAGCTGCCTGGAGAGAGAGTCCACGGTCTCACGCAGAACCCCCCAGCGGGCCTCCGCCGCGGTCCACGCCTGGCGCGCCTCCGAGATCTGCACCTGCGTCGCCAGCAGGTCGGCCGGGATCTCCGGTTCGGGCCGCGAGGCCGCGGCCGCCAGCGAGTCGAAGACCGCGTCCCGATCATAGGGAAGCAGCTGAACTTCCAGGGCGTCGAGCAGCCTGGCGTTCGGATCCGTGCCGTCTCCCAGCGCGGCGATGACAACCAACTCCGCCGAGCCACACGCAGTGAGGGCACCCATGCTGAGGGCCACCGCGAGCCCGGGCCCGAAAATGCGTCGTGTCATTGTGTCACTCCCTGATGCTAGCCGAACAAGTAGAATGGGCGAATTGGGGGAACGCCAAGGTAAGAACCTACGCCCACGCCATCAAGACGCACGGTACTTCCCGGTGCCGCGCGGGTGACATCAACCGCCGCCGTAGACCACCCGGGATTCCAGCGTTGTCCCCCTTGCGACCGCCCGCAGGCGCTCCGCCGACGGGAGGCTCGCCGCGCTGTTCGCAAACGAAGCGGCCTGAAGTTCGGTCGCGCCGCGCAGCAGTGCCTCCGCCGCGGCACGTCCGGCACCCGGTGCGGGGGCGAGTTCACGGCTCCAACGGCTCAGCACCCGCGGCAGGAGCTGGTCGAGGCGAACGCCCCCGTCTTCGGAACCGAGGCGCAGAATCGCTTCGTCGAGCCGGGTTTCCCAGCTTCCTGACATCTCGGCGCTGGTCGACAGGCGGACGACCAGGCGGCCGAGTGCGTCGATTCCGGTATCGAACTCGAACAGATCCGGGTCTCGGCGGCTCTCCAGCAACTCCTCCAGGAGCAGGCGCACGAAGAACGCCTCAAGGAGCGTCGTCTGCGACGGAAACCGGAAGACCGAGCCGGTCCAGTGGGTGACGGCGTCGCTCGGAACCCGGGTGAGCAGGGGCTCCGGGGGGCGGGCCGGCGCGCCAACAACAAGGAATGGGGGAATCGCCCTGGATTCATCGGTGGGGAACGCCTCCTCATTGCCAACGACCACCCAGGTCGGGGGGCCCCACCGGGATGCAGGCGAGCCGGTCGTGATTTCGGCTGCCAGCCCCGCCGAATCGGGTGACGCGACCGGCGATCCGCCGTCGAGAGTGCCGCCCGCGCCCCGGAGGTGCGCGTCCATAATCCGGTCGAACTGGGAGCGCGGCAGTTCCCCGCGAAAGGCGAGGTCGCGGCGCAGCGCGGAGACCGCCTCATCCACCAGCCGGGTGGGGAGGGTGGTCCGCGAAGCTCGCCGCATGGTCTCCAGGACGGACTCCGCGACTTCCGGGGCGGCCGTCGCGATGAAGTAGCGTCCCGTAGCATCTCGGTCGTAAGTGACCCGCACCGGCTGATCCGCCGTCGCCTCCCGGAGGGCCGCGAGCAGCGCCGCGTCGCCGGCCTGGGCCAGCAGAGCTTCCCGGTTCGACCTCGCCGAGGCCGGAAACGCCATGGTCACGGATGCCACGGGCAGCCATTCGCGGGAAATGAGGAGGGGTGAGTCGGGCTCGCGGATCAGGCCGGAGCCGCTTTCCTGGGCATGAAGCGGCCCGAAGGCGCCGGCGATGGCCGCGAGCGCCAGGGTACCAAGGGGGTCCGGCCTCCGTCTCACCTGTCGATCCCCGGCCTGAAAAGGGTAGCCTGGAATTGTTCCAGAACGGGTGCCAGATCCTGCCGCCGCAGCGTGGTGAGCCGCTCCAGCGCCGTTCGCGCATTGGTGCTCCCGTCGTCTGCGTGGTAGCGGTCGGACAGCGCGAGCCATCCGGCGGGGGTCGATGCGGCGGCCATGAAGTCGCTGCGAGCCGTCGCGGCACCCATTGTCCACCAGGCGTCCAGCCCCTCTTCGGTCATAAGTGCCAGGGCCGAAGCCATCGCCGCGTCCGCATCCCGCCGGCGGGCGGCCCGGACGGTGATACCGAGCCAGCCGGAACGGTCATTGGGACCCTCCACCATGTTCACCGCGGCGTTCGGCATCTCGCTCCGCACCAGCCCCACGCGCAGGGCGGCCGCGGCGGCAAGCACCGCGGGATCGTGGGCCGGTCCCAGGCTGAAAGCGGCTGCGCTCCAGGTGTACAGCGGCGACTCCGGAAAGGAAAGCGTCCGCGGAGGCGGCATGAAGGGGGCACCCGCCGGGGGGCCCGGAGGAGCGCCAATACGCGACAGGTCCGAGAACACCCAGTGCAGGGGCAGGTCCCCGAGAACGAGAATGCGCAGCCGGTCGCGCGCGTGCGACCGGCGCCACATGTCGCGCACATCGTCGACGGCGGGTACGGGGAGAGCACCACCACCGCCCCCGAGGACCCTTCCCTCCATCTCCAGGACCAGCCGGCCGCGGGGGGTCTCGGCCAACTGGTCCAGTCGGGCGTGCTCCCGAGCGATCGCCCCGCCGGCCCCGATCGCCTCCGGCTCTGCGGCAAGAAGCCTTACGACCCACGCGAGTTCGTCCGCGTAGCGTGCATCCGCAATGGCGTGGAAGGCGATCCGTCCATCCTGCACCCCTCCCCACAGCTCCGCACCAATGGCTTCGGCGCGGCTCCGGGCCCGGTCAAGCGCCTGTTCCACCAGGATTCTGGCTGCGCCGGGCCACGGCGGGTCAAGCGGGGCCGAAACGCGAATCCCCACCACGGGAATGCCGGCTGTCCGCTCAAGAATCAGGGTGGGCCCGGAGGGGATTGTCAGGACGGAGTCCGGAACCAGGGGGTCGTCGGAAGACCTACTAGACGTGTCGGTCTCAAACCCGGGACTGGCGCCGATCAGTGCGGCGATGCAGAGAAGGCAGACGACTGCCGGCAATACGCTGCCAAACCCCGATTGAGCTCTGAGCCTGGCGGAGTGCCCGGCCGGCGAACCGCCGCGAGGCACGGGCTGGCTACCGCGCTGGCGGCCAGAGGATGTAGTTCGAAGGATTTACGGGTCTGCCATCCTTGTGCACTTCATAGTGCACGTGGGGTCCCGTGCTGGAGCCCGAACTGCCAACCTCGCCGATCACTTCGCCCCGCTGGACACGCTGGCCCGCGCGCACGAGCAACTTGGAAGCGTGGCCGTAGCGGGTTCGCAGACCAAAGTCGTGATCGATCTCGACCATGTTGCCGTATCCGTCCTTCCGCCCGGCGAATACGACCCTGCCCCGGGCGGTGGCAACAAATGGCGTACCCGACCTGGCCACGATGTCGATGGCGAGGTGCGGGCTGTTGACACCTGTGACCGGGTTTTCCCGGTTGAACGAGAAGTGGCTCGACACCCGGCCGATCACGGGTGGGATCGACGGTGTCGCCTCCAGCAGTTCGTGCTGGTCCTCCAGGCTTGCCTCGACTTCGGTGAAACTGTTGTTAAGAAGCTCGGCCCGGCGCAGAAGGTATGCCACGTCGTAGCGGATCGCATACGCCGCCTCCGACGCCTCCGGATCCATCGGCCAAAGCGGGCCGTCACCCGCCGTCTCCAGGCCGGGGCCGCCGATGCCCACCTCGAGCACCTCCTGGTCGATGCTCATCAGCCCGGCGAGCGCGCGCACCCGGTCGTCGCGCTCCGCCAGGGTGGCCATCTCCCGGTCAAGGTCACCGACCCGGGCCTCGATGCGCTGCATCTCGGCCTTGAGGAGATCGTTTTCGCGTTCGAGCAGCGCGGCGCGGGCACGGGCACCGGAGTCGGCGACAAAGAAGACCGTGGCTGCTGCGAGCAACACGGCGAACACGCAACCGCCGATCGCCAAACGCCTCACCCAGCGCTTCGGCAGCGAATACTGGCGCACGCGCGCGGTGCCTCCCCGCACGAGCACGAGGGTCCACCGTTTTTCTTGCTCCGACCGACTCTTCATTGGATCGGAAGATTATCGGAAGAGCGGTTTCGGGTCAAGCGGACGGGAAGTCGGCGGGGGGGAAAAGGGGGCCTTCCACCGTGACCTCCCGTCCCCCGGCTTCCAGGGATTCCAGTTCGCCGAATCGTGGTACACCGGCGAGGCCGAGGCGGCGCGCCAGCTCGCGGGATTTTTCGGGCATGACCGGCTCGAAGAGGCAGGCCAGCACCCCGAGCGTACGCACCAGCGTGGCCAGGGTGCGGTCGAGCTCCACGGCGCCGTTGGGCCGGCGCGCCTGTGCCCAGGGCTCCTGCGCCTCTACGAAGCCGTTGGCGGCGCGCGCAAGGTCCATGGCGGCGGCAAAGCCCTCGTGCAGGCGGTAGCCGTCCAGGCCGCGCCGGTAGGCGGTGATGGCGGCCGAGGTCTCGCGCGCAAGTCCGTCCGACGGTGCGCCGGGAACGGTTCCGCCGCGATAGCGTTTCACCATCGACAGAGTGCGGTGGGCGAGGTTGCCGAAGATGTTGCGCAGTTCGTCGTAGCGGGCGAGGAACCGCTCGGGAGTGTAGGAGGCGTCCTGTCCGGTGGGCATCTCGCGCATGAGGTACCAGCGCACCGCGTCGGTTCCGAAAAGCTCCCTCAGGGAGAGCGGGTCGACCACGTTGCCGATCGACTTGGACATCTTGGTCTCGCCCACGACCCACCAGCCGTGCGCGAGGATCTTTCGGGGCAGGGGCAGGTCCGCGCCCATCAGCAGGGTGGGCCAGTACACCGCGTGGGTGGTGATGATGTCCTTGCCCATCAGATGGAGGTCGGCGGGCCAGCGGGACGGTCGCGGGGGTTTGCCGAATCCGCGCTCGTCCGGGGCGGCCGCCGGGTCGATGGCGCCCGATGCGGTGACGTAGTTGATCAGTGCGTCCACCCACACGTAGGTCACGTGGCCGGCGTCCCAGGGAAGCGGGATTCCCCAGTGGATGCGAGACCGGGGCCGCGAGATCGACAGGTCCTCCAGCGGCCGGTCCAGGAACCCCAGCACCTCGTTGCGGCGCGACCGCGGGACGATCCACTTCGGGTTCTCCTCGATGTGCCGGATGAGCCGGTCCTGGAAGTGGCTCATGCGGAAGAAGTAGTTCTTCTCGCGGATACGCTCGACGGGCCCGCCGGCGATGGGATCGACGCGCTCGGGTCCGATCTCCTTCTCGGTGAAGTACCGTTCCTGGCCGACGGAATACCACCCCGTGTACTCGGATTCGTAGATGAAGCCGTTGTCCCGCAGGCGCTCCAGCATGGCCCGCACGACCGCCACGTGCTCCGCCTCGGTGGTGCGGATGAAGCGGTCGTGCGAGATGCCCAGCGTCTCCCACACGGCCTCGAAGCGTCCCGCCATCAGGTCGCACAACTCCAGCGGCGCCAGCCCCTGCTCGGCGGCCGCCTCCTGGATCTTCTGCCCGTGCTCGTCGGTTCCGGTCAGGAAGAGCACGTCGTCGCCCGCGCGCCGCCGGTACCTGGCGAGCACGTCGGCCAGGATCGTGGTGTAGGCATGGCCGATGTGGGGCTCGCCCGACGCATAGTAGATCGGCGTGGTCAGGTAGAAGGAGGACACCGGTCAGCCGCGCTTCCGGCCGTCGGCCGGTGCGTGCGACGGTTTCGCGCCACGCGCCTCGGCGGCCTGCGCCGTGCCGATCGCCCGCGTATACCACTGCAGCGTCTCGACGAAGCCCGCGAACGCCTTCTCGTAGTGCCCTTCCATCGGTTCGCCTTCCTCGCTGAAGCTCTGCGAGACCCTCGACACCGCCATGCCTGCCACCGGGAGCGCCTTCAGCCTCAGGAAGAGGAGCTGAAGGTGGTTGTGCACCTGAACCCCGCCGAACCCGCCGCCGGAGACCGTGACGATCCCCACCGGTTTGCGGAACCACTCGCCGTAAATGTAATCGAGGGCATTCTTGAGCACGCCGGGCATCGAGCCGTTGTATTCGGGACTGACGACCACGACGGCATCGGCCTCGCGGATGGAGGCGGAGAAGGGCTCCAGCCCTGGGGGCGGGTCGTCCCGCCTGTAGAGGCGTTCCTCCATGATCGGGAGGTCGAAATCCGCGAGATCGAGGAGCGGCGCGTCGGCGCCCGCGCTGGCCAGGCGGCTGCTGGCGAAGCGGGCCACCTTGATGGACTGGCGGCCGCGGCGGACGGAGCCGACGAGGACGGGGATGCGAAGGGGGGTGGTCATGGGCGGGTGTCTTTCCGCTTCAGCGCGCCGCGGTCCACCTTGCCGAGGTGGGTGCGGGGGAGGTCGTCGAGGAGGTGGATGCGGCGCGGGATCTTGTAGGAATCGAGGTGGGCGCGGGCGTGGGTGCGGAGAACGTCCGGGGTGACGGGTGGTTCGGCGGGGGCCTCCGGCACAATGAAGGCCTCCGGGACGATGAGCCCGTCCGCGTCGGGGACTCCGACCACGGCCGCCTCCCGGACGCCCGGGTGCTGGAGCAGGCACTCCTCCGCTTCCAGTGGCGAGAACCACTTCCCCGAGACCTTGATGAGGTCGTCGGCGCGGCCCTGGTAGGTGAAGTACCCGTCCTCGTCGCGGGTCATCATGTCGCCGGAGATGTACCAGTCGTGGGCGAAGGCGCGCCGCGTCTCGCGTGGGTGTTGCCAGTAGCCGTGGGCACGGGAGCCGCCCCGGACCCGCATGCGGCCGACCTCGCCGGGCGGGATTTCGCGGCCGGCGTCGTCGCAGAGACGGACATCGAAGCCGGGGACCGCGGTGCCCAGGGTGCCGGGACGCACGTCGCCGGGGCGGTTGGAGATGAAGATGTGCCACATCTCCGCCGTGCCGAGGCCGTCGAGCAGCTCGACGCCGAAGGTGTCGTCCCAGCGGCGGTGCAGGGATGGGGGCAGGGCCTCGCCGGCGGAGGTGGCGAGGCGGAGGCAGCTCAGGTCCTGCTCGGCCGCGCCGGGGTGCGCGAGCATGTGATTCACCATTGTGGGGACGTTGACGAGGATCGTGGGGCGGTGCCGGGCGATCTGGCGGAAGAGCTCGCCGGCCGTGCAGCGCTCGGGGAAGAGGACCGCCGAAGCGCCCGCCGCGAGGGGAAAGAAGAGGTTCGACCCTGTAGCGTAACCAAAATACAGCTTGGGGACGGAGATGGTGATGTCGTCGGCGGTGTAGCCGAGGACCTCCCTTGCGTAGCACTCGTTCTGGTTGGCGAAGGAGGTGTGGCTCTGGACGACGCCCTTGGGCCGGCCGGTGGTGCCGCCGGAGAACAGCCAGATCGCGGGGTCGTCGGAATGTGAAGTAAAGTTGACATAATGTAAAGAAGAGTTGTCAATTCTGGCGTCGCCGTCGGGGGTTCCGAGGATGAGAAGTCGCGGTGCGTGCCTTGCGCCGCGGAGGGCTCGGGTGAACGCGTCGGCGTGCTCCGCGCGAACGACGGCCGCGCGGGCGCGGGTGTAGTCGTACAGGTCGCGGATGCGGTCCTCGGTGAGATAGCAGTTGACCATGACTCCCACCGCGCCGCGCTTGAGGGCGCCGAAGAGGGCGGCCGCGAAGTCGGGCACATCGGGGAGTGCGACCAGAACACGCTGTTCCGGTTGTACGCCCATCCCGTCAAGCGCGTTGGCGAACCGGTTGGCGCGCGCCTGGAGCGCGGCGTAGGTAACGATACCGCCGGCGGTGCGGAGCGCGGGGCGGTCGCCGAGCCCCTCCCTGACACGGTCGTCCAGGAAGTAGTCCGCGATGTTGAAGGGGTCGGGGGGATGGAAGGGCATCGTTCGAGGGGAGGTATGCGGTGGCGGGAGCCCGGAGGAAGCGGTCCCGCGGCGGGACCCGGAGGGCCGCCTGGGAGCGTTTATCTTTAGAAACGATGGAGACAAGGTCAATGGACAACGAGTGCTCGCGGGCCGTGGATGGGTCTGCATGGGGCCACGCGACGTGGACCGAGCTCGCGGACCTGGGACTGGGCCCCCGCCCCACCCCCCCGCACGGCTCCCCCGTCGTCGCG
>VXLT01000113.1 GCA_009841475.1 Gemmatimonadota bacterium
TCGCCCACCTCGCCCGCCTCGCCCCTCATGCCGCTACTCGAAGCGATCCCCGGCGCGCGGACCGGCGCCCCGCACCCACGCCGCCGATTCCATGCGGCGCCTGCCGGGCGGCTGCACCTCACCGACGTGAAGCAGCCCACACCCGGTCGCCACCAGGATCCCCCGCTTCGGGTCGGCCGTTACGATCTCTCCCGGCCGGCCGCTGCCAGCGTCGACCGCCTCCGTCACACCCCATCCTCCATCCACACCCCCCTTTTCTTCTACGAATCCCGGCGCAAAAACCTTCACCGGAGCGCCGCGCAGCAACGTCCACGCGCCCGGTACGTCGTCCATCCCGCGGATCAGACCGCCCACCTCGCGAGCCCCCCGCCCCCACTCCACCCGCGCGGCCTCGCGATCCACCTTGGGCGCGAAGGTGGCGGCGGCGTGGTCCTGCTCGCTTTCCTCCACCGGCCCGGCCTCCATCCGGCGCAGCGTGTCGGCCATCAGGCGCCCGCCCAGCCCGGCGAGCTCGCGCGACAGCCCCGCCGCCGTGTCGCGCGGCCCGATCGCCACCGCCTCCTGCGCCAGCACCGGGCCCGCGTCCATCGCCTCCACCATCCGCATCACGGTGACCCCGGTCTCGGCATGCCCCCGCGCGATCGCCCAGTTGACCGGAGCGGCCCCCCTGAGCGCGGGAAGCAGCGACGCGTGCAGGTTGAGCGAACCCCGCGGCGGCACGTCGAGAATACGGCGCCGGAGGATGCACCCGTAGGCCACCACGACCGAGATATCGGGCGCCAGAGCCCGGATCGCGGCCTCGAACGCCTCCCCGTGGGGCGCCTCCGGCGCCAGCACCGGAAACCCCCGCTCCCCGGCAACGCGCCGCACGGGGGACGGCCGGGCCCTTCGTCCCCTTCCGCGCGGACGATCCGGACGCGTGACGACGCCCACGACCTCGTGGCCGGCCTCCGTGACCGCGCTCAGCGCCGGCAGCGCGAAGCCGGGGGTGCCCCAGAACAGGACCCTCACCTGCCCGTCCGGCTCTTCCGCCACTTCCTGAGGAGCATCCTCCGTTTCAGCGGCGACACCCGGTCGATGAAGAGCACTCCGTCGAGGTGATCGACCTCGTGCTGCAGCGCGCGCGCCAGCAACCCCCCGGCCTCGATGCGGACGGGATCGCCGTCCGGCGACAGCGCCTCGACGGTGACCCGGGTCGGCCGCGTGACCGTCTCCTCGATCCCCGGAATGCTGAGGCACCCCTCCACGCTCCGGCCGGTGTCGCTGCTGGAGCGGGTGATCACCGGGTTGATGAGGGCATGGACGTGACGGCTCTCGTCCTCCTCCTTCACGTCCACCACCAGGATGCGCTCCGAGACGCCCACCTGAGGGGCGGCAAGCCCGATCCCCTCGGCCTCGTACATGGTGTCGAACATGTCCCGCACCAGGCGCCGGGTCTCGTCGCTGACCCCGGCGACGGGGGCGGCCCGCTCACGCAGCACCTGCGCGCCCAGGAGCCGGACTTCCAGCAGCGCCATCGCTTCGGGTCCCGCCCTTCAGCCGCCCGTGACGCGGGGCTTGTCCACAGGCCGCTAGCCGACCGTGATCTTGCGCGCGACGTAGGAGCGGTCGATCACGATCCGCGTGTTCTCGGCGGTCTTGATCGTCAGTTCCGACTCGCCGGCATGGACGATCTGTCCCACGATCCCGCCGTTGGTCACCACCCGGTCCCCCCTGGCCAGCTTCGTGAGCATCTCCTGGTGGCGCTGCCGCTCCTTCCGCTGCGGACGGATGAGGAGGAAGTAGACGATGGCCCCGATCATCACGAGCTGGAACATGAGGACCATCATGGGGTTCGTTCCCTCGGTCGGCGCGACGGGAGGGGGAGGCGCGGCCGCGAGCGCCGTGGCCAGTGCGGTATGAAGTGACAAGGTTCGAACTCCCTTACCCTGTGGAGGATTGCGTTGGTGTCTGCGGGGCACGGGCGGCCCGGTAGCGGTCGAGCCACCCGCGGACCCACATACTAAATGTTCCCCGGCGGATGCGTAACCGTGCCTCGCTCGCGAGCCGCAGCAGGAAGCGGAGATTGTGGATCGAAACGAGGCGGTGTCCGAAGCGCTCTCCCGCGACCAGGAGGTGGCGGATGTACGCGCGGTCGTACCGGCTGCAGGCGTGGCAGTCGCACTCGGGATCGATGGGGTCGCGATCGAGGCGGAAGCGCGCGCCCTTGAGGTTGATCTGCCCTTCGGCTGCCGTCCAGGCGGTGCCGTGGCGGGCGTTGCGGGTGGGGGCGACGCAGTCGAACATGTCGCAGCCGCGGGCGATGGCTTCCAGCAGGTCGTCCGGGTAGCCCACCCCCATCAGGTAGCGGGGCCGGTCCGCGGGGATCAGCGAGTCGAGCAGCTCGATGGTGCGCCACATGTCGTCCTTCCGTTCGCCGACCGAGAGGCCTCCGATCCCGAAGCCGGGCCAGTCGCCGAGCTCCAGGACCTGTTCGAGGTGGCTGGTCCTCAGGTCGTCGTCGACGGTGCCCTGCAGCACGGGAAAGAGCGCCTGCCGCGCGGGGGCGCCGTCTTCCGTCGCCTCGAAGCGGTCGCGGCAGCGCCTCAGCCACGCCAGCGTCCTGCGGCTCGCCCGCGCGGCGTCCTGCCGCGTCACCCCGGCGGGCGCGCACTCGTCGAAGGCCATGATCACGTCCGCCCCCAGCGCGCGCTGGATGTCGATCACGCGCTCCGGCGTGAAGTGGTGGCTGCTCCCGTCGATGTGGCTGCGGAAGGTCACGCCGTCGTCGCCGATGTCGCGGATGGCGGCCAGTGAGAAGACCTGGAACCCTCCGGAATCGGTGAGGATCGGACCCTTCCAGCGCATGAAATCATGGAGCCCGCCCAGTTCGGTGACCACGTCCGCACCGGGGCGGAGGTAGAGGTGGTAGGTGTTGGCGAGGATCATGGAAGCGCCGGCCTCCGTCAGCTCCTCGGGCGAGACGCCCTTCACCGTCCCCTGCGTGCCCACCGGCATGAAGGCGGGGGTCTCCATGGTACCATGGGGGACGACCAGGCGCCCCGCGCGCGCTCGGCCCTCTGCCGCGTCGAGCACGAAATGGGCGAGGGGACGCGTCGCGCTCACGGAGGCACCGCCCACCAGCGCGACTGCGGCGGCCCCACGGAGCGGTACGACAGCACCGAAATACCGCCCACCGACTTCCTCACGGCACCACCGCCATCGCATCGCCGTAGGAGTAGAACCGGTACCCGGCCGCCACCGCTTCGCGGTACGCCCGGAGCACCGCGCCGGTCCCGGCGAAGGCCGCTACCAGCATCAGCAGGGTGGAGCGCGGCAGGTGGAAGTTGGTCACCAGGCAGTCCACGGCCCGGAAGTCGAAGGGCGGCGCGATGAAGAGATCGGTCGCCCCCCGCCCGGCCTCGATCCGGTCCCGCCCGGCGGCCACGCTCTCCAGGGTCCGCACCACCGTGGTCCCCACCGCCCACACCCTTCCGCCCCGCTCGCGGCAGCGCCGGTATTCGCGGGCGGCGCGCTCCGGCACGGTGTAGCGCTCGGCCTCCATCGTGTGATCGGCCGGGTCGCGCACCTCCACGGGCCGGAAGGTGGCGGTCCCGACGTGCAGGGTTACTTCGCAGCGGCTCACCCCCCGCGCGGCGATCTCGCCGAGCAGGTCGTCCGTGAAGTGCAGCCCCGCGGTCGGCGCGGCCACCGACCCCTCGTGGCGGGCATAGACGGTCTGGTAGCGGACTCGGTCCGACGGCTCTTCCTCGCGCCCGAGGTACGGGGGAAGGGGCATCTCGCCGAACCGCTCCAGGGCGTCGCGCGCGCCCAGGCCGCCCTCCAGCCTCACGATGCGGCGCCCGTCCGCGCACACCTCCAGGATCCGCACGGAGAGCTCCGGGGCCACATACAGCAGGCGGCCCGGCTTCAGCTTCCGCCCCGGGCGCACCAGCGCTTCCCAGACGCTGTCGGCATCCCCCGGCACCGGCCGCAGAAGCAACACTTCTCCGGCCGCGCCGGTGGGCTTGCGACCCCGCAACCGAGCCGGAAAGACCTGTGTGTCGTTGACGACCAGCAGGTCGCGGGCGTCCATCAGCCCGGGCAGGTCGCGGAAGCGCCGGTGGCGGATGGCACCTGTCGAGCGCGAGAGAACCAGCAGGCGCGAGTCGGCGCGGCGCGGCACCGGATAGCGCGCGATCCGGCCTGGTGGCAGCTCGTACTCGAAGTCCGAGGTGGCGCTGGTTCCGCGCGCCGCGGTTGCCGCGCCGCCCACCCCGCCGGTCCCGTCCAACTCAGTTGAAGAGGCTTGGATGGGAGTCGTCCGGATCGCCGCTCGCGCCGCCGGGACCCTTCGCCGGAAACGACCGCCCCAGACGGGCGAAGGCCTTGCCCGTCGCCACGCGCCCGCGGGGCCCCCGCATGATGAATCCCTCCTGGATGAGGAATGGCTCGTAGACTTCCTCGATGGTGCCCGCGTCCTCCCCGAGCGCCACCGCCAGCGAGTTCAGTCCCACCGGGCCGCCTTCGAACTTGTCGACGATCGTCTCCAGGATCCGGGTGTCCATCGCGTCGAGTCCGTATTCGTCGACGTTGAGGAGCTGCAGCGCTTCGCGCACGACCTCGACCTTCAGCACGCCGTCGGCGCGGACCTGCGCGAAGTCGCGCACGCGCCTGAGCAGCCGGTTGGCCACGCGCGGGGTGCCGCGAGCCCGTTCCGCCAGCTCATGCGCGCCCCGCTCGGTGGCCGTGACCTTCATGATGCGCGCGCTGCGCTCGATGATCCGCGCGAGGTCGGAGGCCGGGTAGAAGTCGAGCCGCTCGGTGATCCCGAAGCGCGCCCGCATGGGAGCCGTGAGGAGGCCGAAGCGCGTGGTGGCGCCCACCAGCGTGAAGGGCTCGACGCCCATCGTCATGGTGTGGGCGCGCGGCCCCTCCGAGAGCCGGACCTCGACCTTGTAGTCCTCCATCGCCGGGTACAGGAACTCCTCGATCACCGGACGCAGGCGGTGGATCTCGTCGATGAAGAGGATGTCGCCCCGCCGCAGGTTGGTAAGCGCGCCCACCAGATCCGCCGCCTTCTCCAGGACCGGCCCCGAAGTGGTGATGATATTGACCGACATCTCGCGCGCCAGAAGGAGGGCGAGCGTGGTCTTGCCGAGCCCCGGAGGGCCGTGGAAGAGGATGTGATCCAGGGGCTCGCCCCGTTCGAGGGTGGCCTGAATCGAGATCTCGAGGGCCTCCTTCAGCTTCTTCTGCCCGATGAAGCCGGACAGGTGGCGGGGCCGGAGCGAGATTTCGGACAGCTTCTCCTGCGGGAGGATCTCGGGAGTCGTGATCTCGGTGCGTCTGGTCATGACGTCTTCAGCAGTCCGTGGATGAATCCGCCCGAGCACCGAGAGCGGTGAGGCGCCGGGCTGGCAAGGCGCGACGAAGGGCGCATAGCGGAGCTATTCGCCCGAGGAGCAACGCAGAGCGGGTGCTTCGGGAACCCGAAAAGTGAAGTAAACATGACAATTCGTAAGGTTATCTTGACATTTCGAATGCGTGAGCACCGCGGACCAGCTCGGATGCATCGCCGCTCGAATGCCGGGGGGACTTTGTCCACGGGCTGTTAGCCCTGTCCCCGCTTTGCGAGGACCTGGCGAACCAGCGCCTCGGTGCTCGCGGGACTGCCGCCGGCGATCACTTCGCGCACGGCCACATCGGCTTCCGTGAAGGTGTAGCCCAGGGCGACGAGCGCGCCCACCGCCTCGGCGGCCAGCTTCGCCTCGGGTCCCGAATCCTCTCCCGCCACCGCCAGGTCGGAAACCTTGTCGGAGAGTTCCAGCACGATCCGTTCCGCCGTCTTCTTCCCCACTCCGGTCACCCGCGAAAGCAGCTTCGCGTCCTTTTCCGCGATCCCCCGGGCCAGCCGCCCGGCGTGGTAGCTGCTCAGCAGCCCCATCGCCAGCCGCGGCCCGACCTTCTGGACCTTCATGAGCCGGTGGAAGAGGTCCTGTTCCGACCGCTCCAGAAAGCCGTAGAGACTCGGGACCTCGTCCCGCACGATGTAGGCGGTGCGCAGCTCCAGCTCGGCCCCTTCGCCCGGGAGACGCTGGAAGACCGTGAGGGGAACGTGGATCTCGTAGACGACCCCGCTTGTCGCCAGCAGCTCGACCCGGTCCGTGTCCCGGCTTACGACCGTCCCCCTGACGCGGCTGATCACGACGCCGCCAGCGCACGCGCACGCACCTCGGGGGACCGACCCGTCATCTGCCCGGTGAAGGCGTGACAGAGCGCCGCCGCGATGCCGTCCGCGGCGTCATTCGGCTTCGGGTCGGTCGCCAGGCGGAGATGCCGCCGCACCATGTACGCGACCTGGTCCTTGGTCGCGGCTCCGGTCCCCACCACGGCCTTCTTGATCTCGCGCGGCGCGTATTCCACGACCTCCACTCCGCGGATTGCCGCCGCCACGATGATCGCCCCGCGGGCCTGTCCCAGCGTGAGCGCGCTGCGAACGTTCTTGCCGTAAAACGCGCTCTCTACGCAGACGGCGGCAGGGGAGAACTCGTCGATCAGCGCGGCCACCTCTTCGTGAATCTCCATCAGGCGAAGTGCGAGCGGCGCCCTGGGAGAGGTGCGGATCACCCCGCACTGGAGGAGTTGAGTGCGCCGCCGCCCGTCCACGGTGACCACGCCGAAGCCCGTCACCGCCGTACCGGGATCGATGCCCAGCAACACCCTCCGGCCACCCTCCGGCGCCTCGGGCACGCAATCCGCGTTTCGCGCATCCTCGCCCGGCGCTCCGCGGACGCCGCCCGCACCCTCGCTCACGACACCCGCGCCAGCACCGATTCGTCCGGATCGGCGTTGGAGTGCACCTGCTGCACGTCGTCGTGGTCGTCCAGGAGGTCGAGCAGCTTGAGGAGGCGCTCTCCGTCCCGCCCCCCGAGCGCCACCTCGTTGCGGGCCACCATCGTGAGCTGCGCCGACGCGACCGTCAGCCCCGCCTCGAGAAGCGCGCCCCGCACCTCGTGCAGCAACGCGGCCTCGGTGGAGATCACGAACTCGCCCGCCTCTACGCGCACGTCGTCGGCGCCCGCCTCGACCGCGGCCTCGAAAACCTCGTCCTCGTCCACGCCATCGCCCGCCACGTAGATCATCCCCCTCCGATCGAACTGCCAGGCCACCGACCCCGCAGTACCCAGGTTCCCGCCGTTCTTGTCCAGGATATGCCGTACTTCGGCGACGGTGCGCTTCTGGTTGTCCGTCAGCGTCTCGATGTACAGCGCCACGCCCCCCGGCCCGTATCCCTCATAAGCGACCTCTTCGTAGGTGACCCCCGCGAGCTCGCCGGTCCCGCGCTTGATCCCCCGGTCGATGTTCTCCTGCGGCATGTTGGCCGCCTTGGCGGCATCGACGGCCAGACGGAGCCGCGGGTTGAAGTTGGGATCCCCTCCCCCTTCCCTGGCCGCCACCGTGAGCTCGCGGATGATCTTGGTGAATACCTGGCCGCGCTTCTGATCGTTCACCGCCTTCTTGCGCTTGATCTGCGACCACTTGCTGTGTCCCGCCACAGGGCGCCTCCGTCGGGTGGAAGAAGGGGGTTGACCTCAATATAGCGACCCATCGCCACGCCTCGGTCAGCGGCAGCGCTCACCGCCCCGCGCCCGGGACGCTATAATTAGTGCGGGTCGGCGCATGCACGGCCGGTCCCCCGCAGTCCGCTTCATCCGAATGACGTAACCCCATGAGAATTCCGGCACCCAGACGGCGAAGGCTACGGTCCGCCACGGCTTCCGCGCGGGCCGCTCGCTGGATCCCGCTGGCAGTCCTGTTCCCGGCGTTCTTCGCGCTCCCCGCGGCCCCGGCATCGGCGCAGGGGGAGCGGCCGGGGATTGTGCTCGGCCTGGTCTACGACAGCACCACGAGCGTGCCGCTGGCCGGTGCGCGGGTGGCCGTCGTTGGAACCACGGTGATGGGGGAATCGAACGACGTGGGCCAGTTCCGGCTGGAGGGCGTTCCGCCCGGCGAATACCAGGTCATCTTCTTCCATCCGCGGCTCGCCGCCCTGGGGATCAGCATCCCTCCCGGGCAGGTGCGCGTGACCGCCGGCGCCGTCTCCGAGGTCTATCTCGCGGTGCCGTCGCGCGAGACGATTCTGTCGGCGTGGTGCTCCGCCGAACCCGGGACGGGCGACACATCCATCGGCGGGATCGTGACCGATGCGCTTACCGGCGTCCCGCTTCCGAGGGCCCGGGTGACGGTGGTGGGCAACCGCACCGGTGTGTTGCAGCGCCGGCGGATGATCGTCGAGGTGCGCACGGAGGACTCCGGCGAATTCCGCGTCTGCAAGCTGGATTCCGCCGAGGAACTGACCATCGCGGTCAGCTTCGGGAGGGACCAGGCATTGCCGGTGGACGTGAGGCGCGCGGGACCGAACGTCCTGGACATCGAGATCACCATTTCGGAGCCGGTCACGATTACCGGCGTCGTTGTGGACCACGGCAGCGGCGATCCTCTGCCGGACGCGCGGGTCGACCTGGTCGGGTCGAGCTTCTCCCAGCTCACGGATTCCGTCGGGAGGTTCGGTTTCGCGGGAGTTCCGCCGGGCAGGCAGATCATCGAGACCAGTCGGCTGGGCTTCGCCCCGCGGCTGGATTCGTTGACGGTCTTCAGCAACGAGGCCCTTGGACTGGAGATCGCGCTGTCGACGGAGGCCATCGTCCTGGATCCCATTGTGGTGAGCGGCCGCAGCAACCGGCGCACCGGGCTTACCACACCGGGCTCGCGGTTCAGCGGGTTGACCGCCGCCCAGGTGGACTCGATCGCGCCCCGGGTCTTCGACTTCGCGAGCCTGGCGCGGGCGGCGCGCGTGCCCGGTGTCACCATCACCGAAAAAATGCTCGCCAATGCCTTCGGAGGCGCCCAGCTCGGGGTGTGCATCGAGATGCAGCGCAGCCGCGCCGGAGCGAATCCCAACACCTGCAACATGGTCGAGGTGCGCCTGAACGACGGACCCGTACCGGACCCGGCCTTCTTCCTGCTGGAACTCAACCACCGGGACATCAAGGAGTTCCAGTTCCTGACCCCGCTGGAGGCCGGACTCACCTACGGGCAGCGCGGGGCCAACGGAGTGCTGCTGATCTACACGCGGTAGCGGCTTGCCGGGACACAACCGCCAGCCGCCCCGTTCAGCTCTCCTTGTCCGCCTCGGCCCCCGCGACGATCTTCGCCGCCCGCACCGCCGGCACCAGGTCGTACCCGAGGAGCTTGCGCCTGTGGTGCCCCCGCCCCTGCGTGATTGAACGCAGCGAGGAGGCGTACCTGTAAAGCTCGGCCTCCGCGACCCGGGCACGGATCACCGTGCTGCCAGAGAGCGGATCCATCCCGAGCACACGTGCGGAACGGCCGTTCAGGTCACCCATGACGTCGCCCACATACTCGTCCGGCGTCGTAACCCTGATCTCGACGATCGGCTCCAGCAGCGCCGGCCGCGCCTTTTCCGCCACGTTCCGAAAGGCATAGGACCCGGCCACCTTGAAGGCGATGTCCGATGAGTCGACCGAATGGTAGGAGCCGTCGTAGCACTCCGCCTCGAAGTCCACCATCGGATAGCCCGCGACGACGCCCTTGGCGGCAGCTTCCTGAATCCCCCGGTCCACCGAGGGCACGTACTTGGTGGGGATCACCCCGCCCTTGATCGAGCTGATGAACTCGTAGCCTTCGCCCCGCCCCTTCGGCCGCAAGCGGACCCAGCAGTCGCCGAACTGGCCCCTGCCGCCGGTCTGCTTCTTGAACCGGCCCTGTCCTTCGGCGGGCAGGGTGATGGTCTCGCGGTACGCGATCCTGGGCGCCTCGGTCTCGACCGAGACACCGTATTTGCGCTTCATGCGCTCGAACTGCACCAGGAAATGCAGTTCGCCGAGTCCGCGCGCGATCGTCTGGCGGAGCTCGGGTACGAACTCGGCGACGAAGGTGGGATCCTCGTCGTGCAGCCTGCCGAGTGCCTCGCCGAGCTTGTCCTCGTCCGCCCGCGCCGCCCCGCGCACCGCAACGGATATGTCGGCCCTGGGGAAGTCGACCCCTTCGAGGGTGACAGGGTTGGCGGGCGCGGATAACGTGTCGTTCGTACGCGTCGACTTGAGTTTTGCCAGAACCCCGATGTCGCCCGCGTGCAGCGCTTCCACCCCCACGCGCTCCTTCGACTGCGGAATCGCCAGGTGATTGATCCGTTCGGTGGCTCCACGGGTCACGTTCCGCAACTCGCTTCCGTTCACCAGCATCCCGGAGTACACGCGGAAGAGGGACAGCTCGCCGACGTGCGGCTCCGCGCTGGTCTTGAAGACGAGCGCCGTCGGGGATTCTTCGTCGGAGGCGCGCAGGCTGACGGATTCCCCGCCGGCGCCCATGGCGTCCACCTGGCCGGCCCGGCCGGGATCGGGAGCCAGCTCCACCAGCTTGCGCGCCAGCTCCACCGCCCCGAAGGACTGCTCCGCCGCCCCGCAGAAGACGGGAACGACCTCGCCCTCGGCCATTGCGCCGGCCAGCGCCGCGAGCAGCTCCTGAAGAGGGATCTCATCGCCCTCCAGATACCGGTCCAGAAGGTCCTCGTCGGTCGTGGCCAGCGTCTCCATGAGCTCGGTCGACCAGTTCTCGACTTCGTCCGCCACCTCGTCCGGGACCGGAGCCTCCTCGGATTCGCCTGTGACCGTCCCGGGCTTGAAGACGGACGCCTTTCCGGTGAGGAGATCGACTACGCCCCGGAAGTCCTCGTCCGCCCCGATCGGCAGCTGCACGGGCACCGCGCCGGAGGCCAGCTTCTCCTTCACCTCGTCGAGCACCCGCGCGAAGTTCGCGTGCGCCTTGTCCATCATCGACACAAAGACCATCCGTGGGAGCCCGCGCTTCTCGCACAGATCCCAGACCATCTCCGTCCCCACCTCCACGCCCGACGCGGCGCCCACCGTCACCAGCGCGGCGTCCGCAACCCTGGCGGCGGCCGCGGCCTCGCCCAGGAAGTCCATGTACCCGGGGGTGTCGATGAGGTTGATCTTCGTCCCGTTGTGCACGGCGTGGGCCACCGTCAGCTCCAGGGACATGCCGTGGGCCTTTTCTTCGGGAGTGGTCATGGTCAGCGCGGTGCCGTCGCCGACGCTGCCCTTCCGCCGGGATGTGCCGGACGCGAAGCAGACCGCGTCGATCAGGGTGGTCTTCCCCGAGCCGCCATGCCCGAGCACCACCACGTTGCGAATGTCTTCCGTTCTGAACGACCTGGCCGCGGCCATGCCACCCCCTTTCTCATGTCGATGTACGGGCGTAAGGGATCGGATTGTAGAAACCGCCCCGCCGACGGGTCAAGGCCGTGCGATCCCGGAGTCCGCCCCCTGAGTCCCCCACAACGGTCGGCTCGCGTACCTGGCGACCGCGGCGACCGTCGTTCAGTTGGCCCGCGTCTGCCGCGAGACGCGGTCGAGAAGGTCGCGCTCCTCGGGTGTCAGCGCGTTGATCCCATGCTCCGAGATCTTGTCCAGCACCGCGTCCACCTTGTCGAGTTCGGCCCGCTCGCGCTCCGCCCGGCGGGCATCGCGGCGCTGCCCGGCACGCTCACTTCGAGGGCCCCGTCCACCGCCGTCCCGCACGATCCAGGCACGCCCGCCACCCCGCCGGCCGCGCGCATCCGCCCTGCCGGTGATCTCCCCCCACCAGCGGGCCCATCGCTTCTTCCGGCCCGCGGCGCGGCCGCGCCCCTTGCCGCCTCCGGCTCCCGGCCCCCAGTCGCTCCGACCCGGCGCCCCCGGCGCGAAGGTCGGCAGCCATCCGCTCTTCATCATCAGAAACCCCGCGATCGCGCCGCCGAGGTGGGCCAGGTGTGCGATCCCGCCGCCATTGGGACCCATCGCGCTCAGGAAGCTGATCCCTACCAGGAAGATCACCAGCCACTTCACCTTCACCGGCACAAGGCCCCAGATGTACACCGGCGTGTTCGGCCAGATCATCGCGAAGGCGAGCATGATCCCGTAGCACGCCGCCGACGCGCCCACGATCGACGCATCGGAGAAGGCGAAGCTGAGCAGGACGCCGCCCAGGCCGCAGATCAGGTAGAACCTGATGAACATGTTCGAACCCCAGCGCGACTCCAGCAGCGGCCCGAAGAAGAAGATGAACAGGCAGTTCATCAGCAGGTGCCAGAAGCCGGCGTGGACGAACATGTAGGTCACCATGCCCCAGGGCCGGGACCAGATGCGCGCAGGCGAAAACGCGAACAGGTCGAAGATCGGCCTCGCGCCCGCAATGAAGGTGACCAGGAAGACGACACCGTTCGCGATCAGCAGCGCCTTGACCCAGGGCGTCATGTGGAACCGCACCGAGGCGGTACCGAATCCGGGTGGCTGTTGGGTGTATCTCACGGCTCGCTTCCTGTCCCGGCACGCCGCCTCGGCCCTGCGTCCCTTCCCATAATACAAATACGTTCGCAGAGTTCCGGGAATTCAATTCCGGCCGCTGCGGCCGCCTTCGGAAGGAGGCTGTTGGCGGTCAGGCCCGGGAGTGCGTTCGCCTCCAGGCACCACGCTCCCCCGCCCTCGTCCATCAGGAAGTCGACCCGCGAGAAATGCTCCAGGCGCAGCACCCGGTGCACCTCGAGCGCGGCCGACTGGAGCATCTGCGCGGTGCCGTCCGGGATCCTCGCGGGCGCGGTTTCGCGGGCCATCCCCGGTTCGTACTTGCAGTCGAAGTCGAAGAGCTCGCGTGCCGGCTCGATCTCCACCACCGGCAGCGCCTCGCGGCCCAGAACGCCGACGGTGAATTCGCGCCCCTCCACGTAGCTCTCGTAGAGGACAGGGTCTCCCCCAGCCTCCGCCAGCTCCGCCGCCGCGTTCACCTCGCCGACGCTGCGGGCCAGCGTCAGCCGCACCGAAGAGCCCCCGCTCGCCGGCTTCACGATCACCGGCAGGCCGAGCCGGGCCACCACCTCCTCACCCGGCGCGCGCCCCGTGATCCACTCCGGGGTCGCCACCCCGGCGTCCCGCAGCAGCCGCTTGGTGAGATCCTTGTCCATAGCGAGCGCGCACCCCAGCGGCCCGCTCCCCGTATAGACGATCCCGGCCACCTCCAGGATGGTCTGCACGGTGCCGTCCTCGCCCGCACCCCCGTGCAGCGCCAGGAACACCACCTCCGCATCCCGGAGCGCGGGGACCCGCCCAACCACCCAGCTTTCGGGCAGCGCGGCGGCCCGCCGGGGCGTGTGCATGGGGATCTCCGCCCTGCCGATCCCCGAATCCAGGACGCTGCGCTCCTCCTCCACCGACAACGCCCCGCCCGCGGCGTCGACCGCGATCACGTCGTGTCCACGCGAGCGGAGCGCCGCGGCCACCTCGCAGCCGCTCGCCAGCGAGACGCCGCGCTCCTCCGAACTGCCCCCCAGCAGCACGGCCAGGCGCATCCTTGAGGTGGCGCTCACGGGGCCGCCGCCAGCGACCGCACGAGGTCGTGCCGCGTGAGGATGCCGTCCAGCACGCCGTCGGCGCGGATGAGCACCGCCTGGGCGCCGTCGGTGAGCAGCCGGGTTGCGGCCTCGCTGTCCGCGCGCTCGTCCACCACCGGGTACGGCTTGCCCATCACCGACCCCACGTCGGCCGACAGTACCACGCGGTCGGCGAGTACCCTACCCATCAGCCGCCGCTCGGTGACGCTGCCCACGCACTCGCCGTCCACCACCACAGGCAGCTGCGAGACGTTGTGGGTGGAAAGGGTCGAGATCGCCACGCGAACCGGCGTGGCGGGCGTCACGGTGAGCAGCTGCGGCAGCTGCTCCAGCTTGGACGCCGCCATCTCCGCGACGGTCGACCGCTTGCGCTTCAGGAAGCCGTTGTTGCGCATCCACTCGTCGTCGTACTGCTTGGTCAGGTAGCGCTCACCCCAGTCGCACAGGATGGCCACCACGCAGGCGTCCGGGACGGAGACTTCGCGCGCCACATCCAGCGCGGCATGGACGATCAGTCCCGTCGAGCCGCCCACGAAGAGCCCCTCCTCGCCGGCGAGGCGCCGCGCCATGGTAAAGGCGTCACGGTCCGACACCCTGCGGTATTCGTCCAGATACTCGATGTCGAGCGTGCCCGGGATCTGATCGTTCCCGAGTCCTTCGACCATGTAGGGCTCGCTCTTTCCCACTTCGCCCGAGCTGTAGAACCCTGACAGGACCGATCCCACGGGATCCACGCCGATCACCCGGACCTCCGGGTTCCGCTCCTTCAGGTACCGCGCCGTCCCCGAGATCGTGCCGCCGGTTCCGGCGCCGGCGACGAAGTGCGTCACCCTTCCCTCGGTCTGCTGCCACACCTCCGGACCGGTCGTGAGGTAGTGGGCTTCGGTGTTGTCCCGGTTGTGGAACTGGTTTGCGAAGAAGGCGCCCGGAGTCTCTTCCACGATCTTGCGGGCGCGGTTCACGTAGTGGTCCGGGTGGTCGGCCGTCACCGCCGCGGGCGTGATCACGACCTCCGCCCCGAAGGCGCGCAGGAGCTTCACCTTTTCCCGGCTCATCTTGTCGGGCATCGTGAAGACGCACCGGTACCCACGGATCGCCGCCACCATGGCGAGGGCGAGTCCGGTGTTGCCGCTGGTGGCCTCCACGATCGTCCCGCCGGGCCGCAGCAGACCCCGCGACTCGGCCGCGTCGACGATCGCCACGCCGATCCGGTCCTTGACCGAGCCGCCCGGGTTCATGAACTCCGCCTTGCCGAAGACGGGCGTACCAACCCCCTCGGTGACCCGGTTCAGACGCACCAGCGGGGTCCACCCCACCAGTTCGAGGACATCGGCGCAGGGGCGCTCGTAGCGCGGCGTGGTCATCGGGGTTTCGCGAAGTGCACGGGGACGCGCGCCCACACCTTGACCGGCTCTCCGTTCCTTCGTGCGGGCTCGAACTCCATCTGCCGCGCCCCCCGCAACGCCGCCGAGTCCAGCACCGCATTCCCGCTTCCCTCGGCGATCATCACACTGTCGACCACGCCCTCCACGTTCACGAGGACGCGCACGAGCGCCACCCCCTCCACATTCGCGTCCCACAGCTCCACGGGATACTCGACCGGAGTCGTCGCAAAGCGCGGAACCGGTTCCGCGATCTCCGCCTCTTCGCATCCGGCCGCAAACAGGCCGGCCAACACCACGACCACAGGACTCACCCTCCGACGGTTCATTCACCAGCCTCCGTGCTCTCGCCTGCTTCAGCCCGCAGGTCATACAGGATCCGCAATGCATCCAACGGGGCCATTCCGTCCGGGTCCAGGCTGCGAAGCCGCTTCACGACCGGGTGCGGAGCCTGGAACAGTGACAGCTGCCCCTGATCCGCATGACGCCGCTTCGCCCGGCTCTCCGACTGCAGGCCGATACCGGAGTCGCCCCCCGAATGTCTTCCCTCAAGCTCGGTCAAAAGTTCCATCGCGCGGCCGATCAGGGAGGACGGCAGTCCCGCCAGCCGCGCCACCTGAATGCCGTACGACCGGTCCGCCCCCCCCTCCTCGAGGCGCCGCAGGAAGACGATCCCGCCATCCGTCTCACGCACCGCCACGTTCAGGTTGCGCACCGCGGGCAGCAGATCGCCGAGCCTTGTGAGCTCGTGATAGTGGGTGGCGAAGACCGCCTTGGCGCCGAGGTGGTCGTGCAGGTGCTCGGTGACGGCCCACGCGATCGAGACCCCGTCGTAGGTGGAGGTCCCCCTCCCGATCTCATCGAGCAGGACGAGGCTGCGGTCGGTGGCCGAGTTCAGGATCGCGGCGGTCTCGTTCATCTCGACCATGAAGGTGGACTGGCCGCGCGCAAGGTTGTCCGAGGCGCCGACCCGTGTGAAGACGCGGTCGCAGATCCCGAGACGCGCCCGCTCGGCCGGGACGAACGACCCCGTCTGGGCCATGATCTGGATCAGCCCCGCCTGGCGCAGCACGGTGCTCTTCCCCGCCATGTTCGGACCGGTGAGGATCACGATCCGCCCCTCCTCGTCGAGGCGCAGGTCGTTCGGAATGAAGTCGCTCGGCGGCATCATGGTCTCGACCACCGGGTGCCGTCCGGCGACGATCTCGAGCGCGAACCCGTCGTCCACCCGCGGACGCGCGTAGCCACGGCTGGCGGCCACCTCGGCGAAGGTGGCAAGCACGTCCAGGGCCGCGATGCGCCGGCTCGTTTCCTGAATGCGCGGAACGGCGAAGGCCAGTTCGGCACGCACCCGAAGGAACAGGCTCTGTTCCAGGCGACCGATCTCCTCCTCGGCGCCGAGAACCTTTTCTTCCCATTCCTTGAGCTCCGGCGTGAAGAACCGCTCCGCGTTGGACAGCGTCTGCTTCCGCAGGAACCGCTCGGGCACACGCGACAGGTTCGGCCGGGTCACCTCCAGGTAGTAGCCGAAGACCTTGTTGTAGCCGACCTTCAGCGACGAGATCCCGGTCCGTTCGCGCTCGCTGGCCTGTAGCGACGAGATGAACTCGACGGCGCCGTCGCGAAGGTCCCTGAGCTCATCCAGTTCCTCGCTGAAACCCCGCCGGATGACTCCGCCGTCGGCCAGCGCCGGGGGTGCATCGTCCGCGATGGCCGCGGTTATGCCCTCCTCGACGTCCTCCAGCAGATCGAGTCCTCCCACCAGGTCCGACAGAATGTCGCTTTCCAGCACTTCGCCCGCCTTGACGACCGCGGGCAGCTGCCGCATCGACTCGGCCAGCCCCAGCAGTTCACGCGGCCCCGCGCGTCCGGAACCCAGCTTGGTGCCCAGCCGGTCCAGATCCCGGATGGACCCCAGCGCTTCCCGGATGCGTCCGCGAATCATGGGTGAATCGAAGAGTTCCGCCACACCGCCCTGGCGACTCCAGATCTCGTCGAGGTCGACAAGCGGTTCGAGCAGCCAGCTGCGCAGGAGGCGGGCACCCATCGGCGAGCGCGCCCTGTCCAGCACCGACAGCAGCGACGCGTCGCCGTCGTGGGGCCGCAGGGGCTCGACGAGTTCGAGGTTGCGCCGCGTCATGGCATCCAGCGCCATCATCGCTCCGGGGCGCTGGATCGCGGGGGCGCGAAGGTGCTCCGCCGCGCCGGGCCGAATCTCCTCGACGTACGCGACGAGCGCACCGGCGGCGCGGATCATCGGTTCGTCGCCGGGCTCGAAGCCGAAACCGTCGAGCGACAGCACGCCGTAGCGCCGGACCAGCTCCTCCCGCGCCGCCTCGAGGTCGAAAAGCCAGCCGGGCCGGACCGTGCGGACGGGCTCGGTGCCGCGCTCCAGCGACAGGTCGCCGGACTCCGGGAGCAAGACCTCCCTCGGACCGAGGCGCTCGAGCTCGTCGTCCACCCCGGCGCGCGAGGTTTGCAGCACCGAGAGCTGGCCGGTGGAGACATCCATGGCCGCGACGCCGACCGCCGCGCCCGCCGGGACGAGCGAGACCACGAAGTTGTTGCGCCGGGCCTCCAGGAGCGCATCCGCGACGACGGTCCCCGGGGTCACGGTCTCCACGACCTCGCGCCGCACGATTCCGCGGGCTTCGGCCGGATCCTCGGTCTGCTCGCAGATCGCGACGCGCCTGCCGAGCTTGACCAGACGCGCCAGGTACTCGTCCAGCGCCCTGGCGGGCACGCCGGCCAGCGGGACTTCGTCCGCGGCGCCGTTGTTGCGCGAGGTCAGGGTGAGGCCGAGGAGGCGGGACCCCTCTTCGGCGTCCTCGCAGAACAGCTCGTAGAAGTCCCCCACCCGAAAGAACACGAGCGAGTCCCGGTTGCGGGATTTTATTTCCCGCCATTGCCTCATGAGCGGTGTGTCGAGAGCGCTGGTCGGTTGCTTTGCCAAGGCGATGGGGTGCTCGCGCACGACCGGAGAACCGCCCCGCCCTGCCCCGTGCCGAGCCGGGCCGCTCCTGCCGAAGAGTTGGACGGAAGGATAACCGCGCGCGCCGCAGCGGATCAACGGCCACGCGCTCCGGGGGTGGCGCCTTCGTCAGCCGGGCCGGAAGCGCCGCAGCCGGTTCGCGTTCGCCACCACCGTGACGGAGCTGAGCGCCATCGCGGCGCCCGCGATCATCGGCGAGAGGCGCAGCCCCAGCGCCGGGTAGAGTGCCCCGGCCGCCACCGGAATGCCGATCACGTTGTAGATGAACGCGCCGAAGAGGTTCTGGACGATGTTGCGGTGCGTCGCCGCGGAAATGCGCAGCAGGGTGTTCACCCCGCGCAGCGAGTCCCCCATCAGCGCCACGTCTCCGGTGAGGAGCGCCACATCGGTTCCGCTCCCCATGGCGATCCCCACGTCGGCCGTCGCGAGCGCCGGGGCATCGTTGATCCCGTCGCCCACCATCGCGACCACGCGCCCCTCGTCGCGCAGCTCCTGGACCACCCGTGCCTTTTCTTCCGGGGTGACCCGCGCGCGCACCTTCGCCACCCCCGTCAACTCCGCGACCCGCCCCGCCGCCGCCTCCACGTCTCCGGTGAGCATCATGATCTCGACGCCCCTCTGCTTCAGCCCCTCCACCGCCTCGCGCGCACCCGGGGCGGGGCGCCTCGGCGGTGGTCGAGGGCCGGCGGGTGCTCGTG
>VXLT01000137.1 GCA_009841475.1 Gemmatimonadota bacterium
GTGTGACCTACAAGGCGGCAAAACAGCGCCTTCGTGAGATCGGTATACTGAGGGAGGGCCGTTACATGCATCTGGCGAATCAGAGTGAACGGATCGGCCAACTCCTTCACGGCACCCCCTTTTCCGATGGATGGAGGAAGCCGCTTAGACGCCTGCAGGGAACTGAAGCTGGGGGGGAGGCAAGCCACTTTGCCGGCTTCAGAAGCCGCACCACCAAGATCCCCTTGGACCTACTCAAGCCGCACTTGCCCGAGCCTTTCGCTGAGGGCTGACAAGCAGAGTGCCGGGCGGACGGGTTTCGGATTGACTCCGGGGAACCAGGTGTCGGCGTGATTCAACCCGCACCGCGCTCACGGCAGGTCTTCGCGGTGGCCTCGATCAGGAAGCAGGGCAGACCGAGCCGGGTGGCAATCTGGGCGTTGCTTTCGCCCCTGGCCGCGCTTTCCACGATGTCGCAGGTGAGGCAGATGGGTTCGCTGCGGGGACGCGACATATAGGAGTTCCCGCAGGACGCACACCGGCGCTTCCTCTGTGGCGGCGGTTCGCCATTCACCATCCCCCTCCGGTGCAGCGGCCGGCTTCGTCTTGATCGCGGGGCGACCGCACGGGCCTGCTTCCGGATTCCAGATCCATGCACGGGTGCGCCGTCATGAGTCGCACTCATCCGCGCTGGCCGGGACCGCTCGCCCGGTGCCTTCGCGTCTGGCGGCTTGGTCCGGGTGCTCGCGGCAGTCGGATCCTGCTACCAGCCTCCGGCCCAGTGCCCGGTTGGTGTCCGGAAGCGCTTCGCACTCGCGTTCCAGGGCGTTGCGTGCTTTGCTCTCGGGATTGTAGAGGTCCTCGAAGCGGCCGCGCAGGGCGGTTTTCGGCCGCGTTGGCGCGCTGGAGGCATGGCTCTCGGTTCTCCGAGGAGGGCTGCGCGGCCCGCTCGCCCTTGTGGAAACGGTCGAAATCCTCGCGCCAGCCCCTCGGCCAGGTTTCATTCCAACCCCGGACCGCCCCGGACCAGCTGCCGCAAGGGTGCCGAGCGGACCACCTGCCGCGTTGGCCCGGTTTCCTCCGGTAGTTCGACGCGCAGCACACGTACGGAATGAACGCCCCAGCGGGTCAGTGTGGACGCCGGCGACGCGTTCGCTGTCACCGGCCATGAGGGTGAGATCCTCGGGCAACTCGACGGTGCCCATGTAAGCGTAGTCGTCGCCAGCAAAGAGGTCGTATAGCCGAAAGGTCCAGTCGTTGATGTCGTCCGACGCCGGAGGTGCGAGGGCATCCCCGACGCCCATTCCGCGGCGAACCCAAACGGTTCGTCCGGGCGGGCCCGCGAACACTCCCCCAAAGATTGGGAACGTCTCGACGAAGGTCATGTCGTCGATAAACTGCCTCATGGCCGGGTCGCTGTCCATACCCCTCATCTGCTCGCGCATGTTGTTCTGGAAGTCGTGTGGACGGCCCCCTGGCAGATACCGCACGGGAGATGCGCCCCAGCGTCGTGCCGTCAGAGGCATCGAACACATTCATGTCGTATCGATCGCTCACGCCCACAGCGATCCGGCCGTCTCCGATCCCGGCCAACTGGATGTGCGGGGACCAGAACCGCAGCAGGCCGGTCGGCTGAAGCGGCCCGTGATGACCACAGAACCTGGCGGTCGCGCAGGCGCATCAAGTGTGCAGCGGTGGCTTCGCCGGACAAGGACAGCAACATCGCCAACGATGGCGCCTCCCCCCTCGCAACGGCGCATGATCTCGCGGCTGGCCGGCGGCGTTCGGAGGCGGAGGGGCCGGAATGGTCACGCTGGCGGCGCTGGCAGACGCCAATGACCCTAACGGGTGCGGTGATCCCCGCCATGGGTGTTGGGATCGCGGCCTGCGCGGGCATCGAGTGGTTCATGTTGCGCGGACGGGAGGTCCGAGCCGGCGCGACCGTACTACTGGTGTTCGCCGCGCTGGCCGGAGCCGCACTCGCCACGGCACTGGGGGACCGCGCCTCGCCGGGATTCGCCGCCAGTTCGCTGGGCGGCGCCCTCATCGGAGCGGTCTACGCGGCTGTAACGAGCATTCCCTTGAGCGACGACGGAGGACACCCGGAGCCCAAGCCGGAATCCTGACCGGCACCTCCACATCGAAACTGCCCTGCCAGGCCGATTCCCCCATGTGGAGCAAGGTCGTTCGCTTGGGCCGCGAGCCCGCGACCCTAGGATCCGCCCCACCAGCCATCCGTGATGAATGCCTTGCCCGCGGAGGTCGCGAAAACGGATACATCCGGCATCGGCTCGGCCGACTGCTCCACGTGATTCTCGAGCCCGATGAGCCCCCATTACTCAGCCGACGGGCCGGTCGCGCCGGCCCCCGCGCAGGGAACGCTTTCGACATTCCCGCCGAGCGCGCCGCAGTTGAACGCCTGACCGGGGGTTCCCGTAGATTGAAGCGGATCTCTGCATGCACCCGAAAGTGAGGACAGCCATGACACGGAGCCGGGCTTCGCATTCTCTAGCCGTGACCTGCACGCTGCTGGTCTCCACGGCCTCGCCCCGGTCTGGCGCAGAACGAGCAGCGCCTCTATGCCGGCGGGGGGCTCGGCGGAGTCTCTTCGTCCACAGTGACCATGGTGGGCGCCGCCAACGACCGCCCCAGCATCTGTGACGAGTTCATCAATCCGCTGTATGCGTCGGTGCCGGGCTGCACGGACCCGGTGCGTGGCGCGGGGGACAGACTGGAACGTGCCGTTCGACGGAGCGCGCGGCGTGGCGGCCGGCGCGGTGGTGGGATACCGGCTGCACCGCATGGTGCGAGTGGAGGCTGAGTACGTTAACGAGAACCTCGGATTACTCGCAGAACTCCGGCGTGCGCTCCAGTGAAGGTGTCAACGCGGACAAGCTGAGCGACGAGCTGCTTCTGGCACAGGAATGGTTGGGGCTCGTCACCTCGCGGACGCTGATGGGCAACATCCTCCTGGATCTCCCGGGCATCGCTGGACGCGCCACGCCATTTGTGGGACTGGGCGTGGGCGTCGGCCGGACGAGGGCGGGACTACGCGAGCGTATGGTCCAGAAACACGGATCCCGCAGCCATTGTCACGGGCCGCAACCAGCGCAATGCCGAGGAGATCGCGCACAGTCTGGCCGGCACCTCCAGCTCCGGGCGGGACACCATGGAGGACGTGCAGGCCGCCTACCAACTGCTCGCCGGATTCGACTACCCGTTGGCGGATGCCGTGTCGGTGGACCTCCGCGTCCGCTGGACGGTGTTCGACGAATTCTCCGGGACTTTCGTCTGGGATCCATTGCGCGGCCATGTGCCGAAATGTGCGCCGCGACGGCAGCGAACCCGTGCGGCCATCATGTCGACCGACGACTTTTCCTTTGTAGGGCTGGAGCTGGGCCTGAAGTATCACTTCTAGCTACCGCGAGCGTTCCATTCGGCGAACAGGCGGGAACGCTGTTAGGGGTCTTCGCCCCTTCCGGTGATTTCTGACATCGACCCGGCTGTGCGACCGGAGAGACGGAGGGGAAGTCCCCCGTAGTGGTCCAGAAGCGGTTTACGGTACAAAGTATCCGGGAAGCCCCCCCACGATTCCCGCTACCGGAGAGGTGGAATCCTTGAAGACCCTGGAACGAAACCCTCACCCCGGCCGCTGCAAGTCCGTGACCAAACCGGGGGATACGCCCGGTTTCCCAATCCTGTTGGCACTTTTCGCCGGGTGCTCCACCGCCGGCGACCTGCCGCCACTGTCTGTCCAGCGCGACAGCGCCGGGATCACGATCATCGAGTCCTTTCGCGCCCGCCTGGGGCGACTCGGCACGCTGGCGGGTCGGTGTGGAGCCTCTGCTCGACTGGGCGGAATCGGGCGCGGGCGATGCTCATTACTTCAGTTCGGTGCGGGATGTGAGGCGGCTGCCGGATGGCGGCCTCGTCGTGGCGAACCGCGGCTCGCACGAGATCCGGAAGTTCACGGCCGGCGGCGATTTCATCGGTTCGGCGGGAGGCAGCGGCGAGGGGCCGGGCGAGTTCACGAACCTTCAGCGGATCGAACTCGCCGGCGATTCCCTGATCGGCCTGGACTGGGACGGCCGCATGGCCATCTTCGGGCGCGACCTCGGGCTGGTCCGCACGATGTGGCCCGACCCCGGTGTCAGCGAGGTTCGGTACCTGAGCGACGGGATCATGGTCGTCGAGATACTGGTGCCAGAGCACGGAACCGTAGGCTTGGCGCGGTGGCCCTCGGTATTGGTGCTTTTCGACCTGGAAGGGGTAGCGGTGGACACCCGGCTTCGAGGAGTACGCCAACGACATCCTCAGCATGGCTCCGCTGTTCAGGAGGTCCTCCGTGCTCGACGCCCATGGCGACAGAATCTTCGTCGGATCTTCGGATCACATGCAGATCGAGGAGCTGAACACGAGCTGCGACACCGTTCGCATCCTTCGGATCCCCGACTACCCCTTGGCCCTGACCGCACAGCAGGTGCGGGCCGAGCGGGATGCGCGCCTTGACATTCCTCTGCCACCGGGGGTGTCGTCTCTGCCCCCGCACTACGTCGAAGCGGTGGAGGACCTACCGTCGCAGGAGACCCGTCCGGCCTACGCCGGGATGCGGGTGGACGCCACCGGCGCGATCTGGCTCCAACCCTTCCGTGGCTTGAGCGAGCGCGGCGGACCGGAGCCATGGCTGGTGCTCGGCCCGGACGGAAACTGGCTCGGAAGCGTCGAGATGCCCGGGGACTTCTGGGTCACGGACATCGGCGTGGACGAGGTCCTCGGCATCTGGATGGACGCACTGGACGTGCAGCACCCGCAAGTGCGACACCTGGCCCGTGGTCAAGCCGCGAATCTTGAATCGTACCAGCCACCGATAGGACTCGGAAACTCGAAGGCTATTTCGGGTCCAGATCCTCGGAACCTGGGGCAAGTTGACAGGTTCCACCTGCTTCAGCCTTTTTTCTCCAGTGGTCGTTGAAGCGGCCCGAAGACAGGACTGCCGCCCCTCGAAAGAGAAGGACCCGACCATGAGCAGACAGACGAACAACGGCTCCCGTGACCGGACGGTGCGGCTGCCGGCCAAGATCGCCGTGGAGGTTTCGGGCGAGACGCGGGCAGCGATCGAGACAGCCGCCGAGGGCGACGGGATGCCGCCCGCCGACTGGTTGCGCAGACTGGTGGGCAAGGGGATCGAGGCCGCCCGCGAGCGCCGAGAGCGTGCCCGGTGAACGGCGGGCTGCTCTATCTCGCGGCGGGCGCCTTGGCCGGCGCACTGGTCGCGAGGGTGGCCGGCCGCCGGCCGCCGAAGGAACTGTGCCCCTATTGCGGGGCCAAAGCCGTGGACAGCCATTCGGGGTGGTGCTGGCATTGCCATGGGCTGGGTCGGTGCAACCACTGCGAACTAGCCGCGCTGGAAGCGCGGGCGACGGTGGCCGGCTTCGAACGCTATTGCACCATGCTGCACCTGCCCGCCGAGCGCGTCGGGGGGGCGGACGATCCGGCCGGAGATTCCAAGCCATGAGCGGGAAGCCGGTTGAGCGGGCGCGAGACCCTGGACGACCGGTCCCGAACATCCCCGTGGACAGAACGGAGCAGCCAGAAGTGAGCGCGCCGGACCTTGGCGACGTGTCTGGAAAGTCTTCGCACCGGGAACGCCAGGACAGCTTTCGGCCGATCACGCTCCGGCCCCTTCCCGACCCCAACCCCATTCGGCATCCCCGGCCACGGCGAACCTACCGCTTGGAGATCCGGATCACGCCCGAACTGCGGGACCGGCTCCGCGAGGCAGCCGAAGGGGTCAAGGACGCCGACGACAACTGGTGGGACCGGCCCAACGTCGGCGCGGTCGTCCGCGAAGTCCTGCGCTCCGCGCTCGGGATGCCCACCCGCGACCGCGGGCGGACACTCGAACGGCTGGCTGCATGGCGCGGCCGGGAAACCGGCGCCGTGTCCAGGCACTCAGCAGCACGCCCGGACAGTCCCCGCAAGTGAGCGCCGGACGCCTAACGAACCGGGTGGCGCGAGAGATGCCGGATCGCGCGAGACATGACTCAGAGAACGAACACAAACGGCCCCGCCAGAAGAGAGTTGCCCGCTGGGGACAAGCCTCGCTACCTTCGCCACTCCCGGCACCCATCCCACACAGGAGATTCTACCCGCGATGAAAAAGACCTACTTTCCGGAGGCCTACACGCTCCGGTTGCCGGAGGGGTACCGGAGCCGGATCGATGACGCCGCGCGCGACTGCGGCATGACCCCGGCCGAGTGGCTCCGCCGTGCGGTGACACGAGCCTTGGAAGCCCACAAGAAGAAGCCGGGGCGGTAGCGTCCGGCGAACTGCCCCCGGGTGGCGGCGATCGTGCTCCTGCGAATCGAGTGGCTCAAGGCGTCGAGGCGCCGAGCCCTCTGGGTGGCCTTGGCCGCATTCGCCGCGTTCACCGCGGTTCCTGCCATCGAACGGGTGCGCAGCGCCCAAGGCAATCCGAACGCGGTCCATGCCCTGCCCGAGAGCTGGCCGGACATCCTGCAGTCCGCGACCGGGCTTGGACCGCTCTTCACCGGCGTCCTGATGATCCTGCTCTTCGCACCCGAGTTCGCTTGGCGCACGGCCCGCCAGAACGTGATGGACGGACTCAGCAGGGAGCGGTTCTACGCGGGCAAGGTCCTGCTGCTTGCCGGCCTGGTCGGGCTTGTGACGGCAACGACCGTGCTGATCGGCGCCGGCGGCACACTGCTCAGTCCGGGCGGGGGCGGTCCCAGTTTCATCCGGCCGGCCGATTTCAGCTACATGGGCGGTCTCGCTCTGGGCATGCTGGTCTTTGGAAGCGCCGGGATGATGCTCTCGGTCCACCTGCGGTCATCGGGATCCGCGTTGGCCATTCTCCTGCTGTACCTCTTCGTCGAAGAGGCTCTGGCCCGGCTGATCACGGGAACGTGAAATCGACGCCCTGCACAACGCGGCGGAGTTCCTTCCGTTCAACCTGGTCGAGGAACCTCGGGGACGATCTGGCCCATTATCCCGCGGTCCTGGCCGAGGTGAACGCGGAACGTGCGCAGCGGGGACTCGCGCCTCTTTCGTTTTCCGCGGTCAGCTTGCTCGTGGCCGCGTCGCTCGCCTACAGCGTGTCCTTTCTTGGCCGCGCGTTTCTGGTCATGCGCAGGCGCGACCTCTGAAAGGATGTGACCGGTGACGCCAACGAACGGTTTCGGAAACGGCTTATCGTCATTTGACGCGCTGCTGAACGACCCTGACAACACGGACTTGCTGGAAAAGTACAACCAAGTACTCGGCGACGTGATCGCACTACGGATCGCCCTTCGGTTCCTTCTGCGAAGCGGGGCCGTGGATGGGAGGAATGCTGAGCAGGTAGCGGACGCCCTCCGCGAAAACAAGACCCAATTCGAGCATCAGTGGATCGCCGCCAGTGAGCGCCAACCCCCTTGGGCCGTAGCGCGCTACCGTTCGTTCGCGGAGACTACGGACGAGATCATCAACGGACTCCGCGCCATCGGCCGGAACAGGTAAGGAGATGGAGTCAGACATGAGAGAGTTCAACCTCGTTTCCGTGATGGTGTCGGTTTCGCTCTGCCCCCTAACTGCCGGGCTTGCGGTAGGGTTTCGGTCCACCCGTGCCAGGTCGGCCGGCGTCGCCCCTTTGTAGCGGGGCCCACCGCTGGCTGCTCAAGACCACTTCCGGATCCGCCTCGGTAGCTTCGCCCGCTTTGCCGTGGTGCTCATACGGACCTCCGACTGTAGTGCTTCCTCCAATAGGCTCTACCCCGACGACCAGCACAAGAGCGACCGGCTTCACGCGTCGCATGTGTCCTCCACGCTTCTACCCATTCGCGAGAAGGGTAGCGTCTGCCCAACAGGATGAGGTTGTTCCAGTGACTCGCCGCGTAGTTTAGCATCCGTATCGTGTCAGCCAGCCCGTAACGCTGTACCAGCTCGCCGATCAGGCGTCGGTCTTCCTCGGTCACCTTGATTGGTTCTCTTCCTTCCTCGGCGTCGCAGTGACGTGCGCCGGCAGGCTGTGGAAAAGACATGAGACACGCTAACGCCGGTCGACATCGGATGTCATTCCAAACAAAACAGTGTTTTAGTTCACCCTCGGGGGCCGAGGTGCCTTCGCTGGCGGGTGAGGGACCCGGGTGTATGCGGAGTGACTCGGGCATCCGAGTGGCGCACACGTCGGAGGCTGGCCATGCTGGAAGGCTGGAACACTCGTCATTGCGCCGCTGCCCGGATGGGGCCTTCGGTCCTGCCGGATCTCCGAAGCCTCAGTCGATCGAGAGCCGCTTGCGCTCGGTGAGCCAGATGCCTCTCACGTTCTCGTAAGATAGGCCCAGCCTCTCAGCCACCAGATGGCAAGCTGACTCCTGCGCGTTCGATGTCGCCGGCCGCAGGCCCACATCGCGCACTTCGGCGACGAATACAGTGATTACGAGGTTGCGAAAGTCGTTCGCGTACGGGTCACGCCCCCGCTTTCGAGGCTCGCTCCGAATGCCCACTGCCACGTCCAGCGCCCAATTCAGCAGCGGGGACAGCACCAGGCGCGCCAGCGACTCAGCGCGCAGTCTCTTGACAAGCACCACGCAGACTTTCCACGCCACCGGGCTGTCCTCCGAGCGGATCACCCAAGCTGCCCAAGTATCGGGCTTGTGGAAATCGTCCGCGGCGCACCGCTGCGCGAAGGGGTCGCGACCGAATTCCGGACCCCTGAGAATCCAGAACTCCATGTAATCCAATAGTCTCTGTTCCTCGTCTTCCTCGTCACGCGGCTCTCTCTTTGCCAGCTCCAAGAGCCTCTCCGCCTTCGACTGATCAGCCATCCTTCACCCTCTCGGTGACGTACGCTCCCCACGCGACAAGGGCACCCGGTGGACACGCCCGGCCTTCCTTCGCTTCTCGGGGTGGTCCGGAACCGCATGCTTCAAGTCGAACTCGCGGCACCGCGCCAACCGCACCCTGTGGCTCCTGCACGCGGTCAAGACCACCAGTCTAAACGTGAGCGTGGTGCTCCCGAGAGCGTCCGCCTCCGCGATGCGGCGCAGCGTCAAGCCCGATGTTGACCGGGACGCCCGTGAATCCGCAATCTCCTGGCTCCAGGTCGTGGATAGACGACGGCCCGAAACCGACCCGGCCGTCACCCATACCGGGCGGGGCGGCTGACGGTACCTCACGAACGATGCGATGAGCCTGTCCGACCGCTTCATTCGTTACTGTCACCCTTCCTTCCTCATGAACTTCCGAACCGGACGTAGGATGATGGTCTGAGCGACCCTCTCGCAACCCGCCAGCACGTGCGCGAGGCAAGCCGGGGTGGTTCCGGGAGGCGAAACATGCACCTCAGTGAGGGCCGCGCTGTTGGAGGGCCCGGTGGAGGAGTCGCGAGCCCCCGCACAAGCATGTGGTCAGCCGAACCGAACGCGCGTCTCGTGGTCAGCGTGATTCGGGCGCGGGGGCCCGAGACCGGTGCCAAGCGGTTTTCGCCGGACATCTCGGCCGTGCGGTAGACGCCTCGGTGCCCGTCGCCGAGGGCGCCGAGGTCCAGCATCTTCGCCCCCGGTACCAGCGCCGAGGTAAGGCTGTAGGTCCGAAAAAGTGACACACGACGAATCCTCAAGTGTCGTAGAATAATACTCTATATGGAGTTATCTAGACTTGAGCAGCTTCACGAAGTAGTCGTCGCGCCGTTGCCGGAACTGTCCGCCCACCCCATGCCCTCCGCCCGGCTGCACGTACAGGTCGAACTGCCTGTCGGCGTCGATCAGCGCCTTCACCAGCTGCATCGTCGATGACGGATCCACGTTCCGATCGTGCTCGCCGACCGCCAGCAGCAGCCGGCCCGTCAGCCGGTGCGCGTTCACCATGTTGGAGGACGCCTCGTAGTGGGGGCCGAGCGGCCAGCCCATCCAGTGCTCGTTCCACCAGATCTTGTCCATTCGGTTGTCGTGACAGCCGGCGCTCGACACGGCGACCTTGTAGAAGTCCCCGTGGAAGAGCAGCGCGCCCGTCGAATTCTGTCCCCCGGCCGACCCTCCCGTGATCCCGACGCGGGAAATGTCGTACCACGCGTACCTCTCGGCGACGGCCCTGTGCCAGAGGATGCGGTCGGGGAAGCCGGCGTCGCCCAGGTTCTGCCACGCCACGTCGTGGAACGCTTTGGAGCGGTTGCTCGTGCCCATGCCGTCGATCTGCACCACGACGAAGCCCAGTTCGGCCATCGACTGCATGTTCGAGACCGGGCTCCAGTCCTTCGGCACGTGGGAGCCGTGCGGACCCGCGTAGATGTTCTCGATGACCGCGTACCGGCGGGTCGGGTCGAAGTTGGTCGGGCGCACGATGATGCCCCAGATGTCGGTCACGCCGTCGCGGCCCTTTGCCACGAAGACCTCGGGCGGCTGCCAGCCGGTGGCGAACTGCGCGGACATGTCACCCTTCTCGAGTTCGGCGAGGAGCCGCTGGTCGCTGCCGCGCCGCAGCTCCAGCACGGTGGGCATGTCGACGCGCGAGTAGCGGTCGACGTAGAAGCGCCGGTCCGGGGACCAGTAGATGGCGTGGTTGCCGTCGGCCTCGGTGTACTGGACCAGGTTCGACCCGTCGAAGTCGATGCGGTAGTGGTGGATGAAGTACGGGTCCTGGCCGGGGATCATTCCGCTCGCCTCGAACCAGATGCGGCGGCCCGCCACGTCCACGCTGTCGACCGCGCGCACCACCCATTCACCCTTCGTGATCCGGTTCTTCACCTCGCCGGTGACGCCGTCGTACAGATAGAGGTGGTTCCATCCGTCCCGTTCCGACATCCAGATGACCTCCCGCCCGTCGTCAATGTCGTACCGGAACTGCTTCCCGGAGTCGCGCGTGTTGGTGCGCATCCGGCGGTAGTTGAAGAAGGTGGGCACCTCCTCGGAGATGACGGCCCGGGCTGCGCCGGTCTCCGCATCCACCTCGATCACGCGGTAGACCTGGTGGCCCCGCTGGTTGTACTCGAAGGTGAAGGCGCGCCCATCCGCCCTCCACTCCACCGACGAGATGCGGTACGCGTTGGGAAAGAGGTCGTCGTCGATCTGGGTGGCCGACGCACTCTCGACGTCGAAGAGCACCGGCCGGTTGAGGTCGAGCACGTCGCCGGGCTTGCGGTAGAACATCGAGTCGAGCTTCGGCTGCAGCTGGTCCTCGGGGGACGACAGCACGAAGTAGACCGTCCGGTGGTATCCGGGCCGCTGGCGGTAGGCGACCAGCTTCTTCGAGTCGGGGGACCAGCGGATCGACTGCAGCTGGTAGGAGTCGCCCTCGGAACCGTCGTAGCTGAGCATGGTGTGGGAGGGGTCGCCGCGGCCCGCGCCGCCACCTTGCCCGGCATCCGCTTGGCCAGCCACCGGCCGGATCGCGACGTTGTAGTTGTGGATGAACGCCTCGGTCAGGCCGTCCGGCGAGACGCGGGGCGGGCCGCTGTTCCGGTCGATTGGGAAGCTCCCGAAGCCGCCACCACCCCCGCCCCGTCCTCCGCCACCGGCCTCCTCCTCGATGGCCTCGCAGGCGAAGTCGGCAAGCGAGCAGCGCCATTCGTCCCCCGCGGCACCGACTTCGATGGCCTCCCCGTCCTGCACGTACGTGAAGGAGCGGAAGGGCAGAGTCACAGCGGTGTACTCCGCGCCGGTGGCGGCGGAGAGGCCCTCCGCCAGCGCGGCATGATCGAAGGCGGGAGTCTTCTGCTGCGTCTCCGCGTCGACCAGGACGAACTCATGGCCACCGGCAACCGACAGCCGGTACCAGAAGCGGCTGGTGCCGTCGATCCAGTTGGGCGCGTCGGGCACTCCGACTGTCAGACCGTTCAAGCGCTGGCGGACGGTCGCGGCGTTACGGTAGTCCTCAAGGGTCCCCTGCGCGGCCGCGGGCGGGGCAGCCGGGAGAACGGTAAGTGCCAGAGCGGCACCCAGGATGATCGTGTGGACTCGCATGGTTCCCTCCTCGGGGCAGAACTTGGGCGTCAGCCGGGACAGCTCGGCCGCCAGTCCCGGTCTCCCATGAAGCGCTCAATGATGGTCGAGAGCAGCGGGTCGTATTCCTTCAGCTCGGCCCTCGTGTCCACGTGGTTGTGAACGCCGGCCTGCGGTTGCTGGTTGGCGTCGAACCAGGACTGAACCCCCTCCGCCCAGTACTCGACGGGGTTCGAGCCGGCATAGGTATCGCGCCACAGCCCCAGGGCCAGGACGGACGCGTGCAGGTTCCGCAGCTCCGAGTGGATCTGAGGCTCGACCAGGTCGATTCCGATGAGGTGGATGGCGTGCGCGAACTCGTGGACAAGGATGTTCTCCCCCCGGTAGCGGTCGGCGACCAGGCACAGGAGGTTCTCCTCGCCAGCCGTTGTGATGGGGAGTTGCGGAGTGCCGCCGAGCCCGCGGGCCCGCTCGTCCCAGTCGACATCGGGGTCATCGGCGAGATGGGCGTGCTCGGGAATGTCCGTCGTCACCTCGTCGCGGGACATGATTCCGACGTAGGCCCCGCGCGTCCGCATCGCGGCGAACACGTCGGGGCGGTGGGCCAGCATCTCCTCGACGATCTCCCTGGCGACGAGCAGCGCCCGGTCCTGCGTCTTTTCGGAGCTGATCACCGGGATACCACCCGCATCCACGTACTTCCGGTAGAACGGGTGGTAGCCCAGTGATTCCAGGGTCGGCCGGTCACACAGCGGGGTCTGGCAGACGGGGCCCGTCGGGACAACGACCTCCCCGCCTTCGCCGCACGCGACGAGCAGGAAAAGCCCACAAGATGTAATCAAAACCTTACACAATGTCATGTTTACTTCACATTATCACTAGCCACCGGGTGTCGCCGGACACTCGACCGGCCGAATCCGCTTCCCGTGGTAGATGTCCATGGGGATGTGGTGTGTGTTGAAGACCCGGCCGATGAGTTCGAAGAGCACGGGATCATAGGCCCCGAACTCCTCGGGAGACTCCACCTTGACGTCCCCCGCGAAGCACTCCCCGTAGTTGGAGAAGAACCACCACTGGACGCCCTCGGCCCAGTACTCGTTCGCGTTGGTGGTCGCGTAGTGCCTGCGCCCGTCCGGATGGCGATACTTGTCCGCGGCCATTGCGGCGTCGTACGCGTCGCTGATCTCCTGGTTCATGCCGGGGTCGACATCGCGGATGGCACGGTGGATGGCGTGCGCGAACTCGTGCACGAAGATGTGCTCGCCCCAGTACCGCGTCCCGGGGTAGCCGAGGATGTTCTCCTCCGCCCCGGTCGTCGGGTTTCCGCCCAGGCCACGGGAGCGATTGGCATGGTAGTCCCGGTCCGCCTGCATGATCGGCTCGTCATCCGGCGCACCCGGGCGCTTCATGTCCCCGTATTCGGGGATGTCCATCGTCATCTCGACTTCCGCGATGACGCCCGTGCGCCAGTTCCGCTCGATCATCGACGCGCGCAGGTCCGAGCGCGCCACCAGCATCGTGTTGATGATGTCGCGAACGACCAGCAGGGCGATGTCGGGGACCTTGGTCGACGCGAGCACCGGGATGCCCCCCGCGTCCACATACTTCTGGTAGAAGGGATCGACCCCGAGCGATTCCGGGACCGGGCCGACCGTGGCAGCCACGTAGTCGTGGATGACGGCGACCGGCTGGCCGGTCTCGGCCTCCTGTCTCGCGCGCTCCGCCCGGTTCCGCTCGGCCGCGGCGCGGGCTTCGGCCTCGGTCCTTTGGCGACGCTCCTGGCCCAGCGCCGTGTCCGTCGCGGTGCCGGCCATCACAACGGCCGCCGTGCAGGCCAGCAGTCCACGGATTGCAGGATTCCATCTCTTCATGGTCACACCCTCCTTCCAGCATGTTCCATCGGCAGCTCGCGGCTTCGCCACAGCCGTTTGGTGTCATTACAATACGTCCCGGCCACCCACCCCGCACCGGCCAGCGACGAGCCCCGATGCCTCTTCCACGCGATCTGCTCCCCCTCCCGCTGCTCCTCGCGGCTGCCCTGGGAGGTTGCGGCCCGCCCGGCGCGGACGACGCACGTGGCCCGGACGGAGCAGGCCGGGCCGACGGCCGAACGGGTGCGCGCCCGGAAGGTGACGGCTCGGAACGGCTCTTCACACTCATGCCGTCCGCGCAAACCGGCATCACCTTCGCCAACCGCCTGCCGGAGACGGCCGCGAGAAACGGACTGGCGTACCAGTACTACTACAACGGCGCCGGCGTGGCCGTGGGAGACCTGAACGGGGACGACCTCCCCGACCTTTATTTCACGGCCAACATCGGTCCCAACCGGCTGTATCTCAACCGGGGCGGGCTGCGTTTCGAGGATGTCACGGAGCGCGCGGGGGTCACGGGCCCGTCCGACGGTTGGGCCACCGGTGTGACCCTGGCCGACGTCAACGCCGACGGCCGACTCGACATCTACGTCAGCCAGTCGGGACCGTTCGGGGAGGACGACCTGCGCCGCAACGTGCTGTACATCAACCAGGAAACGCGGAACGAGGTCCCCGTCTTCACCGAGCAGGCCGCCGCCTACGGCCTGGACGACCCGGCGTACTCGACGCAGGCGGCATTCTTCGACAGCGACGGCGACGGCGACCTCGACATGTACCTCATGAACCACGGGATCCCGGCCTACCGGACGTTGCTCGAGCTCGGAACCGGCCGCTCCCCGCTCGAAGTCGACAAGCTGTACAGGAATGACGGAGGGCGCTTCACGGACGTGTCGTCCGAGGCCGGGCTCATCGACACCAACCTCGGTTTCGGCCTCGGACTGAGCGTGGGGGACCTGAACAACGACGGCCGTCCCGACATCCACGTCGCCAACGACTACTCCGGCCCCGACTATCTCTACCTCGGCCGGGCGGACGGCAGCTTCCGCAACGTGATCGAGCGGTCGATGGGGCACACGCCGCTCTCTTCGATGGGCTCGGACATCGCCGATATCGATGGCGATGGATGGCTGGACCTGGCCGTGGTCGAGATGGAGTTGCCGACACACTTCGGCCGCAAGACCAGGGAGATGGGCACCGAGCAGGAGCGCTTCGCCCTCATTGTCCGGGAGGGGCTGCACTACCAGTACATGGCCAACGCGCTGCAGTGGAACCGGGGCACGCCGGACGACACGGTGCCGGTGTTCTCCGAGGTCGCACACCTGGCCGGCGTCGCGCGCACCGATTGGAGCTGGGCGGCGCTGTTCGCCGATCTGGACAACGACGCGCGCCAGGACCTGTTCGTGACCAACGGGATGGCCGGTGTCAGCATCAACCCGGATTTCGACGCCTACATGTCCCGCCGTCTCGCCGAGGTGGAGGCGGCGACGGGAGGAACAACGGCGGCAGTCATCCTCGAGCTCATCGGGAACATGCCCCGCCGCAGAACACCGAACCACGCCTTCGCGAACGCCGGGGACCTGGACTTCACCGATCGCACAGCCGATTGGGGACTGGACCAGCCGGCGTACTCCACGGGAGCGGCGTACGCCGACCTGGACCGGGACGGGGATCTCGACCTGGTCGTGAGCAACGTGCTCGACGAGGCGTTCGTCTACCGCAACAACGCCCGTGAGACCAGCGGCGCGCACTACGTCGCGACTCGCCTGCGGGGCCCGTTCCCGAACCCGTTCGCGATCGGCGCGCGCGTGTGGTTGACGGCTGGCGGGACGCCGCAGATGCAGGAGATGCAGCTGACCCGCGGATACCAGTCGTCGGTCGAGCCCGTATTGCACTTCGGGCTCGGCGAGAGCGCGACCGTAGACACCATCTCGGTCCGCTGGCCGGACGGGGCGGTGGAGACACGGACCGGCGTCGCGGCGGACGCGACCGTCACGTTCGATCACGCGGATGCGCGGCCGCCGGCGCCGGATGCACCCTCGCTCACGTCCTTCGGACCCGGCTCCGCGAATACCCTTTTCACGCATGTGCGCGACGCAGTCCGTCCCGTACCGCGCCACACGTCGAGCCTGGGCGTCCCGGCCGCGCCGCTGGAGCCTTATCCGTCCCGCCGGGAGCAGGTCGCGTTGGCGGCCGGTGACCTCGATGGCGACGGGCTCGACGATTTCGTCTTCGGCGGCAGCGGTAACGCGCCATCGACCGTGTACATCCAGCGCAATGACGGCACCTTCGAGGCCGGCGCCCGGCTCCCCGCCGATGCGGCCATGTCCGAGACGACCGCCGCCGCGATCTTCGATGCCGACGGTGATGGCAGGAGCGACATCTGGACGGTCTCCAGCCACGCCGCGGCGCTGGTTCGTGCGGAGCACCGGCACCGGCTCTTCCTCAACACCGGCGGCGGCACGTTCCGGGAGTCTCCTGGCACCTCCCGGCAACAGGGCGGAGAGCGGGTCACCCTCACACCCGGAGACTACAACGCCGATGGCCGCGTCGACCTGTTCGTGGGCAGTCACTCGGTGCCGGGGAGCGGCCACGCCGCAGGAAGCCGCCTGCTCAGGAACGACGGCGGAACGTTCGTGGATGTGACCGACCAGTTGGCACCCGCGCTGGCCCGGCTCACAACCGTGACCGACGCCGCGTGGGCGGACATCGATGGCACCGGAACCGCCGACCTGCTCGTCGCCGGCGAGTGGATGGCCCCTACACTGCTCGTCAACGAAGGCGGCCGGCTCACTGACGCCACCGCCGACGCCGGGCTCGAAGGCCTCACCGGATGGTGGCAAACGCTCGCCGTGGCGGACTTCGACCGTGACGGCGACCCGGATTTCGTCGCCGGCAACCTCGGCCTCAACTATCCGTACCACCCCTCACACGATGCGCCCTTCGAGCTGTACGTCGCCGACTTCAACCGCGACGGGCGGGAAGAGAGCGTCCCCGCCTATCACGAGGCCGGCACACTGTATCCCTGGTTTGGCCGGGACCGTATGGCATCCATGCTGCCCTGGGTCGCGGAACGCTATCCCACCCTGGACGCATTTGCGCGCGCCACACTGAGCGAAGTCCTGAACCCGGAGGGGGTACGCGGGGCACAGAGGTTCGCCGTGCACACCCTCGGCACGACCTACCTGGAGAACCTGGGAGACGGCCAACTCCTCCCCCGCTCGCTGCCAAGGGCCGCGCAGATCTCGGCGGTGACGGGCGCGGTGCCCGCCGACTTCGACGCCGATGGCAAGATCGACCTGGTCATTGCCGGCAACATCCACCCCTTCGACCACAACGTCCCGCGGCTCGATGGGGGTGTCGGCCTCTACCTGCGGGGCGACGGAGCGGGCGGGTTCACTACAGTGCGACCGACCGCCAGCGGCCTCTGGCTGCTGGGTGAGGTGCAGACGCTCACGATGTTGCGAGCCGGTGCGGGCGACCCACCGGCTCTCATCGCGGCCGTGGCCGGGGGGGAAGCGCTACTGGTACGCGCCCAAGGGCCCGCTACCGCTGGATGATCTCGATCACTCCCCGGGGATTCCCCATGCCGAAACGGGCCCCGGCCTCGCCGGCCGGCCAGTAGCGGAGCTCGGCCACGTCCGTGACGTAGACCTCCCTCAGGTAGTCCAGGTCACCCATGCGCGTACCGTTCATGTAGACGTTGGGGCGCGCCTCCGTCGCATCCGTCAACGAGACGGGCCCGCGCCCCCTCAACCATTCGGGCCTGATCAACTCCAGAGCCTCGTACACCATCTGGCTGTTGGTGGCAGCAAGCTCGTCACCGCTGATCCGGTTCCGGTTCGAAGAGGTGGTGCCAGCAGGGGTCATCGCGCACCCGGTCGCCGAGGCAGCCACAACCGTGGAGACCGCGCACAGGAGAAGAGACCGGATCTTCATGGGTCCACCTTTCAGGGTATCCACCCGATAGGAATGCGGAACACCGTCATTCTTGCTGGCGGCGGATTGCCTCGGTCGTTCCCCGGGGGCCGGTTCGGGTCCTCCTGGAGAAAGATCTGATCCACCAGAAACACAAACACGATCGCGGCTCCGCCAAGCGCGACCGCAGTGCGTTGCGGCGACAGCTCCCGCAGGTGGAAGTCCTGTACCTCGCTCTCGGGAAACACGATCGTCTCACGCACGTCCGCGAATTGCGTCCCCGCGTAGTTCCTGCCCAGCCAGATGACCACCGCCACCGAATCCGCTGGTCGCGGCCGGACATCTGCATCCAGTTCAGTTGCAATTCGCCCCAGGTGACGGGCGGCCCGCACAGCCCCCTCGTCGGTAAGCCGCACCCTCACGTCCTCCCCCGCCGCGGCGCGCTCAAGATCGACGTTGACATACCTTACGCACGCCGACGCAGAGAGAGCGGCGACCACCAGCAACACAGCCGTGCGCGCCAATGGCCGGATCCGGCGGGCCGGCTCTCCGCTTCCCCTGCAGACGTGCGCCGTGCCCCCCCGCCCCCGCCCCCCCCCGGCGGGGGGCCCCCGCGCGCCAGCGCCCGGCCCGCGAGGTGAGACCAAATGAACCCCACGGACTAAGAAAAAAAAAAAACCCCACGACAC
>VXLT01000069.1 GCA_009841475.1 Gemmatimonadota bacterium
GGGGGGCGGGGGGGGATCCGGGGCGGCGGGAGGTCCCGCCGGGCCTGCCGATACCGGCCTCGGCGCTCCCCTCGCCGCGCGCATGCGGCCCCGGACGCTCGACGAGTTCCGCGGGCAGACGAAGGTCGTCGGACCCGGCGGCCCCCTGCGCGCGATGATCGAGAGCGGTCGCATCTCCAGCTTCATCCTCTGGGGACCGCCCGGTTGCGGGAAGACGACGCTGGCCCGGCTGGTTGCCGACTGCGCGAACGCCGCTTTCGTCTCCTTCAGCGCGGTCACCGAAGGGGTCGCCCGCGTGCGTGAGATCATTGCCGAAGCTCGCACGCGTCGCCGCGCGACGGGGCGGGGAACGATCCTGTTCTGCGACGAGATCCACCGTTTCAACAAGGCCCAGCAGGACGCCTTCCTGCCGGTGGTGGAGACGGGCGAGGTCGTGCTCATCGGCGCGACCACCGAGAATCCGAGCTTCGAGGTGGTGAGGCCGCTCCTCTCCCGGGCTCCCGTCGTCGTGCTCGAGCCGCTGTCGCCCGACGAACTGGCGACCGTCCTCGGGGACGCGCTCTCGGACCGGGAGCGAGGCCTTGGCGCCCTGGGAAACCAGGCGCCCGAAGAGGTGGTGGGCCGGATCGCGGAAGCCGCCGACGGCGATGCGAGGCGTGCGCTCGGCATTCTGGAGCGGGCCGTGGAGCTGGCGGGCGGGGACGGTGCGACGCTGACGCTGAAGGTCGTCGAGACCGCCATCCAGCGGCGGTTCGCGGTCTACGACAAGTCCGGCGACCAGCACTACGACCACATCTCGGCGCTGCACAAGTCCGTGCGGGGCGGGGACGCCGACGCCACGCTGTACTGGCTCGGGCGCATGCTGGACGCCGGGGAGGACCCGATGTACATCGCACGCAGACTCGTGCGCATGGCGGTCGAAGACATCGGCCTCGCCGACCCCGGCGCCCTATCCGTGGCCGTGGCCGCACGGGACGCCTTCCGCTTCCTGGGATCGCCCGAGGGAGAACTCGCTCTCGCCCAGGCGGCCGTCTATCTGGCGGGAAGCCCCAAGTCCAACCGCCTCTACAAGGGTTGGGGCCGCGCACTGCGCCGTGCCCGCGAAACCCCCGGCGAAGCGGTGCCGAAACACCTGCGCAACGCTCCCACGCAGCTCATGAAGGACCTTGGCCACGGAAGAGACTATCTTTACGATCCGGAACAGCCCGGCGGCGTTTCGCGCCAGCAATACCTGCCGGCCGGCATGGCGGGCGAGGAGTACTACCGCCCCGGGGACGCCGGATGGGAGGGGGAGCTGGGGCGGCGACTGGCCGAGTGGCGACGCAAGAGGAGGTAACGGCCCATTCCAACTCAGCTCCTGGACTCACGCAGGCCCGTCGAACGCGCGATTCTGGTGGGCGCGCCCCTCGGCACCGAGGCGGCCGCGGAAACGCAGGAACACCTTGCCGAACTGCGCCGGCTGACCGACACCGCCGGGGGGATGGTTGCGGGGGAACTCGTCCAGCGCCTCCGCGCACCCGGCTCGCGGTACTACCTCGGCAAGGGGAAGGCCGGGGAACTCGCCGACCTGGTGCGGGAGCGCGAGGCCGGGCTGGTCATCTTCGACGACGAGCTCACCCCCGCCCAGTGCAAGAACCTGGAGAAGCTGTGCGGCGTGCGGGTGATGGACCGCACCGAGCTCATCCTGGACATCTTCGCGACCCGCGCCCGCAGCTACGAGGCGAGGATGCAGGTCGAACTCGCCCAGCTCCAGTACCTGCTGCCCAGGCTGCGGCGGATGTGGGTCCACCTGTCCCGGATTCAGGGCGGCATCGGCTTCCGCGGCCCGGGGGAAACGCAGCTCGAGACCGACCGCCGGCTGATCGGCACGCGGATCGCCGAGCTAAGACGCAAGCTCCAGGCGGTGGCGCGCGCGCAGGCCACGCAGCGCAAGGGACGCCGAGGCCGCTTTCGCGCGGCGCTGGTCGGGTATACCAATGCCGGCAAGTCATCGCTCCTGCAGGCGCTCTCCGGCTCGCGCCAGTTCGTGGAGGACCGCCTCTTCGCCACGCTCGATGCGTCGACCCGGGCAGTCCCGCTCGGCGACGGCCACGAGTCATTGCTGACCGACACCGTGGGCTTCATACGCAAGCTGCCCCACCACCTCATCGCCTCCTTCCGAACGACGCTGGAGGAGGCCCATGAAGCGGATCTCATTCTGCACGTTGTCGACGCGTCGCACCCGGACAGGGAGGGACAGCGCGAGGTCGTGCGCCGTGTGCTCGACGAGCTGGGGCTGGGCAAGCGTCCCCGGGTCCTGGTGTTCAACAAGATCGATCTGCTGCCGCGGGAAGAGCTGCTCTCGCTCAAGAGACGGGCTTCCCGCCGGTCGGATTCCCGCGCGCTGTACACTGCCGTACCGAAACCGTCCACCCTGGAACCCCTGCGCCACGAACTCAAGCGGCGCATCCGGGACCGGCTCCAGCGCATCAGCGTGGAGTTCCCTGCCCGCGCGGGCAGGGTCCTTTCGGCACTCTACGAACGCGGCGAGGTACTGTCCCGCAGCCAGGAGGGAACCACGGTCCGGGTCGTCGCCAAGGCACCTCCGGCGCTTGTCGGCTGGCTTCGGGCGCGCGCAGGGGTGAGCGTTGTCGAAGGCGCTTGAACGCTTGGGCAGTACAGTGCGGTTCGAATTCGTACAAGATATTGGATGACAATCGGATAAGGAGGTTTACATGAGACTTTACATCAATATCGATCACGTCGCGACGGTGCGGCAGGCCCGCATGACCATCGAACCGGATCCCGTGCGGGCCGCGGTGCTCGCGGAGCTGGGCGGGGCCGACGGGATCACCGTGCACCAGCGCATCGACCGCCGCCACATTTCCCCCAGGGACGTGGAGCTGCTGATGCAGACGATACGGACCGGCCTCAACCTGGAGATCTCGTCGCGGGAGCGAATGGTCGACTTCGCTGTGGGGGTGGCGCCCAAGGCGGTCACGCTCGTGCCCGAGAGCCGCCAGGAGGTCACGACCGAGGGAGGACTCGATCTCGGCGCGGCGGAGGTGCGCCAATCCGTTGCCACCGCGATCGAGCGCCTCGTGGACGAAGGGATCCGCACCTCGCTGTTCATCGATCCCGACAACGAAGCCATCGACCATGCGGCGGCGCTGGAGGCGGACGCCGTGGAGCTGCACACCGGCGAGTATGCCAACGGGTCGACGAGTCAGGAGAAGGCGGACGAACTGGGGCGGCTCGCCCGTGCGGCCGAGCACGCGCACGACGCCGGACTGGCCGTTCACGCGGGACACGGGCTGACCTACGAGAACGTCGTGCCGGTGGCCGCGCTGCCCCGCATCGAGGAGCTGAACATCGGTCACAGCGTCGTATCGCGCGCCATCTTCACCGGGCTCGAGCGGGCGGTGCGCGACATGCGGACGATCGTGGACGCGGCACCCTCGCGCGTGGCGCGCCCCGGCGAGTGGATTCACCCGATCGGGTTCTGACCCGCCCACGCCGACCTGGCCCAGGGGAGAAAAGACGCATGCGAGGCCGCTGGATTACGCTGCTCGGACTGGGGATCGCCCTGGGTCTCCTCTGGTGGCTGTTCCGGGACGAGGACCCGGCCGAGGTTTGGAGCCAGGTCCGCGGCGCGAACTTCGGCCTCCTCCTGCTGGCGGTAGCGCTGACCACCGCGACGTTCCCGGTGAGGGCGATTCGATGGCGCTACCTGCTCGCGCCCGCCCAACCCGAGGCCCCCTTCCGTTCCCGCTTCGAGGCCGTGTGCATCGGGTTCATGACAAACAACCTGCTGCCGCGCGTGGGCGAGCTGGCGCGTGCCTATGCCTACAGCCGCCGCGAGCCGGTGCCCGCGGCCACGGCCTTCGCCACGCTCGTCGTCGAACGGTTCCTGGACGGCATCGCGATCCTTCTGCTTCTGCTGCTGGCGCTCACCGGCCCCGCCTTCCCCACCGCCGGCCTCCCGGTCGAGATCGTCACCGGGGTCCGCGTGGTCGGCCTGTTCCTGGGACTCGTGGTCGTGGGATCCGCCCTCCTGCTGGGCGCGCCCGGCCCGTCGCTGCGCGCGGCCGGCTGGTTCGCTCGCACGCTCCTGCCGACCCGGTGGGCGGACCCGTTCGTCCGGCTGGTGCGGAGCTTCGTGGAGGGGCTGGCGGCTCTGCGCGGATGGCGGCTCTTGCTGCCGGCCCTCGCCTGGAGCCTGGGCGTGTGGATGCTTCAGTCCCTTTCTCTGTGGATCGGATTCCTGGCCTTCGACATTCACCTCACCTTCGACGCGGCCCTCCTTACCAACGGATCGGTCGCCATCGCCTCGACCATTCCCACGCCGGGGTTCTTCGGGACCTTTCACGCGGCGGCGAAGCTGGCGCTGGCGGATGTCTATGGGGTGGCCGAAACGAACGCCCTGGGCTTCGCTGTCGGCTGGCACCTCGGGAGCTTCTTTCCGATCACCATCATGGGACTCTGGTACGCCAGGAACCTCGGACTCTCCCTGCGAGAGATCAGCGGCCGCCGCGGGATGCACGGCGACGCCGGCGGGGGCGCCGCATGACCGGCTGGACCGTCGGCTGCCCCGCCAAGGTAAACCTCTTCCTGCGCATTCTGGCGCGCGAGGACAGCGGCTATCACCAGATCGAGACACTCTTCCAGGCTGTGGACCTCCAGGACCGGGTGGATGTGCGGCCCGGCGCAGGGGGCATCTCGCTGGAGGTGCGCCCGGACAAGTCCCCGCCGGCCCGGGGATCGGTGGCGCCCAACACCATCGGAGACCTCGGCGCACCCGACGAGAACACCGTGATGAGGGCCGCGCGCGCCTTCTTCGCGGCAACCGGAATCGCGCCCGCCGTATCCCTCGTCCTCACCAAGAGCATCCCTGCGGGGACCGGGCTGGGTGGCGCCTCCTCCGACGCGGCCGGCACGCTCGCGGCCCTGAACGCAATGCACGACACCCCGCTCACCACCCGCGACCTGATCGCCCTTGGAGGCCGGATCGGCGCCGACATCCCGTTCTTCTGCAGCGGGGCCGCCACCGCGCTGGCCTGGGGAAGGGGAGACCGTCTGCTACGCTGCCCCTCGCCGCCGGCCCGGCCGGTAGTGCTGGTCATCCCCCGCGAGCGGGTCTCCACCGCAACGGCGTACCGCGAGACTTCGGCCGGGCTCCAACTGCCCGCGCCGCCCTCCCTGCTGGCGCGGCCCTCGCTCCTCGCGGAGGCCGGTTCGGAGGCGTGGCGCCCCCTGGCCGCTCTGCAGTGGAACGACTTCGAGCGGGCGGTGTTCGCGCGCGTCGCCGGACTGGCGGAGGTCAGGGCCATGCTCGCCGAAGCGGGCGCGTCGATCGCACGCCTCACGGGAAGCGGCTCGGCCGTGTTCGGGGTCTTTCGGGACGCGCGCGGTGCGCGTGCCGCGGCCGCAGCGGCGGGAACGATGGAGGGAGTGGCCGCCGCGCTGGTGGTGCCGACGCTCACCGAAGTGCCGGGACCGGAGCCGGAGCCGGAGCCGGAGCCGATGCAGGAGCCCGTGGGATAAGGCCCCCGCTGCATTGGGGCGGCGATGCATCCGGGCTGGTCGCGATGCCCTCCTTGAACCAGCCGCCCGGATCGCGCTACGATACCTGAGGGGTCTGCCACTGGCCCGTCGTCTAATGGCAGGACACCGGTCTTTGGAACCGGCGGTGGTGGTTCGAATCCACCCGGGCCAATTGCTTCAGCGGGTGACCAGACGCCCCACCCGAACGGCATCCCCTTCGCATCAGGCGATCCGGATGAACTTCCCGGCCCACCCTAGCCGATCTCGGTGCTCGCGCGGCTTTGTCCACGGACTGTTGGCCGTCGTTCTGCTGGCCGCCCCGGCGGTCGCGGAGCAGCAGACGGCGCCCGCTGCCGATTCCGTTCGGTCCCACCGCCACGCACGCACCCTCCAGACGCGCTTCGAACGCCTGCGCCTGCGCAACCTCCCGCGCGTTCCCGACGGCGGCAGCCACGAATGCGACGAGATCATCGGGCGGCTGTGCGTCTGGGACGACGGGGATGACGACTGGCAACCCAAGGAGGAACCGGCCGCGATCATCGACGGCCGGGAGGACCTGCTCGCCGGACTCGACTCGCTGGCCGAGCTCGTCCCCGGGGACCACTGGGTGCTGGGCCAGCGCATCCGCTACCTGGTCGAGGCCGGGCGCCTCGAGGACGCGGAAGCGGTCGCGCGCAGGTGTGGCCTCCCCGGCGGCTGGCGCTGCGACGCATACCTTGGATTCGTGCTGCACCACCACACCGACTTCGTGCGGTCGGAGTCGGCCTTTCGCCGCGCCATCGAGGCAATGCCCGCGGAGGTGAGGGAAGAATGGACCTCGCCCGGCCGGGTCCTCGGCCGCGATCTCCGCCGCTGGCTCTCCACGCAACCCGACTCCGCCACCGCCCTGGCCCGGCTGTGGACCCTGGCCGACCCGCTCTTCCTCGTCGAGGGCAACGACCGCTGGACGGGGCACATGAGCCGCTGGAGCTACGCCATGAGCGCCGAGCGGGCCACCAACCCGTATGACATCAACTGGGGGAATGACTTCACCGAGGTGTCCGTGCGCTACGGATGGCCCATCGCCTGGGAGCGGTCGTGGCCCCGGATCGGACAGACCCGCGCGAGCGTCACCGGGCGGGATCTTCCCGCGGCGTTCCGCGCCTTCCCGCCGCGCGACGTGCTGGCTCGAGGCCCCGACGGAGGGGGGCTGGTGATCTGGGAGGAGGAGGAAGAGGATCATCCGCGTGCCACCTACCTTCCCCCCTATCTCGACTCCCTGGGTGAACTCGATGCACAGGTGAGCCGGTTCTGGCGGGCAGGCCATGTCGTGGTGGTGGCGGCCTGGCGGACGCCGGAGTTCCCCCGGCCGGAGCGGTCCCCGGGGGACGGCCGGGGTCCGGCGAATTCCGTGCCCCCCGCTGAGAATTCGCCCCCCGATTCGGTCCTTTCCGGCCTGTTCGTCGAACAGGGCGGCGCCCTGGCGGCCGACGTGCGTACGATGGCCAAGCCGGGGAGCACCGTACGGCTGTCGGCCCGGGTGCCGTGGTCGGATTGGGGGGTGGTCAGTCTGGAAGCCTGGGTGCCGGAGCTGCGCAGCGCCTACCGCCTGCGCGCAGGGGTGGGGCTTCCGCCGCTGCCGACCGGGCTCTTCGCGATCTCGGACCTCATGCTTCTGGAGAGCGGGGCGGAGCCCTCCGGGCTGGACGAACTGGAGGACGTGCTGCGTCCGGGCAGCGAGATCGGCGCCGGGGAGACGCTGGCGGTGGCCCTCGAGATCTACGGGCTCGGATCGCGCGAGGTCCTGCACTTCAGCGCCAGGGTGGAAAGGCGGGACGAGAGCTTCCTTCGGCGCATGGGACGCCGGCTGCGTCTCGTGGACCGGCCCGACGAGGTCTCGATCGAATGGCGGGAGGAGGGGCCGGAGAGACCGGGACCCTTTTTGAAGACGCTGCAGGTCGGACTCTCCGGACTGGAGCCCGGGGAGTACACGCTGGTCGTCGAGGTATCGGCCCCGGGGCGGACTACCCTGACGGCGGTGCGGAGGTTCACCGTGCGTTGAGGCGCGGTGGGGCCCCGCGTTCGAGTCGGGCTCATCCTCCGTTGGGAACCGTATCCGCGTTCGGCCTCATCTGCCGCTGGGCAGATTTGTCAACGCGCTTCGACCTCGGATTTGCTATATTTCAATGCTGTGCAGGAACCGTTCCCAACCCCGCCTCCCACTCTCCTTACAGGTCATGGACGAAAACATCGGACTCGGCCCCCTCCTGCTCCTTTCCGGCCGCGCCAACCGGCCGCTGGCGGAGGAAATCGCCGGCGAACTCGACACCGGTTCCGACAACGCCACGATCTACAACTTCGCCGACGGCGAGATCTTCGTGCGCATCGACCGGAATGCGCGCGGCCGGGACGTCTTCATCATCCAGCCGACCGTCGCCAACGCCGACAACATCATGGAGCTGCTGCTCCTGATCGACGCCGCCAATCGGGCCTCCGCCGCGCGCGTCACCGCCGTCGTCCCCTACTTCGGCTACGGGCGCCAGGACCGCAAGGACCAGCCGCGCGTCTCGATCGGGGCCAAGCTGGTGTCCAACCTGATCGTCGCGGCGGGAGCCGACCGCGTCGTCAGCATCGACTTTCACCAGCACCAGATCCAGGGGTTCTTCGACATCCCGGTCGACCATCTCTATGCGGCCCCGGTCTTCACGCAGTATTTCCGGGAGAAGAACTTCACCGACCTGGTGGTGGTCGCGCCCGACGTGGGGTCGGCGAAGATGGCCCGCGGCTTCGCGAAACGCCTCGGGGCCACCTTCGCCATTATCGACAAGCGGCGGCCGGCCGCCAACGTCTCCGAGGTACTGAACGTCGTCGGCGACGTCGACGGCCGCACCTGCCTCATCACCGACGACATGATCGACACCGGGGGGACGATCGCACAGGCTGTGCAGGCCCTCATGGACCGAGGTGCCAGGTCCGTCTACGTGGCCGCAACGCACGCGCTGCTCTCCGGCGAGGCGGTCTCCCGGCTCGCGGCCGCCCCCCTTACCGAACTCGTCGTCACCAATACGATCCACATCCCCGGCGCCAAGCGGTTCGACCGCATGAGAATCCTCTCGGTGGCCAACCTCCTGTCGCGGGCGATCAAGTACATCCACTCCAACGCATCGGTCAGCCAGCTCTTCGAGATCAAGGATCGCAAGAAGGGGCCCCGGAAGGTGGCCCTGGCATGAGCGCCCGGATTCGACGACTGGCGGAGAACAAGTCATATGGAAACGACACTGAACCTCACAACACGGCACGACTCGGGTAAGGGCGTCGCACGCAAGCTTCGGCGCGCGGGGCGCGTGCCGGGCGTCATCTACGGCGGCGGCGAGGAGCCGGTGCTGGTCTCGATGGAAGCGCAACAGGCGCTGCTCCTGTTCCACTCGATTTCGGTCGAGAACACGATCCTCGACCTCATGGTGGACGACCGCGAGGCCGAACGGGCGCTGGTCCGCGAGGTGCAGACGCACCCATACCGCACCGAGCTGCTCCACGTGGACTTTCTGCGGGTCCAGCGCGGGGTCGCCATCGAGTTGAACATCCCGGTGCACGTGACCGGCGTCCCGGCGGGGGCGCGTGACGGTGGCGTGCTCGAACACATCGGCCATGACATCACCGTCAAGTGCGTTCCGTCGCGTATCCCCGAGGCGATCGAGGTGGACGTGAGCGATATGGAAACGGGTGACGTGCTGCGGGTGGGCGACCTGGAGATGCCCGAGGGCGTCGAGAACCTGACCGATCCGGAGCGGGCCGTCTGCGCGGTGAGCATACCCAAGGGACCCGAGCTCGAGGAGGAGGAAGAGGTCGACGAAGCCGCCGCCGAGGAGGGCGCGCCTGAAGAGGACGCCGCCGGGGAAGAGACCGGCGGGGACGAGGATTGACGCCGGACGCCGAGTCCGGCCGCCGGGCGTCCCGCGTCGGCACCAGGGTGGTGGTCGGTCTTGGGAACCCGGGACCGGAGTACGACGACACGCGGCACAACGTCGGGTGGTGGGTGCTCGACCGGTTCGCCTACGATCACGACTTCGAACCCTTCGAACGCCGGCCAAGGCGCCTGGAGACCACCCGCCGGATTGGCGGACGCTCGGTCGTCCTGGTCAAACCCCGCACGTACATGAACCGCAGCGGACAGGCGCTGACGACCCTGTGGCGAATCTGGGGATTCGATCTGGAATCCCATCTGCTCGTCGTCGCGGACGATGCCAACCTGGATGTCGGCCGGGTCCGGTTGCGTCCCGGGGGCGGAGCGGGCGGCCACAACGGGCTCAAGTCCGTGACCGCGGCGCTCGGCACCCCCGACTACGCGCGCATGCGGGTCGGCGTGGGGACGAAGCCGCCCGGGGCCGATCTGTCCGCATGGGTGCTTTCGCCGATGCCGGCGGAGGACGAGGATGTCGTCACCGCGCTGCTGCCCGAGCTCAGCCGGGCGGTGGCGGTGTGGGCGGACGAGGGCATCGAGACCGCCATGAACCGGTTCAACCGGTGAGCCGCCAGCGGGGCCGTGGGCGGGCCCGCGAAACGACAGACCAGCGGGTCCGGCGGCACGCCCGCGCAACCTTCAGAACAGGGAACACAAGAACGTGAGCAATCTTCTGGACTTGACCAACTGGTCCTGGACGGCTGGAGGCGCCGGCCTGCTGGCCGCGCTCGTCGTGTACCGCTACATGGTCGCGCAGCCGGACGGAAACAGCGTCATGCGCGACCTGGCGGACCAGATTCACGACGGCGCGATGGCGTTCCTGCGCCGCGAGTACACGGTGCTGGCCGCCTTCGTGATCGTGGTGGCCGTGCTCCTCTTCCTGGCGATCGGCCAGGCAACCGCTCTGGCTTACGTGGCCGGGGCCGCGAGCAGCGTGCTGGCGGGCTTCTTCGGCATGAAGGCGGCCACCCGCGCCAATGTGCGCACTTCGGCGGCGGCCAACGAGGACGGGCAGGGCAAGGCGCTCCGGATTGCCTTCTTCGGAGGCGCCGTCATGGGCCTGTCGGTCGCCGCGCTGGGGCTGCTGGGCATCGGCTTGCTGTACTGGCTTCTGGCAGGGGACGCGATCCCGGGCACGGGCGACCTCCCCGACTTCGCCGCGATCATCTCGGGCTTCGCCATGGGCGCGTCCTCGATCGCGCTCTTCGCTCGGGTGGGCGGCGGGATCTTCACCAAGGCCGCCGACGTGGGCGCGGACCTGGTCGGCAAGGTGGAAGCCGGAATCCCCGAGGACGACCCGCGCAACCCCGCCACCATCGCCGACAACGTGGGGGACAACGTGGGCGATGTCGCGGGGATGGGGGCCGACATCTTCGAGTCGTACGTGGGGTCGATCGTGGCGACGATCGCCATCGGTGCGACCTCGGCCACGCTGGTGGCCAGCCAGGCCGAGGCGGTGGCGCTCCCGATCATCACGGTGCTGGTGGGGCTCGTCTGTTCGGTCATCGGGATCGCGGCCATGAAGTTCCTGGAGCGGACCGAGCCGGGGGCCGCGCTGCGCAACGTCACCTTCATCGCGGCCGGGCTCTTCCTCCTGATCATGTTCTTTGTGGTGAAGTCGATGGACATGACCATCATCCACCAAGCCTACGGTACCCCACGCTCGCCGCTGGGCCCCTTCTGGGCACTCCTCGCGGGCACTCTGGTCGGCATCCTCATCGGAGTCACTACCGAGTACTATACCGGCGCGCGTCCGGTGCGGAAGATCGCACAATCGTCGGAGACCGGATCGGCCACAAACATCATCACCGGACTGGCGGTGGGGATGGAGTCGACCGCGCTGCCGCTGCTGCTGATCTGCTCGGCGATCTTCATCTCGTTCTGGACCTGCGGCCTCTACGGCATCGGGATCGCCGCGGTCGGCATGCTGGCCACGGTGGGCGCGACGATGTCGGTGGACGCCTACGGCCCGGTGGCGGACAACGCCGGCGGCATCAGCGAGATGGCGGGGCTGGGGCCGGAGACCCGCAAGGTGACGGACTCCCTGGACGCGATCGGGAACACGACGGCCGCGATCGGGAAGGGCTTCGCGATCGGCTCGGCGGCGCTCACCGCGCTGGCCCTCTTCTCCGCATACGCCGGGAAGGTGGAAACGGAATGGGAACGATTGGGCGAGCCCGCCGCACTCGTGATCGACATCACCAATCCGTACGTCGTCATGGGTCTCTTCATCGGCGGAATGCTGCCCTTCCTGGTGGCCTCCTTCACGATGACCGCTGTGGGACGCGCCGCTGCGGGGATGGTGGAGGAGGTGCGGCGCCAGTTCCGCGAGATCGCGGGGATCATGGAAGGGACGGCCAAGCCCGACTCGGCCCGCTGCGTGGACATCTCCACCCGCGCGGCGCTCCGGGAGATGCTGCTGCCGGGGATCACCGCCATCCTGGCTCCGGTGCTCGTGGGCAAGTATCTGGGCGTCGAGGCGCTGGGCGGACTGCTGGCCGGTGCTACCGTGACGGGTGTCCTGATGGCGCTCTTCATGGCCAACGCCGGCGGAGCGTGGGACAACGCCAAGAAGTACATCGAGGGTGGCGCGCTCGGCGGCAAGGGGTCGGACCCGCACAAGGCCGCAGTCGTGGGCGACACGGTGGGCGATCCCTTCAAGGACACCTCGGGCCCGTCGCTCAACATCCTGATCAAGCTCATGAGCGTGGTGTCGCTGGTGATGGTGCCTTGGCTCGTATGAGCGCCGCGTCCTTCGACGGTGCGGTCGCCTTCGCGCAGGACCTGATCCGCATCCCGTCGCTCCCGGGCGAGGAGGGAGAGCTCACGCGCCGGGTGGCCGCCGAGATGGAGGCGCTCGGCTACGACGACGTGTACACCGACGAACTGGGCAGCGTGGTCGGCGTCGTGCGGGGGAGCGGCGGGGCGGTGGGTGGCAACGGCAGCCCCACCGTCATGCTGAGCTGCCATCTGGACATGGTCGCGGCCGGCGACCCCGAGGAATGGGAACATCCGCCATTCGACGGCATGATCGCGGGGGGGTACCTGCACGGGCGCGGCGCCATGGACATCAAGGGTCCGCTCGCCATCCAGACTCATGTCGCGGCCGCGCTGAAGGGCCGGGCGGCTGGCGACATCATCGTCGCGCACCCCGTCTTCGAGGAGCGCGGCGGCTGGGGAATGGATCACCTGACCCGCCCGGACGGCGGCCTTCGCCCCGACGTGGTCATCATCGGCGAGTCCACGCACGGCGACATCGCCATCGGCCACCGGGGCAGGTGCGAGGTGGAGATCGTCGCGCACGGCCTCGCCGGCCACGCGTCGGCGCCGGATCGCGCCCGCAACGCCCTCGACCTCGTCCCGGCGATCCTCACGGGCGTTCGCGACCTGGCCGCGCGGCAGCAGTCCGACGACGTCCTCGGCGCGGCCTCGGTCGTCGCCACCGGCATCGACGCCGTCCCGGCGAGCCTCAACGTCATCCCCGACCGCGCCACGGTCACGCTCGATTGGCGCATTCTGCCGGGCGACACGGTGGAGTCGCTGCTGGCGCGGGTGCGCGACGCGATCCGGCCGCATCTGGAGAGCATGGGCGCCGGCGGTGGAGTGCACGGCCGAGCGGACGCCGGCAACGGCCCGGCCGAGGACGGCGGCCGCGCCGGGCTGCCGGACGGCGTCGAGGTCCGCGCCGCCACCGAACGGCAAACCGCCTACACCGGCATCCAGGAAGACCGCCTCATCCTCAGCCCCGGCTTCCTCATGGATCCCGGTGACCCGATCGTCACCGCGGCCGCCCAGGCAATCGGGACCCGCAACGGCAACGGCTCCCCGGCCCGCGTCCGCCCCTGGACCTTCGCCACCGACGGCGGCTGGACCTGCGGCGTGCGCGGCATCCCCACGATCGGATTCGCGCCCGGCGAAGAGCGCTACGCCCACACCAACACCGAGCGGCTGGCGCTGGACGAGGCCCGGTGGGGCTACGGACGGTATCTGGAGCTCGTTCCGGCGGTGCAGCGGGCGGCGGGCGGCCGGTAGCAGCCCCTGGACAGAGTCCCCCCACGGCATTCGAGACATCCACGGAGTGCTCCCCACCGCCGTCAACCCATCGGCACCGTCCTCAGAATCTTTCCGTCCACCCGCTCGAAGATCTCGTCCAGGTTCGTGCCCGTGATCGTCAGGCCGTGGTTCCTGAGGCCCACCACGCACCGGGCGGGGTCGTCGGCCTGCCGCACGATGTCCGCCACCGCCTTGCCCAGTTCCCGGGTCCCGCACGGGTAGTTGAAGTCCGTGGAGGGAATCCCCTCCATCCACCCGTGCACGTGCAGGATCGCGCCCACATCCGGGTGCTCGCGGTAGATCATCCAGTGCTCGATGGCGTCGACGGAGACGCGCCGCGGCTCCACCCCGGGCGGATGGCCCACGATCATCCCGTTCCGCTCCGCGTCGTAGTCCTTCACCATGAGAATGTCGCGGCCGATCGTCCCCAGCTTCGACTTGTCGACCCCGCTCGCGCTCATCCAGAACCACTTGGCGTCGTAGCGCGCCGAGATGTTGCCGTAGCTGAGCCCGCCGATCCCGAAGATGCGCTTGATGTGGCGGAAGTCGCGGGGAGGGAGGAGTTCGTCCATGGGGAAGGGCGCGGGGAGCAGGTCGAGTTCGTCCAGTCTTCCGCCCGCGCGCCGGATCGACCCGGTGATCGCATCGCCATCCCACAGCGCTTCGGGCAGATCCGGTTCGAAGAAGTTGTCGATAACCAGCGTCGACGACGCCATGGGTTCGATGCGGGCGTACACCTGCCCGAAGTACTCACTGCCGCCGCGGACATCGTGGACCACGTAGTGCCCCTGCTCCAGGGTGACGAAGTGCGCCTCCGGCACTCCGTTGTCCGAGCGCACCAGTCCCACGGCCAGATTGGCCAGCGCCCGGGGGAGCACGGGGTAGGCCTGCGCGATATGATCGGTGAACGGGGAGGGGAATTCCGTCACGGCACAGACGAAGACCGCCTGGGCGCTGCGCCGGAAGGGGCGCGGCCGGCCGCGGGGGAAGAAATTGAAGACGAGCCGGGCGTCGTTCGTATTGTGGGTGTACCGGTGTCCCTCCGCCCGCATCACCTCGCGGAGTCCCTCCGAGAACCACCTGAAGGCGTCCGACCCGGGCACCCCTGTGAATGTGAAGTTCATCGGAACCGGCCACCTCTCGTTGCGGTCGCTTGACAGGAATGTAACGAATGGCTGCCCCTTCCACCCGACGTCCGCCCGCCGCTATACTTCTCTCATAACCCCGCCCGCTCCGCCCGGGAAGCGGAGCCCGTCGTCAACCGCGGTCCAAGGGAGTTCCCGCGTTATGAGAGCATACGAGATCGTCTATATCCTGGACGCCGCCCTCGCTCAGGCAGCCGTCGACGCCAAGCTGGAGACCTTCCACGCCACGCTCGGCGGTGAAATCACAACCGTAGACCACTGGGGAGTCCGGCAGCTGGCCTATCCGATCGGAAAGGCGAAGACCGGCTACTACGTCATCGTCCAGGTCGCCGCCGAACCGACGGCGCTGCCCGAGTTCGAACGCCTTCTCAAGCTCGACGAGGAGACCATGCGATACCTGGTGGTCCTGAACGAGGGGCAGCCCACTTCCGGGGCCTCGATCCTCGCCGACCGTCCCGCGCCCGCGGCCGCGGAATCGGAGGATGCCGTCGAGGGTGACGACGTGGAAGCCGGTGCCGAGGTAGCGGACGAAGAGAACCCGGGCGACGAGGGTGACGAAGACGGCGGGGCGGACGAAGAGGGCGAAGACGAAGGAGACGAAGGAGGCGAAGAGGAAGAGGACGCGGAGGAAGGTGATGGGCCGGACGATGAAGCCGCGGACTCCCCCCCGTCCTCGGGTCCGCCGCCCTTCACCGGCGCGCGCGGACGCCGCCGCCGCCACGAGGGCCCTCCCATCGTTCTCCTCAACTACAAGGATGTGGCCACGCTGTCGCGTTTCCTCACCGAGCAGGGCAAGATCCTGCCGAAGCGGACCACCAAGGTTTCGGCGCGATTTCAGCGGCAGCTCGGCACCGCGGTCAAGCGCGCCCGCCACCTCGCGCTCCTCCCCTACATCAAGGACCACGGGGTCTGACGCGCAAAGCAACCGGAACGGAGCCAAGAGATGAGACTGATACTGCGTGAGGCGGTCGAACACCTCGGGCAGCCCGGCGACCTCGTCACCGTCAAGCCCGGCTACGCCCGCAACTACCTGATTCCCCGCGGACTCGCATACCGGGCCACCGAGGCCAACGTCCAGCGCATCGAGGAGGAACGGCGGCTTCGCGAGGAGAGGATCCGCCGGGCCTATCTGGAGGCCAACCGGCAGGCGTCGCGGCTGGAGGGCCTGACGCTGCACTTCACGGCGCGAGCCAGCGAGGAGGGGACCCTCTTCGGGTCGGTGACCGTCCGGGATATCCTTGAGCGCGCCGAGGAGGCGGACCTCGACTTCGAACTGGACAAGCGCTTCGTGCAGCTCGACGAGCCCATCAAGTCCGTCGGCGAACATGTGGTCCTCATGAGGCTCCATGCCGGGGTGGAAACGGAGGTGCGCGTCATCGTGGAGGCCGAAGCGGATTGAGCCGCTTCCCGTTGCCGGCGGAAGTGCGGCGCGCGGTCGGCTACGCGCTGGACCGGAAGGCGGAGGACGTGACCGTGCTCGACCTGCGGCCGGTCTCGTCGACCACGGACTTCTTCGTGATCGCCACCGGACGCTCCGACCTGCACGTTCGGGCCGTCGCGGAGCATGTCCTGGACTCAACCCGCGCGGACGGGCACCGGCCGGAACATGTAGAGGGACTGGACGACGGCCGCTGGGTGCTGATCGACTACATCGACTACGTCGTTCACGTCTTCCATCCGGCGGTGAGGGATTTCTACCGTCTGGAGGTGCTGTGGGGCGACGCGCCCGCAACCGTCTACGGGGAAGGTGACCGGCCATGAAGCTCAAGTCGCTCAGGCTGCACGGCTTCAAGTCCTTCCCGGACCCGACGCGGCTCGAGTTCCACGAGGGCATCACCGCCATCGTGGGGCCGAACGGGTGTGGCAAGTCCAATATCGGCGACGCCGTCCGCTGGGTCCTGGGGGAGCAGCGCCCGACGGTGATCCGCGGCGCGAAGATGGAAGAGGTGATCTTCCAGGGCACCGTGGCCCGCCGGTCGGTCAACCGCGGCTCCGTGTCGATGATCGTGACGAACGAGGACGGCGCGCTCGCCACTCCCTTCCAGGAGGTGGAGATCGGCCGCACCGTGCACCGCGACGGGGGCAGCGACTACCGCCTCAACCGCGCCGCCTGCCGGCTGCGCGACATTGTCGACCTGTGCCGGGATACCGGGCTGGGCGCGAACGCCTACTCGGTCATCGAGATCCGCATGATCGACGCGATCCTCTCGGAGCGGACCGACGAGCGCCGAGCGCTCTTCGAGGAGGCCGCCGGGATCGGCAGGTACAAGGATCGCCGGCGATCGGCGCTCCGGCGCCTCGAGACCTCGGAGATCGACCTCCAGCGCGTGGAGGACGTGATCGCGGAGGTGCAGACCAAGGTGCGCTCGCTGGCGCGCCAGAAGGGGAAGGCGGAGCGCTACCGCCAGTTGCGCGAGAGGCGCCTCGCGGTGGAGGTGGCGGTGGTGCGCGGGCAGCTCGAAGGGCTGGGGGCTCGCCTGGATGAATTGGACGCGGCGCTCGAGTCCGACCGGGAGGACGCGGCCGGAATGGCGGCCCGCCTGGCGGCGGCGGAGGCGGAACTGGAGCGCGCGCGGCTGGAGCAGGTGGAAGCGGAGAGGATTCGCGGCGACACCGCGAGCCGGCTCGACGCGGCGGCCGCGGAGCTGTCGCGGATCGAGCGGGATGTAGCGGTCGCGAACGAGCGGATCGCGAACTGGAAGCGCCGCCTGGTGCAGATCGGCCACGAGCGCTCGGCACAGTCGGCGATCCGGGCACGCGCCGAGGACGAACGCGTCACCCTGGCGGAGGAGCACCGGGAGTGTAAAGCCGACTTTACAGAAGTACAAGCGGACTTGACATATCGAAAGGAAACCGCCGCCGATGTGCGGGAGCGGCTGAGCCGTGCCCGCCACGGCGTCCGGACGCTGGAGGAAGAGGGCCGCGCGCTGGCCGGAAAGGCGGCCCGGACCGAAGGAAACCTCTACAGCGCCGGTCTGCAGGCCACCGAACTGGAGCGCAGGTTCGAGCGCCTGCAGAACGATGCGCGCGAGGGGGCCGGAGCGTTGCGTGAACTGGAGTCCCAGGGAGATCTCTTCAGCGACCGGAGCGCGGAGGCGGGCCGAAGGGCCGGAGAGGCGGTACGAGCCGTGGCGGATGCGCGCCGGCGGTTGGCCCACCTGCGGGAGCGGCTGAGCGAAGCCCGGGACGCGCGGGTGAACGCCGAGGCCCTGCTGTCGTCACTGGAGGCGGAGCGGGACGCGCTCGGGCGGGTGGAGGCCCCGGGCTCGGCCGAGACGGTCGCACAGGCCGCCCGCGCCGCGCTTCCCGAATGCGTGCATGGGCTCCTCGGCGATTTCATACACGTCCAGGAGGGCGCGGCGCGCGGGGCGGACCGGATCCTGGGACGCTTCGCGGCGGCTCTGGTGGTGCGCGGTGAGCGCGACATCGAGCGGATCGCCCGCTGGTACAGGGAAGACGCCGCCGCCGACGCGGCGCTGATCGTCCTGCCCGCCGGTGCCGCCCCCGAGCCTCGGGGCGCGCTCCCCGGCGGCGTGAGCTCGGCGGGTGAGGGCGCTGCCTGGGTGCGGGGGCTGCTGGGTGGCGCGCGGGCCCGGGTGG
>VXLT01000084.1 GCA_009841475.1 Gemmatimonadota bacterium
ATCATACAGCCCGCGCCCCCCGGCATCCCGGACCTGGAGGAGACCGAGGTCGCGCAGGAGGGCCGGATACTCACCACCCGCGAGCGCATCGAACTCCACAACAAGGATCCACGCTGCACCTCGTGCCACCGCTTCATGGACCCCATCGGACTCGCACTGGACAACTTCGACGTGACGGGCAAGTGGCGCTCGCTGGAGAACGGCGTCCCCCTCGACACCCGCGGAGACTTCTACGACGGCACCCCTGTGGCTACGCCCGCCGACCTGTCCGAGGCGCTTCTCCGGCGTCCCCTGCCGCTGGTGCGCAACTTCACGGAAAACCTCATGGCGTACGCGCTCGGGCGAAGGGTGGAGCACTACGACCAGCCCGCGATCCGGGAGATTGTGCGGCGGGCGGAGCACGACGACTATCGCGTTTCCACACTCGTCCTCGGCGTGGTGGGCAGCGACGCATTCAGAATGAGACGGGCCGCAGCACCCGCCGCAGCGCAGGAGAGCGGCGCGGCACGCCCGGACGAACGAAACGGGCGCCGCTGAAACGGCCCCAGGGAGATCGGAACGATCATGCAATTCATCACCGGCAAGTTCATCGCGCGGCGCACCTTCCTCCGGGGCCTGGGCGCCACCGCGGCCCTCCCCCTGCTCGACGCCATGGTTCCGGCCGGACGCGCCCGCGCGGCCCGTGCCGCCCTCTCGCAGCCGACCCGCCTGGTGTGCATCGAAGAGGTGCACGGGCTCGCCGGGTGCAACGAGTGGGGTGCGACGCAGCACCTCTTCGCACCGGCCACGACGGGGAAGGACTTCGAAATCCTCCCGGAGAGCGCGCTGACCTCGCTCGCGCCGTACCAGGAGCATCTCACGATCGTCAGCAACACCGACTGCCGCATGGCGGAGGCCTTCACCACGCCGGAGATCGGCGGCGACCACTTCCGCTCCAGCGCGGTGTTCCTGACGCAGGCCCACCCCAAGCAGACCCAGGGGTCGGACATCTTCGTGGGCACTTCGCTGGACCAGATGTACGCCCAGCGCTTCGGCCAGGATACGCCGCTGCCCTCCATGCAGTTCTGCATCGAGAACCTCGATCAGGCGGGCGGCTGTACCTACAACTACTCCTGCGCCTACACAGACACCATCAGCTGGGCCTCGCCCAACGAGCCGCTCCCGATGATCCGCGACCCGCGCGTCGCCTTCGACATGCTGTTCGGCGCAGGGGGGACGCCGGAGGAGCGGGCGGCCCGGCTGGCGTCGCGCAGGAGCATCCTCGACTGGATGGCGGGCGAGATCGCCACGCTCAAGAGGGAACTAGGGGCGGCGGACCGGCTCCGCATGGACCGCTACCTGAACAACGTGCGCGAGATCGAGCGGCGCATCGCGGCGGTCGAGGCGCGCAACACGGGTGGCGAAGAGCGCGACATGCCGGAGGCGCCGGCCGGAGTCCCGGACTCCTTCTCGGAGCACATGCGGATCATGTTCGACCTTCAGGTTCTCGCCCTGCAGACGGGCATGACCCGGGTCATCTCCTTCAAGACCGGCCGCGACGCGGACAACCGCGTCTTCCCCGAGAGCGGCTCGAGCCGGCCCTTCCACCCCGCATCCCACCACGGCGGCAGGGAGTCGTCGATCCTGGAGTTCAACAAGATCTGCCAGTACCGGGTCGGCCAGCTCCCCTACTTCCTGGACAAGCTGAAGAACACGATGGACGGCGAATCGAGCCTCCTCGACCAGACCATGGTCATGTGGGGCTCGCCGATGGCCGATGCGAACCTGCACAACCACCGCCGCTGCCCGCTCATCCTGCTCGGCGGCGCCAACGGACTGCTGGAGGGCAACCTGCACCTCAAGGCGCCCGGCGGCACGCCCATGGCGAACGCGATGCTCACCGCCCTGAACGGCCTCGGCATGGAGATGGACGGCTTCGGGGACAGCACGGGGGAGTTCTCCCTCACGGCGACCTCCCCAACCTCGACGGAGGGATAGCCGCACCGTGAAAACCACGACCACCTTGGCAGTCCACGGACTGCTCGCGGCGGTGCTCGCGGGCGCGCTGCTGGCCTCCGCCCGCCCCACCGACTCCCCCGTCGCCGACGCGGCCATGCGCGGCGACATCGCGGCGGTGCGGGAGCTGCTCGCCGACGGCGCCGATGTCAACGCCGCGCAGGGAGACGGCATGACCGCGCTGCACTGGGCCGCCGAACGCGGCGACCCGGACCTCGCGCGGATGCTCCTCTACGCGGGGGCGGCCATCGAGCCGGTCACCCGCATCGGGTTCTACACGCCGCTGCACGTGGCCGCGCGGAGCGGGAACGGCGCGGTCGCCACCCTCCTCCTCGACGCCGGCGCCGACGCGGCCGCCATTGCGGGCGCGGGCACCACACCGCTTCACCTCGCGGCCGCGGCCGGCTCGGCCGAGCTTGTCACGGCCCTCACGGAGCGGGGCGCCGACCCGAACGCGCTCGAGGCGGTGTGGGCCCAGACGCCGCTCATCTTCGCGGCGGCCGCGAACCGCGCCGACGCCATTCGCGCGCTGGTCGCCGCCGGCGCGGACCCGGGGATCCCCAGCAGGGTCGAGGACCTGCAGACCATCTCCGCGCTGGATCGCCGTGCCGGCCAGCGCCGCAACGATGCGGTCGAGGCGCTCACGGGCGGCAACCGCGCGCCCACCGCAACCGAGTTCCAGGCAGCGGTGCGCGCGTCGCGGGCGGTCTACGAAGAGGGGCTGCCCGAGCCTGAGGAGGATGAGGAGGAGGAGGACGAACGACAGAGCACGCGCCGTCCGAGCATCACCGGCAAGGGTGGGCTCACGGCCCTCCTGCACGCGGCCCGCCAGGGACACTCCGAGGCGGCTGAAGCGCTCCTCGACGGGGGCGCGGACATCGACCAGACCACGCTCAGCGACGGCACGACCCCGCTCCTCATGGCCACGATCAACGGCCAATTCGACCTGGCGCTGACGCTCATCGAGCGGGGCGCGGACCCGAACATCGCCTCCACGCTCAACGGCGCAACCCCTCTCTGGGCGGCCGTGAACGCGCGCTGGCAGCCCCGCACCCGCTACCCCCAGCCCCAGGAGATGGGCCTCCAGAGGGCCACCTACCTGGACGTGATGGAGGCGCTCCTCGAAAAGGGTGCCGACCCCGACGTCCGTCTCACCGTCCACCCCTGGTACATGGTCTACAGCGGGTGCGGCAACGGCAACTGCGGCCTCGTCAACACGCAGGGGGCGACGGCCTTCTGGCGGGCGGCCTACGCGACCGATGTTGCCGCGATGCGCCTGCTCGCCGACTACGGCGCGGATCCCGCGGTGGCCACTCTCGCGCCCGCCCCGCGCCGCCGCTTCACCCCCGACGAGCAGCTGGCCCGGCAGCACCGAACCCGGCTTGCCTCCGATTCGACCTGGGCCGAGCTGGGCGACTCCGCCCGCACCGCGCTCCTCGAGTCCGTCCGGGCCGACCTGCCGGACGACCGGCGCGGCGACTTCCCCGACGATCTGCTGGCCGCCGCGGACGACGAGACACGCGCCAACCTGGTGCGTGCCGCCGAGGTGGCGGACTCGCTCCGCGCCCTCGAGCCGGACGTCTCCGGCTTCCCCCCGGTGCCGGCGGGCGGGCCCGGCGTGTGGCCCATCCATGCCGCGTCGGGCGTCGGCTACGGGGAAGGGTTTGCGGGCAACGCGCACCGCCACGCGCCGGACGGATGGCTTCCCGCCGTGCGGTACCTGGTCGAGGAGCTCGGCGCCGACGTGAACCAGCGCGACCACAACGGCTACACGGCGCTCCACCACGCGGCCGCGCGCGGCGACCACGACGTCATCCTCTACCTGGTGGAGCAGGGTGCCGACATCGGCGCGGTGAGCCGCCGCGGCCAGACGGTCGCCGACCTGGCCAACGGACCCGTGCAGCGCGTCTCGCCGCTGCCGGCCACGGTGGTGCTGCTGGAGAAGCTGGGGTCAAGAAACAGCCACCTTTGCCGGATCTGCTGATGCCGGACGGGGCGGCTGCTAGTTGGCCAGCAGCGCTATCGGGATTGCCCTTACCCGGCTAACCCCCGTCGCCCGGTCCGTCACCTGCACCACGAGCTGGAGCGGACCCGGACGCTCATTGCGGAGATCCAGATCGAAGTAGTGGCGTCCCGTGGGCGCCTCGGACTCGATCTCGACCTCGATCGCGGCCCGCCCGCCGGCATCCGGCCGGGCGAGTTGCTCGGGCGTTGCGGCGCCGGTGTAGGGCGCGACGAGGACGCGCAGGTCGTAGTTCCCGATTTCGCCGTCGGCAACACCGGTCGGGTGGTAGATCTCGAGGTACACCCGCACCGGGTCGGCACGCCAGAAACGGGTGGCGGGGTGGACCGGCAGCGGCAGGCTGTCCACCCCAATGATCGACTCCGGCGAGATCCCCACGATCAGGTCGCTGAGCTCGAACTGGACGGCGTCGCGCCGCAGCGGCGGTGCCAGCGCGAAGTGCCTGTGGCCCGGCAGCACACCGACATCTTCGGCGTCCTCGAGGTCCTGCCCCTCGACGACGTGCTCGGCGGCGACCGTCATGTGCCCGAACTGGGAGGCGTGGCGCATTTCCAGCATCGAAACGTTGCCCTCGATGTCCACCTCGACCATCGCCGCCCGCACCAGCTCGTTGAGCCCGCGGTCCCGGGCAATCACCGTATGGACCGCGGAGAACTGCGCGAGCGAGATGCCTTCCCGGATCTCCCTTCTGTCGACCGCGGGCTTCCAGAGCGGGGAAGAAACCGCCAGCACGAGCACGCGCGGGTCTTGGCCGGCCAGGGTTCGCGCCACCTGGGCGGAGAGCGCACTCTTGCGCGAGTCGTCGAAATCCGAATGCGCGGGCGGCTTGGGCCGCTGCGCCTCCCAGGTGTCGTCCAGCGCGAATTGCGCCGAACGCGCCTCGAGGACCCCCTCGGGGGGCTGCCGCACCTCGCCCCAAAGCCTCTCCAGCTCGGCGAGGCGGTTGCCGTACGGGCCGCCCATTTTCGAGAGTTCGATGTAGTAGAAGTACTCCAGATAGTACTGTGAGCGCATCCCGTTGACTCGCCTCGTCCTGGCGCTGGGACCGATGATTTGGTCGAGTCCCTTCACGTACTCGAAGGGGCCCGTCTGGTCCACGTTGCCGAAGAGGAAATACGTGAACGCGGGAGGCTCGATGTTGGCGTACCGCCAGATCTCGTAGCGGGGATTCAGGTCGACGGCAACCATGTCCGCGATCGAAACCCCAAGCCGGCGCTGGTCGAAGGAGCTGATCGACAGGGTTCCCGCGGTGATCCGGTCGGGCTCGCCGTATTTCACATAGAAGACGCCCCGGTCGTCCGTCCGGTACGCCGAACTGTAGTTGTAGATGTAGTTGCGGCGCGCGTGCACGATCCGCTCCCAGTGCTCGAACAGGCGCTCGTTGAGCGGGGTGGTCGGCGTGGGATCGCGCTCGATCCAGAACCTCTTGATTGCCCTGGCCAGCAGGCCGGGGTCCTCTTCGCCCGCCTCCAGCCAGGAGTCCGCGCTCGCGGAGTCGGTAAGGGCCAAAGTACGCCGGCCTTCGGCAAGGATCTCGCTCCGCCCCTTCTCGCTGGCTGCCGCCCGGCCCGAAAACGCCCGTTCGAAGATCAGCGAGGCGACCTCACGGTAGTCGTCGAAGCCGTGCTCCACGACCGTCTCGATGAAAGCCACGGCAATGCGGGGATCCTCGGCTCCGGCGTCCCAGAGACTGTCCTGCACCGCCACCCACAGGATCAGCGCGGCTTCCGGGTTGCCGGCGCTGATGAACGCCTGTCCGCGCTCATAGGGGTCTTCCGCCTGGCCCTGGCGCGCCGCCTCCGCGGCGGTTCCCGGCTGCGGCGGAAGCCCATGTGCCACGGACCCCGAAACCGGAGCCAACGCGGCGTGCATGACGCCGCCCGCCACGCAGAGCGCCGGAACCAACCGTCCCCTGCTCACCCTGCCCACGCCTTTGCCAGCATTTGTCCCTGACCTCCCTAGTAGACGACGTATCCCGCCGAAGCCTCGATGCGCATCTCGTTGTACCATTGCCCGTGCACGTGGTCGACACCGCTCCCGTACCGCCCCGTGCCGACGCTTCCCACCACATTCAGCACCAGTGGACCCGGTGACGCCTCCACCCCGAGTCCAAGCCTCAGGTACCCGTGCGGTACCGGATTGTCATAGAGCGCAACGATCGTCCGGCAGATCAGCGGGTCTTCCGCGGTCGGATCGCACGCCGGGGAGTCGAAGGCCATCTCCCGGAACCCGGCGCCGACCAGGAGTAGGGGGCGGATGCGGTCGCGTTGCTGCCGCATCAGAAACCGGAATTCGGCCATTAGAGACTGGAACTGTGCGGTGGCCACCTCCGGTTCGCAGATCGGACCTTCCAGCACGTTGCAGATGCCGAGCCTTCCGATCGCGTCGGTCACTCCGCTTCTCTCCCATCCGAGGCGCGCACCCATGCTCTGCTCGGGAAAACGCACCTCGATCCCGGCCCCCACCAGCTGCACCGGTTCGACGCGAAACTGCGAAAGATAGTTCTGAAGCTGCTCGAGGTCCGAGGGTTGGGACTGGGCGAAGTTGCCGTTGGAGTGCTGGTAGCCCCCCTTCACCCAGACGGCGACCCGCCATGAGCGCGCCGCATCCTGGGCTTCCAGCTCCGCAACCGGCAGCAGCGCGCCTGCGGCGGCGAACGCCACGGCGCCCAGCAAGACAGGTTTGATCGACGGCCTGGCCAAGGCGGGTTCCTTTCTCCCTGAGGCGAGCGTGGACGATCTCACCAAGTATGTTAGCGTGTTGTCGCGAAGAGTTGCAAACGTCTCCGCCTTCGGCACCGCTGGTTCGCACGCGGCGGCCCACATGCCTGCGGCTGCCCCGATGGTGCGCCCGGAGACGCGACCCTGCCGCAGGTGGCGCGCGGAATCGTTCCAGCGCTGCCTCACCACATACGCGTCATTGTCTTGTCCGTTACCGCGTCCGGGCACCGTGCCGTGCCGGGCGCTCCCGGTGGAAGGGCGCGCGCGGGCCCCGGTCGCCGGGGTGGACCGGGGCCTGCCGGGCGCGGCTGCGGCAGAGGTGCCCTCCGGGTCCCGTTGACGGAATCCTTGCGCTTTTGGAAATGGCTCCCCATTATGCTGGTATCATCGTGCGGATGTGCCGCGGCCCGGTCGGGTGACCGGTCCGTGGGTGTATCCACGCCCGCGTGCGTGGGGGAATGGGCCGGAGTCGGGCCGGTTCGGGACCTTGACAGCGCGGGCTGGATTGATCCGCCAAACACCAGGAGGTGGCCATGAGTGGTTTGAAACAGAACAACTCCCGCAGGTTCCGGGAATGGAGGAGGAAGGCGCTTCTCATCCCGGCGGCGGGGCTGGTCTGCCTGCTCGCCGTTCAGAGCGCGGCGGCTCAGACCGGAACAATCACCGGCGTCGTCACCGATGCAGTTACGGGGCAGACGCTCGAGTCGGCCCTTGTGAGGCTCGACGGCGCCGAGAGCGGAGTGCTCTCCAACACATCCGGACGCTACATCATCACCGGGGTGTCCACCGGGTCGCACCAGGTGACCTTCACCATCCTCGGGTACGAGGAACACACCGTGGATGTCACAGTGACGGCCGGCGGAACCGCCCAGGCGGACGGTGAGCTGACCGCCGGCGCGATACGCGTGCAGGATGTCGTCGTGACCGGTGTGGCCCGCGGGATCCCGAAGGTCAAGCTGCCCTTTACCGTCGACAAGGTCGACATCGCCGACATCCCGGTGCCGCCGGTTTCGGCGGAAGGGTGGCTCGTCGGCAAGGTCGCCGGCGTGAAGGTGCAGAGCACCAGTGGCGATCCGGGGTCCACCTCGCAGATCATGCTGCGGGCCGCGAGTTCGATCTCCGGATCCGAGACTCCGCTGATCATCGTCGACAACGTGATCACGACGAGCAGCTTCGACGACATCGCGGCGCTCGACATCGAGTCGTTCGAGATCGTCAAGGGGGCCGCGGGCGCGTCGATGTACGGGTCGCGGGCCGCCAACGGCGTGATCCAGATCTTCACCAAGCGGGGCACGGGCTTCGGCGGCCGGGACTACAACCGGGTGCAGTTCCGGCAGGAGACGGGGCTGGACCAGCAGGTAGGCCGCATCCCGCTCTCGCAGAACCACCCGTGGAAGACCGACTCGGAGGGCTACCTGGTCTCCGTGCAGGGGAACCGGATCGAAGGCCTCACCAACAACATTCCGCGGTCCCGGATCGAGAACCCGGACCTGAACGGGGAGAGCGTTTCGACTTCGTTCGCGGACGGTGACTGGCCCTGGCATCTGGACGGTTGGACGAAGTACGATCACATCGACCGGATCTTCGAGGACGGATGGCTGATCACCAACTACGGCGTGGTGGAGGGGCGCGACGGGGGCACCAACTACCGGACCTCCTTCGAGCACCACCGCGACATGGGCCTCTTCCCGCAGTTCTTCGACGGATTCGGGCGCAAGGGATTCCGGATGAATCTGGACAACAACGTGCGCGACGGACTGGCGATGAACTTCAGCGCGGTGTACACGCAGAACAGCCGTGACTTCGACAACGTCAGCTTCTACTCGCTGACCTTCATGGGTCCCTATGTAGACCTGCTGGAACGCGACCCGTGCACCGGGTCCGCCCCGGCGAACGAGAACCTGTGTTCGGAGCTGGAGCGCAGCTGGACTCCCAGCGATGCATGTCCCGTCGAGGGTTGCCTGTACATCGAGCCCGACGCGCTGGCGCAGGCGTCGAATCCGCTCTACTTCGCGGAGCTCACGGACCCGCAGAGCTTCAACTCGGATCTGAAGGCGGCCGTCAACTCGCGCTGGAACCCGACCGCGTGGTCCGACATCGAGGCGGTGTTCGCGGTGGACCGCAACTTCTACAACTACCACTACGTCTCGCCCGCCGATATTCCGTACAACGCGGAGGACGGCGACCAGCCCAGCATCGGATACACTTCCCGGTCGAACTCGCGCCGCCAGGCCGTGAACGCCGAGGTGACCGCGTCCGTCAGCCGGGCCTTCGGCGACCTCAATACGCGCACACGCGCTCGGTACCTTCAGAGGACGCAGGACTACTACTACTTCTACGGCAGGGGCTCCGACTTCATCGCTTCCGGGGTTCCGCAGCTGCAGAACACAGACCCCGACTCGCACTACGTCTCGTCGAGCGAGATCACCACGCGCGAGGAAGGCTACTTCCTGATCACGGGGCTGGACTACCTGGGCAAGTACATCTTCGACGGAGTCGTACGCCGCGACGGGTCGAGCCTCTTCGGGGCTTCCCAGCGCTGGCAGACGTACTACCGCACCTCGCTGGCCTATCGTCCGTCGATGGAGAGCTGGTGGCCGGTTCCCGACCAGGTGAACGAGTTCAAGGTGCACTGGTCGCTGGGCACCGCGGGACGGCGCCCCGGATTCTATGACCAGTACGAGACCTATTCCGTGAGCTCGGCTGCGATCCGGCCCGTCCGCCAGGGCAACAAGGACATCAGGCCCCAGCGTTCCACCGAGAACGAGGTCGGGGTGAACATGGTGCTCTTCAACCGGATCACCACCAGCCTGGTGTACGCGTTCAAGACGGATGTGGACCAGATCCTGAGCGTGCCGCTGGCCAGATCGCGCGGCGGGTTCTCCTTCCAGACGCAGAATGCGGGCACGCTGGAGTCGAACACCTGGGAGTACACGGTTGAGGCGCCCATTCTCGCCACGGAGGACTTCTCGTACAACGTGCGCGTGAACCTCGACCGCTCCCGCTCCGAGATCACCGAGCTGAACCGGCCACCGTACCGCACCGGGACGCGCTACGTCCGCGAGGGCGAGATCTATGGCGCGCACTACGGCGTCAAGTGGGCCAAGAGCTGCACGGACCTGCCGGCAGGCACGGACTGCAGCCAGTTCCAGGTGAACGACGACGGCCTGATGGTCTGGGTCGGCAGCGGGAACTACACAGACGGGATCGCCCAGGGGCTGTGGGGCACCAACAGCGAAGGAATGACCGGACAGGACATCTTCGACTGGGGCATGCCGATCAGATCCTACGGACAGAACTTCACCCGCGACGTAGAGTGCGTGGAGCGCCGCCAGGGCGCTGCGGGTTGCACGGACTTCGTGTACCTGGGCAACACCATGCCCGACCTCAACTTCAGCATGACGCACACCTTCCGGTGGCGCGGCCTCTCGCTGTACGCGCTCTTTGACGGCGAACTCGGGGTGGATGTCTACAACGGGACCCGCCAGTGGGCGTACCGGGACAACCGCTCGGGCGATATGGACCAGGGCGGCAAGGCCGACTCGCACAAGAAGCCGGTCAAGTACTACCAGCTCCTCTACAACACGAACGCGGACAACGACTGGTTCATCGAAAAGAGCGACTACCTGAAGCTCAGGGAGCTCTCGCTCCGCTACTCGATCAACCCCGAATGGCTTGACGCGATCTTCGCGGGCCGGGTGCAGGGCGCCGAGGTCAACCTGATCGGCCGCAACGTGTACACCCTGACCGGTTACTCGGGCTTCGATCCGGAGGTGGGCGGCATCATCTCCCGCGTCGACAGCTACCAGTATCCAAATCCGCGGCGCGTCAGCATGAGCGTTCAGTTCACGTTCTAGGACAGAAAAGGACATCAATCCATGAGAATGAAGAAACTGAGCTCGATGATCGGGCTTTGCGTCGCGGTGCTGCTTGCCGGGAGCGCATGTCTCGATCTCGAGGTCCAGAACCTGAACGCCCCGGACCGGGAGCGGGCCATCAAGACGCCCGGTGACGTCGAGGCCCTGGTTTCGGGTGGGTTCTCCACCTGGGAGTATACCTCCCAGGGGCTGTACCCCGGGGGCGCGATGAGTTGCGTCGCCGACTCCCACTCCTCGTCCTGGGGCAACTTCGGGATGCGCGACAACTGTTCCGAGCCGCGCATCGCCTGGAATAACGATGCGTCATACGGCAGCAATGCCGTGGCCAGGCTTCCGTGGCAGCAGTCCTACGCGTCGCTCGCAGCGGTGCGCGACGGGTTGATCGCCATCGAGGGGGGGCTCCGCATCCAGGAGGGTCCGGAGGCGCCAGACAACACGGAGCGGCTGGAGCTCTTCGGCAAGCTGATCCAGGCGCTCAACTTCTCCAACCTCGCCGTGATCCACGACCAGGCCTTCCTGGTCACCGAAGAGGTGTCGGCGGACGACCTGGGCATGCTCGAACCGGTCCCCTACGACCAGGTGTGGGCGAAGGCCGAGGAGTTGTACGACGAGGTGATCCAGCGAGCCCAGGGGGGCAGCTTCACGATCCCGGATCTGTGGACCGGATTCCAGCACGACTGGGACGGGGACCGGATGGCGGAAGTGGCGCGCGCCATGCGCACACGCTATAGCACGCAGATTCCGCGGACCCCGGCGGAGCGCCAGGCGCTCAATTGGTCGGCCATCCTCGCGGATGCGCAGATGGGCATGTCGGAGTCGTACGGTTGCGTACGCGAAGCAGGCGGCAACTGGTGCTACCAGTATCCGAAGACGTACCTCGCGTGGTTCACCGGCTGGGCCCGGATCGACTACCGCACGATCGGCCCTTCGGATGCTTCGGGCAACTACCAGAAGTGGATCAATGCGCCGCTGGACCAGCGCACTCCGTTCGACCTCGACACGGACGACGTCCGGATCAAGCCGACGGGTCCATGTCCGGCCCCCAACGACGCTGCCAGCTGCGGGAAGTACATGCGCTACATGGGCAGCAGCCCCTTCCCGGCCGACCGCGGAATCTATCACTACTCCAACTACATCGACTGGCGCTGGGCCTACCTGTGGTATGACTACCGCTACGAGACGCTCTGGCCCGATATGACCCAGAAGGAGCTGGATTTCATCGCCGCGGAGGCGAACTACAATCTGGGCAACATGGCCGCCACGATGGAGTTCGTGAACATGTCCCGCGCGAACGGGGATCTGCCCCCGTTCACCGATCCCAACGGTGTGGCGCCGGGTGGCGACCGCTGCGTGCCGAAGATGAACGACGGCTCCTGCGGTGACCTCTGGGAGGCCTACAAGTACGAGAAGCGCATCGAGCTGTTCCACTACGGCATGGCGACCGAGTACTTCGACGACCGCGGATGGGGCGACATGGTGCAGCACAGCTGGCTGCAGCTGCCGATTCCCGGCATCGAACTCGACCTCCTGCTGATGGAGATCTACACCTTCGGCGGGCCCGGTGGAAACAGCTCGGCACCGGACATCCTCGACGATGTCACGCCCGAGGGCATTCGCAAGAAGTTGAGAGCCCACCAACTGTGGAGACAGGTGCACGAAAATGCTGCAGACCCTGACGCGATTGAGAGACGACGCTAGCGGGTTCGCACCGGTACGCCTGCAGCCCCGGCCGGCCCTCGGCCGGCCGGGGCTTGCCCGGGCGGCGCTGGCGGTCATGCTGCTCGGCATCGCCGGGTGCGCGACTGCGGGCCCGGTGGCCCGGAACTACTGGCGCGAGGACCTCGGCAACCTGAATGTTGCCACGATCGACGACGCGCTCAGCAGGATCGTTCCGAAGCACTCGCTCCGCGTGGTTAACAGGCTTGTTGGCCAGGGCGGGGATGCGCGCTGGGAACTGAACTGGATCCCGCGGGAGGTTGTGGCCGAGGAAGAACTGCGGGGCGTCACCGCCGCGCGGAACCGCATCTTGATCACAGGTGTGCAATCGGCCGGTGGAGCCATCGACAACTACCGCATGCGATGGGAGTTGGCGAACGAGGTTACATCACAGACCAACTCGAACTGGCACCCCGACATTGTGCCGGCTTCGGTTATCGAGGAGTTCCGCCGGATCTACGCCGATCTGACACTCGAGGTCAGGACGGGCATGAGGCGCTGATCCTCTCGCGGTGAGCGCCGCTCACATGAGGCGGGAACAGCCGCGGCCGGGGAAGGCATCCCGGCCGTCGGTTGTTCCCGCCTGCGTTTTTCTGCCGGGTGCTCCGGCGAAGCGGGTGGCATCCGTTCTCCGGTCGGGTGTAGATTGAAGCCGACCGGTACTCCCAGCAAAAGAGCGAGGCAAGCCATCATGAAGATCCACCGCCGCCCGTCCCTTGCAACCCTATCGGCCATCATCGCGCTTCCGCTGCTGGCCGCGCCCGCCCACGCCCCTTTCGGCGGCCTCCACGGCCAGCAGTACGGGGGCAACGTCGCCGTCGGCAACGGCCAGGTGCTCGTCGGCGAGGCCTCCGCCGCTGCGCTGCCGGGGGTCGTGTACGTCTACGGGCGCGCGGCGGGACGCTGGAGCGAGGTGGCCCGGCTGAGCGTCTCGCCGGTAGCGGGGCCGCCCGACGGGTTCGGGAGCTCGCTCGACGCGGGCGGCGACCTCGCGATTGTGGGCGCGCCGCGCTGGGAGGACGGTACGGGTGCGGCGTTCGTCTTCCGCGCCGACGGGCGGGGAGGGTGGGGAGAGGCCGCGCGACTTGGTTCCGGCACGCCCGCCGAGGACGCCCGATTCGGCACGGCCGTGGCGCTGGACGGCACGGTCGCGCTCGTCTCGGCGCCGGGTGAGGAGGACGGCGCGGGGGCCGTCTACCTGTTCGCCCACGATGGTTCCGGGTGGTCGCAGCGAGGCCGCTTCCGCCCCGACGGCGCGGGTCCGGGTTTCGGGACGCGTGTGGCGCTGGACAGGGATCTGGCGCTCGTGTCCACGGCGCCCGGCCCCGAAGCCCCGGTCGAGGTGCACGCATTGCGGCTGGACGCGGCGTCCGGGACCTTCGCCACCCTCGGCCCCCTCACCGCCCCGGACGAGATGACGGCCGGCGGGTTCGGTTCGGCGATCGCCCTGCAGGGCGGACTCGCCCTCGTCGGCGTACCCACCGCCGATCCCGGCAACGGGGCCGTGCTCACCTTCAGCTTCGATCCCGGAAGGGGTTCGTGGAGCCGCGGTGCCACCCTGGTGCCTTTCAGCGACGGCCTGCGCTCGCGCTTCGGTTCGGCGATCGGCTTTGACGGCGACGTGGTCTGGATCGGCGCCCCCGGTGCGGGCGAAGGCAGCGGGAGCGTGTACCGCTTCGCCCGCGACGAGGCTGCGGGATGGACGGGCGCAACCGAATCGCCCGCGCGGGGCCTGGCTGCAAACGCGTCCTACGGCAGCTCGCTCGCGGTGGGCGGCGACGTGGCCGTGGTCGGCGCCGGGGGGATCGACGAGCGGGCCGGCGGGGTGGTCATTGCGGAACGGAGCGGTGGTTCGCAGTGGAGCGGCGGAGAACTGGTCATCGGTGAGCACCGCGGCCTGCCGGCCATCACCGGACTGGACGAGGAGATCCCCTGCGTGGAGAGCGACGCCGCCGGGTACGAGTGCGACAACGTGAACATCATCTCCTTCCTCCCGATCAAGGATCTGGCGGGAGGGCGCGGCGCGCGCGTCAACGATCTGTGGGGCTGGACCGACCCCGAGACCGGACGCGAGATCGCTATCGTGGGGCGCTCCGACGGCACCGCCTTCGTCGACCTCACCGACCCCCACAACCCCATCCTGCTCGGCAACCTGCCCAAGACCCCCGGTTCGCGCAGCGCGATCTGGCGCGACATGAAGGTCTTCGCCGACCACGCCTACATCGTGGCCGACGGGGCCGGCGAGCACGGCGTGCAGGTGTTCGATCTGCGCCGGCTGCGTGACGTGAGCGGTGAGCCGGTCACCTTCGAGCCGGACTTTCACTACGACGGGATCGCCAGCGCCCACAACATCGTCATCAACCCGGAGACGCCCTTCGCGTACGTCGTGGGCGCCAGCGGGGGCGGCGAGACCTGTGGCGGCGGACTGCACATGCTCGACCTGAGCGAGCCTGCCAGCCCCGTCTTTGCGGGGTGCTTCGCGGACACGAACACGGGCCGGCGCGGCACCGGCTACTCCCACGACGCCCAGTGCGTCGTCTACCACGGCCCGGACGAGGAGTACCGAGGCCGCGAGATCTGCCTGGGCTCGAACGAAAACGCGCTGAGCATCGCGGACGTGACCGACAAGGACAACCCGGTCGCGATCTCGTTCGAGACCTACCCCGACGCGGTGTACGCGCACCAGGGGTGGCTCACCGACGACCACCGCTTCTTCTACATGAACGACGAGGGCGACGAGCCTCAGGGGCGGGTCGAGGGCACCCGCACCCTGATCTGGGACCTCGAGGACCTCGACGAGCCGATCCTCGCGGCGCAGTACATCGCCGAGACCCCCGATACCGACCACAACCTCTACATCCTCGGCAACCTGATGTACCAGTCGAACTACGGCGCGGGGCTGAGGATCCTCGACATCACCGAACCCACCAACCCCGTCGAGATCGCCTTCTTCGACAACTCACCCTACGGCGGCGCCTCCTGGAGCAACTACCCGTATTTCAAGAGCGGAGTCGTGGTGATGACCAGCACCGGCGACGGGCTCTTCATCGTGCGGAACACCGGAAGGAGGGCGCTGATCCCGTAGCCGGGCGCGCACCGGCGCCGCGAAACCTCGCGGGGCCGCCGCTCGTCTACTGATATATCCGGAAGCTCCGCAAACGTAACAGACATGGAGGCTTGGAGTCGTGGAATTTCTGATTGGTCTCGCGGTCAGCACGCTGGTCAGCGCCGGGGTGCTCTTCGTGGCAAGCAAGGTGGTCAGGGGAATCGATATCGACAATGGGGCGGCGGCGGTTATGAGCGCCCTGGTGCTGGGCATGGTCAACTGGGCGATGTGGACGTTCCTCGCCCCGATCCTGCTTCCGCTTACCATGCTCACCCTCGGGCTCTTCGCGATCGTGGTCAACGCCGTCGCGCTCAAGGCGACGGCGGCGATGGTGCGGGGGTTCGAGATCAGGGGCTTCGGGGCGGCGCTGGCCGGCGCGCTCACGATCGCCGTGATCAACCTGGTGATTGGTTTCCTCTTCGGGATGTAGTCGTTCCGACGCGCCGTGACTGACAACCGCCGCCCAGGGGGCGGACGGCCTTGAGCTGGGAAGCCTGGTTGACGCTGGCGGTGGTTGCGGTCGCGGTCGTGCTGCTGGCGCGCGACCTGGTCGCGCCGGCGGTGACGTTCATGGGCGCCGTCGTGATCCTTCTGGTCGCGGGGGTGGTCACGCCCGGGCAGGCCTTCCAGGGCTTCGCCAACCCCGCTCCGATCACGGTCGCGGCCCTGTACGTGCTCGCTCGCGCCGTGGAAAAGACCGGGGCGCTGCAGCCCATCGTGCGCGCCACCCTGGGTGCCGGTCGGAGCGTGCGGCTGGCGCTGCTGCGGCTGACGGTTCCGGTGGCGGCCGCGTCGGCGTTCCTGAACAACACCCCCATCATCGCCATGCTCGCTCCCCAGGTGGACGAGTGGGCGGACCGGCGCGGCGATTCGGCGTCGCGATACCTCATGCCGCTATCGTTTGCGGCGATTCTGGGTGGCATGACCACCCTGATCGGCACCTCGACCAACCTCGTGGTGTCGGGCCTCCTCGAGACCGAGGGGTACGAACCCTTCACGATGTTCGAGCTCACCCGCATCGCGCTGCCGATCGCGCTGGTCGGCCTTGCGATCAACGCGTTCGCCGCCCCCAACCTGCTCCCCGACCGGCTGCCGCCCCGGCAGGAGGCGCGTTCGGGCGGGCGCAGCTTTTCGGTGCGCATGATCGTGGAGCCGGGCGGGCCGCTGGACGGCCACCCGGTGAGCCACGCCCAGCAGCTGCTGCCGGAGAACGCACGGATCGTCTACTTCGAGCGGGACGCGGAGGGGGCGGGCCAGATCGCGCCGGACAAGGTACTGAAGGGAGGCGACTTCCTGACCCTCCTCGGCGACACGGAGGCGGTCCTGGGCCTGCACGACATCTCGGGGCTGGCTTCGGCGCAGCAGCCGCACCTGCCCTACGAGTTCCGCAGTCCGCGGCACGCCTGCTTCGAGGCCGTCGTGGCGACCGAGTCGCCGCTTGTGGGGCACACCCTGGTCGATGTCAGCTTTCTGGCCCGCTACCAGGCGACCGTGCTGGCGATCCACCGGTCGGGCGAACCCGTCCGCGGCCACCTTGCGCGCACCCCGCTCAAGCCCGGCGACACGCTGCTCGTCATCGCCGACCGGGGGTTCGGGGAGCGCTGGCGGGATCGCGACGACTTCGCGCTCATGTCTCTCCTCGGTGCGCCCTCACCGGAACCGACCCGCAACGCGTGGATCGTATTGGCGATCGGCGCCGCGATCGTGCTGGGGGCGGCGCTCGATATCCTGCCGATCCTGCACTTCTCGCTCCTGGGCGCGCTCGCGCTGGTCGGCCTGGGCATCCTCACCCCCAACGAGGCCAAGGACTCGATCGACTTCGACGTGATCGTGGTGATCGGCGCGGCCTTCGGACTGGCGGCGGCGGTGGAGTTCTCCGGGCTGGGGGAGGCGGCGGCCCGGGTTGTGGCCGAGGGCTTCGGACGGTTCGGGGCGCAGGGTGCGATGGCGGGCATCGTGATCCTGACGGTCGCGCTCAGCTCCATCATCACCAACAACGCCGCAGCCGCTCTGGTGCTGCCGATCGCGATCTCGACCGGTGCCGGCTTCGGGATCGACGTGCGGACGGTCGCGGTGGCGGTTGCGCTGTCGGCCTCCGCGTCGTTCATGACGCCGGTCGCCTACCAGACCAACCTGATGGTGTACGGACTAGGTGGGTACCGCTTCGGCGACTACGCGCGGCTGGGCACGCCGCTCACCCTGGTGGTGCTGGTGGTGGTGCTGGCGGCGATGGTCCCGGGGTAGTGGCGGCGGAGGCCCGAGCGGGTCGCCCGCGATCGGCGCGGGCCAGGTCAGGCGGCGCCGGCAAGCGCGTACAGCACCGGTTCCAGCGCCAGGTCGGCGAGCCGCTCCAGTTCGTCGGGGCTGCGGTTCTGAACGGGGTGCGGCACCCACACGATCGCCGGGTCGAAGCCGAGGGAGCGTGCCTGGTACGCGGCGGCATCGCGAAACGCGGTGGTGGCGACAAGGAGGCCGGGGAGGCCGAGGTCGTCGAGCGCCCTGATGTCATGCAGACCGCATGATACGCACGAGCCTCAGTCGGCGAGAGCCTCCACGACGGCGTCGGCGCCCGCGGCGATGTCTCCCAGTATGGCGGCGGTGGCGGGCCTGGCGTTGGTCGGCTTCGCGAAGCGGGCGGTGGTGACGCCCCGGGCGCGGAGCCGTGTCTCGAGGTGGTCGAGGAACTCGCCGGCGCGCGACTTGCCGATGTCGAAGAGCGCGACGGTTCTGCCGTGCAGGGTGGGGAGCTGTGTCATATACAAATCTACGAGGCCACGAGTCAAGAGGCAATCGCGGTTTGAGAGTGGGGGCTTGAATATAA
>VXLT01000338.1 GCA_009841475.1 Gemmatimonadota bacterium
CGGTGGGAGGGCGGCTTCCAAGGGGGCAGTCGGGCGGGCGGTTCAGTGTACGTCCGGGATGGGCGGCGCGGCCAGACTCGGAAGGCTGGTGCATTCCTGCTGCCGACGCATCGGTGCGACCGGTCCAGTCTGAGGCCGGCGCATCCGCGGGTGGGCTGGCGGGGCTCCGAGGCTGTATCATGTTTGGAGCAGGGGTGAGTGGGCCGGACGGCAGGGGAACCGCGCTCCATGGAGTCGAAGGGGGACCGAAATGACTGGAGTGAAGAGGGTACCAATCGGATTGAAGGCGGGCGCGGGGGCGTTCGCAGTGCTGGCGGTCACGGCGGCCGTAACGGGTTGCGCCACCCGGGGTCCGGCACCGGAGCCCGTGCCGGGCCTGACGGCGTTCACCAACGTGAACGTGCTGCCGATGACGTCGGACGCGGTGTTGCCCGGCCAGACTGTCGTTGTGCGGGACGGCGTGATCGCGGCGGCGGGGCCGGCGACGGAGGTCGACGTCCCCCGCGGCGCAACCGTCATCGACGGGGACGGCCGCTACCTCATGCCGGGCCTCGCCGAGATGCACGCGCACGTTCCGCCAGGGGCCAATCCTCCCCGCGAAGATGTGGAGGACATCCTCTTCCTCTACGTCGCCAACGGAATCACCACCATCCGGGGCATGCTCGGATCCGCCTACCAGATTCCGCTCGCGGACGAACTCGAGCGCGGCGATGTCCTCGGCCCGAACTTCTACGTCGGCGCCCCGTCGCTGAACGGCAACACCGCACGCACGCCCGACGCGGCGGAAGCGCTGATCCGCGCCCACGTGGAAGCCGGCTACGATCTGCAGAAGATCCACCCGGGGGTGCCGCGCGCGGCGTGGGACCGGATGGCGGCAGTCGCCGAAGAAGTGGGCCTTACCTTCGGCGGCCACGTTCCCCAGGATGTCGGGCTGGTCCACGCGATCGAAACCGGCATGTCCACCGTCGACCACCTCGACGGCTACATCCAGGCCATCGCCTCCGATGACGTGCAGGCCCAGGTGAACGCCGGCACGATCAGCCTCGGAGGTCTGGCACGCGGGGTCGACGACGCCAGGCTCGCGGAGATCGTCCAGCTCACGATCGATCACGGGGTCTACGTGGTGCCGACGATGTACCTCTGGGAGAACCTGTACGGCGCGCCGGACGCGGACCGCTTCCTTCAGCAGCCCGAGATGAAGTACGTCTCACCCCAGACCCGCGACAGCTGGCGGCGGCGGGCCGGCTCGGGCCGGGAGGGAGCCGACGTGTACCTGGCGCTGCGGGAGCGTGTCCTGAAGGAGCTTTCGAATGCGGGCGCGGGGATCCTGATGGGGACCGATTCGCCGCAGCTCTTCAACGTGCCGGGATTCGCGCTCCACCGGGAGCTCGCGGTGATGTCGGAAGCGGGAATGTCCAACTACGAGATCCTGAAGAGCGGGACGGCGACGGTGGGCGAATACGTGGCCTCGCACCTGGAGCTTGACGGCAACTTCGGGACGATTGCACCGGGACAGCGCGCCGACCTGGTGCTGCTCGGGTCCAATCCCCTCGATGACCTGGGCAATCTCGTCGACCGCGTGGGGGTGATGGTGCGGGGGCGGTGGGTCAGCCGCGCGGAGATCGATGCCGGGCTGGAGGCGCTGTCCGAGAAGCACTCGGGTTAGGGGGCCAACAGGGTGCACACCCGCAACGGGAGGGTTGACCACGTCGTCCCGACGCGTCATGATATATCTCACATGAGATACAAGGATTCAAATGAAGACACATAGTTCGATGCTCCACGTCCGGATGGACACCGACATGAAGCAGAAGGCGACAGAGGCTCTCGCGGCGATGGGCTTGACGGCCTCGCAGGCCGTGCGTCTGCTCTTCCATCGCATCGCCGTGGATCAGGCTTTCCCGCTCGAGCTCAAGGTGCCGAACGCGCGGACTCGCGAAGCAATGGCCGAAGTCGGCGAGATGGTGAAGGCGCGCCGCGCCCGATTCACAAACGCAGACGAAATGTTTGCGGAGCTTGAAGAGGCCGGCGGCCAGTAGGCGGGCGAGGCTACCCCGCCGGTTCGACTACGCCCGCCAATTCCTCAAGGACTGGCGGCGGTTGTCCCGTTCAGGCCGATTCGACATGAACCGGCTGAAGGCGGTCATGCTCCAACTGATCGCCAACGAGGCGCCACTCGGCCCCGAGCGCAGGGATCACGCGCTCAAGGGGGCATGGGCGGACTATCGGGAATGCCACGTTGGTGGCGACTTCCTTCTGATCTACCGGATCGACGATGCGGACGGCCCCTCGGGCTCGGTCTACTTTTCCCGCGCTGGCACGCACGCGGATCTGTTCGAATAATCTCCCACCCCAGCAAACGGAACCGGAGGCGGCGCCAGCTCGAACGCGCCGGGGAAGTCCTCCTCCACCTCCTTCTGCTTGCCGCTCCAGGTCTCGATGTCGATCCGGTAGACCGCGGTACGCCTGAGTTCGTCGTTGGTGGTTGGACGGTAGTGGACGCCTGGCCGGAGGTGCGGCGCGTACTTGTCGAGGAGCATCTGCAGCGCGGCCCGCGCCTCCTCGTGGTCCTGGACCACACGCCCGGTCCCGAAGGCGACAACACCCGCGTACTCCACCGAGAACTCGAGGGCTTCGGGCGCGGGCAGCAGCCGCCCCATCGCCACGGAGCTGAACGCGACCTTTTCGCCGCCTTCGAGGTTGTCACGCGTACGCCCGGTCCGGTGCGTGTGGAGGTAGATTCGCCGCTCGCCGCCCGAGTCGTCGTACACGAACAGGTTCGAGTTCAGGAAAGGCTGGCCCCCCTGCCCCACCGTCGCCAGGAACCCGTAGGCGGCGCGGATGAGGAAGGCGGCCACCCACTCGTCGTCCTTGCCGCGGTCCCGGCGGCGGAGTGCGCTTCGGGGGTCTTCGCGACCGGCGTTGGTTGCGCCGGGTTTCGCAGCTGCGTTTGTGGTCATCGAGTCTCCGCGCTGTGAATGGGGCGTTGCGCGACCGCGCGTCGCGGCTGTCGCCCTCGGAGCGCTGGGCGCCCGGTTCCGGCTGGCTCACGGCTTCGGACGCCTGCCCCGTCCAGGTCTCCCTGCAACCCCTCGTGGCGTCCGGGTGTCATCCGGCACAGGGAAGCTATAGTCTTCACTCTGGCGATGGCAGGCGGAGTATCGCTTCCGTCGAGGAGGAAGCGAAAAAAAGTATGGTAAACACGACATTTCGTAAAGTCTTCTTTACATTCCGGCTTGCCGCCCTCGCTCTGGCCCCGGCTTCCCACCTCTCCGCCCAGCCCACCGTCACCGTCCTCGACTCCATCGTGCTGGAGGAGTCCGGCGACAACTACCTGGTCCTGCCGGCCCCGGTCACTCCCGATGGCACCGGCGGCTACCTCATCGCCGACTACGATCAGCCCCGGGTACTGCACTACGACCGGGAGGGGCGCCTCATCCAGCGCTACGGACGAGAAGGCGAGGGCCCCGGGGAGTGGAAGGAAGCCCGGATCGCGCTGCCCTGGGGAGATGACCAGGTCATGGTGTTTTCCTGGGATCCGCCTGCGGCCCATGCCTTCCGGCGGGACGACGGCCAGTTCGTGGAGCGTCATTCCCTGAAGACGGTGTTCGAAAGCGTTGTGGTTGACGCGGGGGAAGTATGGCTGAGCGGCGCGGAGTACACGGACCGCAGCGCTGTCGGGCGGATGCAACTCGGCGATGACGGGACCGAGCCCGTCGTCGGACTCCCGGAAGAATTCCAGGCGGGCGGCCCGCTCGGTGGCATCTTTCCCGAGATGCCCTTTGTGAAGTGGGCCGACACCCTGCTCGTCGGGTTCATGCCGCTTCCGTACCTGACCGTCACGGATACGCAGGGCGAGGAACTCGACCGCTTCGAGGTGCCGGTGGTTCGCCGGCGGGGGCACCCCGGCGATCCCGGGGCCGCGATCCGGGAGACCCTGGGGGGCGGCCGGTATCCGGATGTCTTCGGCCTCTTCTCGCTGACCCGGGGGATTCACCGCCGGCCGGACGGCAGCTTCCTTGTGGTGCACTTCGACCTGGGCACCGACGGCCCGCCCGTGAGCACCGAGGCCATGTGGGTCAGCGTCATCGACCCGTCCCGCTCGCGCGCCTGCCCTGACGGACGCATACCGCTGGAGGAGGGATCGCACCCGGCAATCGGCTTCGAAGGCGATCTGCTGCTGGTCCTGGATCAGGTGGTCCGCGGGGGCGACGCCGAGACCGTCGTCAGGCGGATTCAGGTTGAAACGGACGACTGCGACTGGGTACCATTGACGCGTTGAGCGGTCGCGCAGGGGGTTGCGGCGGCCGCTGAACGGCGCTGTGGCGCGACCTCCGGCAGCGGCCCGCCCCGGCGTCCTTACGAAGATTGTCGTTGACACGGAACCTGCTGCCAGTTAAGGTGTATCCAGGTTATGTACGAAGTTTTTCGTGACCAGTCCCTCACACTCACGAGAGCGTTGACAGCTTCCCTGCTTCTCCTGCTGCTCGCGGCGTGCGCCGGCGACGCCGGGCCCCCCGCCCCGGACGGCCCCCTCCTCGTCGACGGCGGCACAGTCGTGGTGATGGACGACGCGGGGACGGTCCTCGAGGGCGGCGCGGTTCTCGTCGAGGGTGACCGCATCGCGGCGGTCCTCGCACCGGACGATCCCCGCCCCACCGGCGCGACCGTCATCGACGCCACCGGCCACATCGTCATCCCCGGCCTGGTCAACACGCACGGCCACGCGGCGATGTCGCTGCTGCGCGGCCTCGCCGACGACCTCCCCCTGATGACCTGGCTCAATGACCACATCTTCCCGGCCGAGGCCGCGCTCGTCGCCCCCGACTTCGTCTACTGGGGGACCCTGCTCTCGTCGGTCGAGATGCTGAAGGGCGGGACGACCACCTTCGCGGACATGTACTACTTCCGCGACGACATGGCCCGCGCGACGATCGACGCTGGCATCCGCTCGGTCACCGGCCCCCACGTGATCGGCTTCCCCACCCCCGACTTCGCCTCGCCGGGGGAGTCGCTCGCCGACGCGGCGGAGTTCATGGAGCGCTACCAGGACCACCCCACGGTGGTGCCTGCCGTCGCCGCCCACGCGCTCTACACCACGCCGCTCGACGCGGTCGAAGCCGCCTTCCGTCTCGCCGAGCGCTACGACGCCCCCTTCCAGATCCACGCCGTCGAGGACCCGTCGGAGGACGTGACCGCGCGGGAACAGACCGGGATGGGCGTCATCGAGGCCCTCGGTTCGATCGGAGCGCTGCGGCCCGGGACGGTGCTGGCCCACTCGATCTACCTGTCGGACGAGGACATCGGTCGCATTGCGGAGGGCGGGGCCGGGATCGCGCACAACCCACAGAGCAACATGAAGCTGGGCGTGGCGCGGGCGGCCCCCGTGGCGGCGGCGCTGGAGGCCGGGATCCCGGTGGGGATCGGGACGGACGGGCCCGCCAGCAACAACGACCTCGACATGTTCGACGAGATGGACGCCGCCGCGAAGATCCAGAAGTTCATGCTGGGCGACCCTGCGGTGTTGCCCGCCGAAACGGTCTTCCGCATGGCCACGATGGGGGGCGCCCGCGTGCTGAACCTGCACGACCAGATCGGGTCGCTGGAGGTGGGCAAGCGCGCGGACATCGTGCTCCTCGACATCCGGCGCCCGGGCCTGACCCCGCTCTACCGCGTCTATTCGCACCTCGTGTACGCGGCGCGCGGCAGCGACGTGACCACGGTGATCGTGAACGGCCGCATCGTGGTGCGCGACCGCGAGATCCTCACCGTCGACGAGGATGAGGTGATGGAACGCGCGCGCGGCTTCGGGGACCGGGTGCGGGAAGTGATGGCCGGGGTGGCGGCAGGAGGCGAGCGATGAGCGGAGTACAGGGAAAGCGGAACAGAATGGAATCGAAGGGATTCACCGACCGCGAGCTCGACATCATGAGCGTGCTGTGGCGCGACGGGTCGGGGACGGTGGCGGAGGTGCGCGACGCGCTCGGCGAGGAGGTCGGGTACACCACGGTCCTCAAGATGCTCCAGATCCTCGAGGAAAAGGGGGCCGTCGGCCACGAGCAGGAGGGCCGCGCGTACCGCTACTTCCCGCTCGTGGAGTCCCAGCGGGCTGGGGGGCGGGCTCTCAGCCGGATCGTGAACAAGATCTTCCACGGCTCGGCGGAGATGCTGCTCGCGACGCTGGTGGAGGGCCGCGAGTTCACCGAGGAGGAGCTTCGGCGCATGAGGGCCGTGCTGGATCGGGTGGAAGGGAGGGGGGAGGGGGAATGAACCGCGTGGGCGCGATACGGCGACCAGCGCGATGGGTCAACCAACAAGTCTGCTCGAACGGAGGCTGAAAACGATGAACGAGAAACGAAGGAGACCGGCCGTGGGCCACGCGATCGCGCTTGTGGGTGTGGCCCTCGGTGCGCTGGTCGCCGCGTGTGATGCGCCCTTGCCGACGGAGCTGGGGGAGGCGGTCGACGAGGTGGTTGCCAACGAAGGCAACGAAGCCAACGAAGGCACGGTCGCCAGCCTGGCCAACCCGCCCGCGCCGTCGCCCCTGGCAAAATGGTTCGATTCCGACGCCGCTCCTCTCGTCTTTGTGGACGATGTCCGCATCGAGACTCCCGATGACCTGCCCGAGGCGGTCCGGCTGTGGATCGAGGGAGGCGTCGACGACGACCTGGCGGAACGCCTCAAGGTGGTCCGGGGCGCCCGGGCCACGGACCTCTACGGGGAAGAGGGCGCGAACGGAGCGATCCTCATCTTCACCGGACGGGATGGAGGAGACTCCCGCCTGCGTTGGCGTTGGGGTTCGCCCCCGAGGACCAGGCCGCCGCTCGTCGTCGTGGACGGCCAGCGATGGCCACCCCCTGCAGTCCCGTCGAACCCGCTTCCCTATCAGTTCGGCTACGCAGTCGGGACAGCCTTTTTCCTGGGCATCGCAGACCTGGACATCGAGAGCTTCCGGATCATCAAGGGTGCGGCGGCCGTTCTGTACTACGGCGACGAGGCCGTGGGCGGCGTCATCGATATCGTCACGAAGAACCCCGGCTCCGCCCGGTAGCTCCCGGAGTGCCTGAAGATGATTGACTGGATGCTCTACGCGGCGTTGGTCGCGGTGCTGATCGCCGGGGGCGCGCTGGCGCTGGAGCGCCTGGTGGCGTCGACGGGCCGACCGCGCAGGTTCTTGTGGCTGGCGGCGCTGGGACTGGCAGTGGCGGTCCCTCTCGCCGGCCGCACTCCGGAGCCGGCCGCGCCGGCTGTGCAGGAGGCCATCTCGGCCGTGACCTCCCTAGCCAACGGGGAACCGGTGGAAGGCCCCCGGAACGAGATCCGAACCCTTCCCGTTCCCGGCAGGATGCAGTCGGACAGAGTCGCCGCTCTGGCGTGGGGCGCCGCTTCCCTGACGGTTCTGGCCGTCCTGGGCGCCGTGCTGGTCGCGGTGGCGTGGAGGCGACGCAGCTGGGAGCGCAGGAGGGTGGCCGGGCCCCTGGTCTACGTCTCCCGCGGCTTCGGCCCCGCCCTGGTCGGGGTCGCCAAAGCGAAGGTGGTCGTCCCCTCATGGGTCCTGCGGCTGGACCCTGCTGCCCGCGATGCAATCGTCCGCCACGAGGAGGAACATGCGCGGGCACGGGACCACCTCACGCTGCTCTGCGGCGGTCTCGTAACGGCGCTGTTCCCGTGGAGCCCGGCGATCTGGTGGATGTGCCGGCGGCTTCGCAGCGCAGTGGAACTGGACTGTGATGAACGGGTCCTGGCGTCGGGGGTCGCAGTTGCCGACTACGGCAACGTCCTCCTCGAAGCGGGAACCCGTTCGCGTCGCTGGTGGGGGTTCGCCCCAGCGATGGGGCATCCCGAGAGCCTACTCGAACGGAGGTTGAAGACGATGAGCGAGAAGCACGCGAAGCCGGGTTGGGCGCGCGCGCTCGTGCTCGCGGGCGTGGCCGGCGGCGCAGTGGTCGCCGCTTGCGACATTCCGGTGCCGACGGAACTGGGCGACGCGATCGAAGAAGTGATCCCCGTTCACGCCCGGGAAAGTCACGATGGCGCGCCGTCGGACGGTATTGAAGGCTCCAGTCTGGCCAGGTGGTTCGTCACGGACCCCGCTCCGCTCGTGTTCGTGGACGGCGTCCGCGTCGAGCGCTACGAGGACTTGCCGGAACCCGTCCGGCGCTGGTCGGAGAGCGGCCTTCGGGAGGAGGGGCTGGTCGATAGCGTCGAGGTGATGCAGGGCGAGGTGGCCAAGGCACGCTACGGGGAAGAGGGCGCAGCCGGCGCCATCCGGATCTTCACGAAAGAACCGCCCCCCGGCACGGCCATCGTCGACTCCTCGGCCAACGAGCCGGACCGGGGCAACCTCTGGGGGGACAAGTTCTCCCGGATGGCCGGGTCGCAACCCATGCCCCTCTTCATCGTGGACGGGCAGCGCATGCCACCCGGTCAGTCCTTCTTCCAGGACCTCGCAAAGCTGGACATCGAGAGCTTCGACATCGTCAAGGGTGCGGCGGCCACTATGCTGTACGGGGAAGAGGCCGCGGGCGGGGTCATCCAGATCACCACGAAGAATCCCGGCTCAAGGCCGGTAGCGCCGAGGATCTGACGCATGATCGCCTGGATGGTCTACGCGGCGTTGGTCGCGGTGCTGATCGCGGCCGGGGCGCTGGCGCTTGAGCGACTCGTGGCTTCCGCGGGCCGGCCGCGCAGGTTCGTGTGGCTGACGGCGCTGACGCTGGCGGTCGGCGTGCCGTTGCTGGGCGGCCGGCGCGATCCTCCGCCACCGGAGGGCCTTCCCGCGGCGGAATCTTCGGAACCTATCGCTCCGGTAACCGTGCCGTTCGAGCCCAGCCAGCGCCTCCTCCCACCCCTGCCCATCCCCACGGGCACGACTGCGGCACGGACCGCCGGCATCGGCTGGGGCGCCGGATCCGCGGCGGTGCTGGCCGTGCTGTGCACCATCCTGGTGATCATCGCCTGCTCGTGCCGACGCTGGCCGCGCGGTCGCGTTGACGGCGCCGATGTCTACCTGTCCCGCCGTTTCGGCCCCGCCCTGGCAGGGATCGTGACCCCGAAGCCGGTGATCCCCTCCTGGGTCCTGGAGGAGAAGCCCGCCGCGCGCGCCACCATCGTGCGCCATGAGCAGGAACACGCCCGGGCCCGCGACCATCTGGCCCTGCTCTACGCCGCCCTCGTCGCGGCCGCGTTCCCCTGGAGCCCCGCAATCTGGTGGATGTACCGGCGACTGCGTGCCGCCATCGAGATGGACTGCGACCAGCGGGTCATTGCCGGCGGGATCGGTGCAGCCGACTACGGCGCCGTGCTGCTGCAAGCCGGAGCCCGGTCGCATGGCCGCTGGGGATTCGCCCCGGCCATGAGCCAACCCACAAGCACACTGGAACGGAGATTGAGGACCATGAGTGAGAAGAGGAAGAGACTGAACGCGGCGCACGGTGTGCTGCTGGCGGCCGCGGCGTTGGTTGCACTGGGCATTGCCTGCGACATGCCCGCCCCGACGCAATTGGAAGACGCCCTTGACGAGGTCGTGGCGGGCGACCACTCCCGCGACATCGGGGAGGTCGGTTCGGATGCGGTTGATACGCCTCCTCTGGTGTTGGTGGAGGGGATTCCCATGTGGGTTGGTGGCCCGGGCACAGCGGTGCGACCCGCTCCTCTAAGCATGGTCGTCGGGTCTCTCGAAGTCGGCGGCGATCAGATTCGCAGCATCCAGATCATCAAGGGCTCGGAGTTTACCGCGACTTACGGCGAAGAGGCGGCCAACGGCGTCATCAATGTCTCCACGAGGAGTGACGCCCGCGGGTTCACAATCAGTACGGGTGAGTTGACCAGCACGCCGGAAGGGTTCACTGCAAAAGACGTGTCTCTGACCCCGACAGGGTTCACCGTGAAGGGAACGTCCCTCGACGCTGCGAAAAGCACGTTTCTGACCGCCAGCTTGGGGACGCTAACCTTCACCACCAAACCTGGAGAGTCGCTTCGCTACGAGACTGCCGGACGCGGGAACTGGTTCGCAGATGCAACCCGGGGGAAGACGACGAACCTGGCCGGACGGGGAGACAGCCCGGTGCTGGCCCTGGCGAACGACCTGCTGGAGTCGCCGGAAGTCCTGCGCGGCGCCATCCTGTTCAAGGACGGCGAGATCCTGAGCAGGATATCCATCATAAGGGACGACGAGGGATGATTCCCTGGATGGCGTACAGCGCGCTCACCGCGGTGCTGATCGCGGTGGGCGCGCTGGCGGTCGAGCGACTGGTGGCGTCGGTGGAACGGCCGCGTCGCTTTGTCTGGCTGGCGGCGCTGACCCTGGCGGTGGTTGTTCCGTTGCTGCCTGGGCGGCGCCAGTCCCCGCGGCCCACGGACGTTCCCGCGATCAAAGCCGAGCAAGCCGTCCCGCCGGCGACGGTGTCAGTGGAGCGCCGGCAGAGCTTCATCCCCCCACTTCCCTTCCCTGCCAGCCGGACGGCGGCGCGGACCGCGGGCATCGCCTGGAGCGCGGGATCAGCTGCGGGGCTGGCCGCCCTGTGCACCATCCTGGTGGCGGCTGCCTGTGCCCGCCGCCGCTGGCCGCACCGCCGCGTCGAGGGCACCGAAGTCTACCTGTCCCGCCGGTTCGGCCCCGCCCTGGTGGGCATCCTGGCGCCGAAGCCCGTCATCCCCTCATGGGTCCTGCAAGAGAAACCAGCGGCACGAGCCGCCATCCTCCGCCACGAGCTGGAACACGCCCGGGCCCGTGACCATCTGGCCCTTCTCTACGCCGGCCTCGTCGCGGTCGCGTTCCCCTGGAGCCCCGCAATCTGGTGGATGTGTCGGCGGCTGCGTGCCGCCATCGAGATGGACTGTGACCGGCGGGTCATTGCCAGCGGGATCGGGGCCGCTGACTACGGCACCATCCTGTTCCATGCTGGTGCCCGGTCGCAAAACCGCTGGGGACTCGCCCCCGCGATGGGTCAACCCAAGAGCCTGCTTGAACGGAGATTGAAGACGATGAACGAGAAGAGAAGGAATCTGAATCGCTTGCACGGCCTGCTGCTGGCCGGCGCAGCCGCGACCGCGCTGGCGATCGCCTGTGACACGCGTTCCCCCACGCAGTTGAACGACGCCATCGATGAAGTGATCAACGAAGGCCGGGACGGCGAGGCGGCCCCCTTGGCGACAGGCGATGCCGCGGGTCTGCCGCTGGTGCTCGTGGACGGAAAGCGAGTCGCGAGCGAGGAGTTGTGGCCAGGCGGCGGGTCGCTGTCGCCGATGCTTCATGCGCTCGACATCAAACGCATCGAGATCGTCAAAGGGGCCTCCGCGACGGACGCCCACGGCGACGAGGCAGCCCATGGGGTGATTGAGATCTTCACCACGGGGGAGGACCTGCATGAGGTGGAGGGAATCCGGCGGGACGTCACAATCGCCGTAACGTCGTATCTCAACAACGACTGGTACGTAAAGCAGCTACGCGACCTTCCCCGCCCCAAGCAGGGTTCAGAGGACGATTCCTCCTTTGGATTCGAGGTCGACCTGCCCCTTCCCGCCCCTGACTGGAACGCCGACCTGAGCTTTCAGGTGGGAATGCCGGTCGTGAACATCGGCAATCGCATAAGGATGCTCCAAACAACCATCACTGACGGAATCGGCGACGCCGAGATGTCCTTCGAAGGCGATGGCAGCTTCCGCGGCTGGTTCACGCTCTCCAGCGCCACCCGCTATGGGAAAGTGGAGCAATTCCTCGAATCGCTGGCGTCGGCTGCCAGGTGAGGCCGCAACGCGCCAGCACGATGCACCCGACGCCGTGGCTCGCCGCGGGATTCCTGGCGATGCTCGGAACCACCGGCCTCCAGGCCCAGGAGGTGGTCGACCTCTCGGCTGAAGACCGAAACATTTCGGCGGACTTCGAAGTGGTGTTTCGCATCGGATCGGCCGAGGCCGAGGCTGAATGGGAGCAGTTCACCTCGATCCGGCACCTGGGCTTTGACGGCGCGGGCAACCTCCGCATGCTGGACGCTCCGGGACCCGAGCCCGGCACCCGCATCGTGATCGTAGACGCGACAGGTCGTCTCGTAAACGAATTCGGTCGCCACGGCGATGGTCCCGGCGAGTTCGGCATGCCCATGTCGATGGTCGTGTGGCCGGACGGAGCATTGCTGGTCGAGGACATCATGCGAATGGGATACCACGTCTTTGACCCCGCAGGCGACTTCGATCGGCTGGTCCGCAAGGAGTTGGGTCGCAACATGCGGCCAGCGCGCACCGGCAGCCGCGCCCTGCTGGGCAGCTCCTGGGATGATCCGGCAGGTGGCAGACGTCCAATCATCCGCTTCGATCTGTCGTCGGACGAGGTGAACTCGCGTCCGCTGGTGCACGCCTGGACGCCGCGGAGCACGAACGAAGGTCGCGTCGACGGCGCGACCGAGGTGGAGGATCTGGTCAGCAGCGAATGGGGCTTCGAACCGGAGCTCCTGCTGGACGCGCTGCCGTCCGGCGCAATCGCGTTTTCGGATTCATCGGCGTATGCCATCAAGGTGACCGATCCATCGGGCGAAGTTTCGCGCGTCATCCGACGATCCATACAGCCCATGCCCGTCACCGAGGCGATCCGGCGCGCGGAGCGTGAGCGGCGCCTGGAGGCGACGCGGAACCGGCCGGTGACCGGGAGCGGCGAACCGAATCCGGCGGCATTGGCAATGATCAACTCGTTCCTCGCCGCCCAGGAGGCGGAGGTCGAGAGCATGCGTTTCTTTCCCGAGGTGCCGGTGATCGAGTCGCTGCGGGCCACGTGGGAGGGTACGCTCTGGGTTCAGCGGAGCACGGAGCCGGGCGCCGGCGAGCCGGGCCCGATCGACCTGATCACGCCCGACGGAGGCTACATCGGCACCATTCCCCAAGGGCGCCTCGCGATGCCGGACGCCTTCGGACCGGGCGGACTCATCGCCTTCATCGAGAAGGACGAATTCGACGTTCCCGTCATCACCGTAAGGCGAATACCAGCCGCGATCCGCTGATGCGCCTCGCCTGCTCCGTCATTGCAACGGCCCTCGCCGCCGTGGCCCTCCACGCAGCCGAAGCATCCTCACAGCTGATCGCCGACGCCGAACCAATGGAGGCGTGCGAGGTGCTCCGGCTCGGTGACGAACTCGATGTTCCCGAGTGGCTCGCCTTCGTTCGCGCTCCTGACCTGATGGTGGATGCGGCGGGTCGAGTCTACGTGCGGGGGCGCCAGGACGCGGCCATCACCGTACTCGACGCGGACGGCGGCTTCGTGCGGACCATCGGTGGCCAGGGGGAGGGACCGGGCGAGTTCGTCGCCATCGGCGCCATGGGTTTCGTGGCCGACACGCTTTGGCTGCAGAACTGGCCGATGCTTCACACCTCCTTCTTCGACTCCGCGGGAGCGCATCTCTGGACCGAGGCCGACCACGGGCTGCCCAGCACCGGCCCCAGCACGGAGAGGACTTCGCTTCCGCTCGCCCGGGGACGCGGGTTCTACATTCCGGCCGCCGGGAACCACGGCGAGTCACGCGTGCGCTTGCCGATGATGGTCGGGAGCCGCACGGACGAGTCGCGCGACACGCTGGCATTCAGGTTCGACTTCACCGACATGAGGATCGCCGGCGTGGGCGTATTCTACTACAGCGCGACACTCACGCCGCCGATCCACCGCATCGATCCCGGGGGCGACGGCATCGTGATCGCCGACTGGGTTCCCGACCGGCCGGAACTGGTCACCGTCCGCCAATTCGACGGGCACGGCCGCCTGACGCGCGAGAGCGCCATCGGGGCTGTCTTGCGCCCGATTCCGTCCCCGGTGAAGAGGGAGTTCATCGAGGAGGGAGTGAAGAAGGCGGAGGGCCCGTACGAATCCGCTCGCCGACGTGGCGAGCCAGTCCCCCGCAACCTGCGAGCTGCGGTCGAGGAGGGGCTGCTGCTGCCCGATTACTACGCGCCCGTCGAGGACATGCTGGTGACGCGCGCTGGGGGCCTATGGCTGCGTGAGACGACCACGACGGACGGTTACGAAGGACAGTGGGTCGTCTTCGGTCCCGATGGAGAGGCGGAGTTCCGCGTAACGGCTCCCGAAGGAGTCGACTTCCGGGCCACCGACGGAGACAGGATCTGGGCTACGAGTACCAACGAACTCGACGTGCCGTTCATCGTGCTGTACCAATTGGTCCGGCCGGGTGCTTGCGGGGCCGCGAATTCGAGAAAACGTTTCAGCTGAAACGTTTTTCGGGAGGTTTCAAGGGGCACGTGAGAACGCTGCGGTGGTTGACGACCTGGGCCAGGGCCAGGCCGGACAAGCCAACCCGCGGCGTCGTCACCGAGGATGTCCGGATCGGACGCGGCGAAGAGGCCATCCGAGCGCGGCGCCATCGCCCGGCGCGCGGGCAGTCGCCGCGGCCGGGATGGGTAATCCTCCACGGCGCGACCATTCCGGGGCCCGACCACCTGGCCATCGCACGCCTCGCGGTGGCGCTGGCCGGAGCCGGGGCCGTTGTCCTGGTGCCCGAGGTCCGCGAGTGGCGGCAGCTGCGGCTGGATCCGGCGCCGGCCCTGGCCGTCTTGCGGCTGGCCATCGGACACATGCACGACCATCCCGGCGTGCGATCCGGCGGCGTCGTCCTCGTGGGAACGTCCTTCGGCTGTCCGCAGACCCTGATCACGGCTGCGGATCCGGCCTTGCGCGGCCATGTCCGGGGCGTCCTCGGCTTCGGCACCTACCACAGCCTCGCTGACACCATCCGTTTCGGACTAACGGGGCAGTTCGAATGGCGCGGGCGGACCGAATACCTGCGTCCCGATCCCTACGGGCGCTGGGTGGTGGCCTCGAACTACCTGCACCGGATTCCCGGATACGAGGAGGCCGAGGATGTCTCGCGCGCGCTGGGCGAGCTCGCGACGCTGGCGGGACAGCACGGGATCATGTCGTGGGAGCCCAGCAGCGACCCCTTCAAGGAGCGGGTCCTGGCCTCGGTGTCTCCGGGCAACCGGGGGCTCTTCCGTCTCTTCGCCCCGGTGGCGGCCCGCGAGCCCGACCCGATCCTCGCCAACGAGCTGGCCCCCCTTCTCGCCGAGGCCGGCCGCGCCACGCATCCGGGGCTGGAACTGCGGGATTCGCTGCCCGCTGGCGTGCTTCCCCCCGTCCGCCTGATCCACGGCCGCCACGACCACCTCATCCCCTTCACCGAGACCCTCGCGCTGGAACGCTTCCTCCGGAAACGCGCCGACGTGACCGCTACGGTGACGGATCTCTTCGCCCACTCCAAGGGGTCAGGGAGGCAGGTGGCGCGGCCGGGCGAGGCGGTGCGGTTTCTCGCGGCGATCAGGGGGGCGCTGGGGCTGGACGGCGCGTAGGGCTGTCAGCACCGTGGGACCGGGCGTGCGGCGAGCGCACCGACGAGCGGAGCTTCCGTTTACTCAATAGCATGAGTAGATTTACTCATTATGCTGAGCAATCCGCCATACGTCCGCCCCCAAGCGTCCGAACTGCGCCGACGGCTCAAAGAACCGCGCCGCTTCATTCAGATCGTCACCGGGGCCAGACAGGTGGGCAAGACCACCCTGGTCAACCAGGTCGCGGAGCAGGCGGGGCTTCCGTATCGCTACGGGAGCGCCGACGAGCCGACGCTGCGCGGCCCCGGGTGGATCGCCCAGCAGTGGGACATCGCGCGGATGGAGGCGGACCGGGCCGGAGCCGGGGGCGCCCTCCTGATCCTCGACGAAGTCCAGAAGGCCACGAACTGGGCGGAGTCGGTCAAGCGCCTGTGGGACGAAGACACGCTCGCCGGCCGCGACCTCAGGGTCGTGCTCTCGGGATCCGCCCAACTCCTGATCGGGCGGGGACTGACGGAGAGCCTGGCTGGACGCTTCGAGGTCGTGCACCTCCCGCATTGGAGCTACCAGGAGATGAGCACCGTCTTTGGATGGTCGCTCGAGCAACACCTGTTCTACGGAGCGTACCCTGGCTCGGCCCCGCTCGTCGGACAGCCAGACCGCTGGTCGCGCTACATCCGCGACTCGCTGATCGAGACCACGGTCTCGCGCGACATCCTGCTCCTCTCCCGAGTGGACAAGCCCGTTCTGCTGCGGCGTCTCTTCGAGCTCGCGTGCGATTACTCGGGCCAGATTCTGTCCTACACGAAGATGCTCGGACAGCTGCAGGAAGCGGGCAACACCACGACTCTGGCCCACTACCTGGACCTGCTCTCCGCGGCGGGAATGGTCACGGGACTGCAGAAGTACTCGGGGGGAGGAGTGAAGAGGCGTGGGTCGAGCCCGAAGCTTCAGGTCTTCAACACGGCTCTGATGGCCGCCCTGTCCGGCCTGACCCTGGAGCAGGCCCGCGAGGACCGCACCTTCTGGGGGCGGCTGGTCGAATCAGCGGTCGGGGCGCACCTTGTCAACGCTGCCGCGGCCGGACTGGGCGAGGTCTTCTACTGGCGCGGCCGCAACCGCGAGGTGGACTTCGTCGTGGTCGCCGGAGGCCACCTCACCGCGATAGAGGTCAAGAGCGGCCGGGCGGGTTCGACCCTGCCGGGAATGCTCGCGTTCAGCAGGATGTTCAACCCGGACCGCACCCTGCTGGTGGGAGACGGCGGAGTTTCGGTGGAGGACTTTCTGTCGGTGCCGGTGGAGTACTGGGTGGGGCCGTGAGTGGGCGGAGTTCCCGCGTCCAGTGAAACCGGCCGGTCCGCCAGGAAACCGGCTCTTACCCACACCCCGGCAATCCCGGCCGCTCCCCCACATCCCCGCCCCGGTCCAGCGCGTAGACCCGCACATCCTCCAGGCCCATTTCGTGGGTGAATACGCCCAGGATCTCGTCGGCCGAGATCTCGACCGCGCGGAATCCCCCCGGCAGGATGACCGTTCCAAGCGCGGCCCCCGTCTCCGTGAAGACGTGCCATTCGGAGCCGCCCGGGCCCTCAGGCAGGTGGTACCGCTGCACCCAGATGTACCCGAGTGCGTCCGCAACCAGCCCGTACCCGAACGGGACCCGCTCCGCCATCGGAATCGCGTCGGCAAGCCTCTCGAGCATAGGCCTCTGCGCGGCAGCGGCGATGGCCCCGCTTGTCGCGAGAGTTTGGGCCACCCATTCGTCCCGGTGTTCCCCGGTCGCTTGCTTCACCTCCACATCCAGCCGCACTTCACCCAAGTGGTTGCCCTCGGTGTCCACCACCCCAAGCACGGGGTCGTCGGTGGCGCCGACCAGCAGGCACCCTCCCCGCACGACGCCCACCGATCGCGGCGATAGAAGGGCATGGCGTACGGCCGGTCCCATCATCTCGAACATCGCTGTGATCGTCCCCGGGGCCCGCGCCAGCGGCTCCCCGACCGCGCCGTCCGCCAGCCTGAAGAACCCGGCCGTGTCCCGCGCCGTCCCGTTCATGGGCGCCGCCACCATCTCATCCCGCTCCCTCGCGTACCAGCTCCCGTCCCCGAAGCGTCCCACGCCTCCGATCGGCCGGTCCGTCCCCTGCCGCGTCAGCCTGGTGTCCCCGACGTAGTCGCCGTCGAAGGTCCATTCGGAGAGCCGCTGAAGTCCCCCGTCGAGCGCGAAAAGGCGGCCCTCGGGGGTGCTCACGAGTCCGGAGATCTCGCTGAACTCGCCGGGCCCTTCGCCCTCCCGTCCCGCCCTGGCGCGGAGCTCGCCCTCGGCGGTGAAGAAGCTGAGCGATTGGTACAGGCCGTCGGCGGCGGCGATGGTGCCGTCCGGTCCCCGGGCGACATCGGCGACGTAGCCGAATTCGTTGTCCGGGTCGTCCCCGGCGGATCCGTAGGTCACGAGCGGCTCGGCACCGACGGCCCACAGGGGCGCTTCGGCCGGCGGATCTTCGGGGACTGCGCAGGCCGTGAAGGCCAGGGCCGGGGCGAACACAAGAGCGCTGGGTGTCCAGCCGGCCGAAGTGCGTAACGGTTTCTTCATCCCGCCTTCCTTTCCGTTCCCATGATTGGAGCGCATGCTTGATACCCCCGGCAACCCGACCGAGTTTCAGGATTTCAGCGACCCCATTCCCATTCAGCTACGGACTCCCATGACCAAGCAACCCAGTTACCTCCTTCCCGACCGCGTTCCTTGCTTGGGCGGGCGGTGCGCCAGGCTCCACGCTGGGCTCCCCGCCATCCTCTTTGCCGCCGGCCTCCTCGGTTGCGGGGGGGGGGCGGGGGGGGGGGGGGGGGGGGGGGGGGGGGGGGGGGGGGGGGG
>VXLT01000277.1:0-13246 GCA_009841475.1 Gemmatimonadota bacterium
GGGCAACGTGGACGTGACGGTGATCTGCGAGCAGCCCCGGATCGGTCGCCGCGCAGCCGAGATGCGCGCCGCGCTGGCGGGGCGGCTGGGGGTGGGGGCTGAGGCCGTGTCGGTGAAGGGCAAGAGCAACGAGGGGATGGGGTGGATCGGACGGGGTGAGGGGATCGCGGTGCTGGCGGTCGCAGCGCTGGAGGGGGGCGGCTGACGGGCCGCGGGGCGGACGGTGGACGAGGCGCTCACGCTGCTGACGGAACTGCCGTCTCCCCTGGTGTACGCCGTGCTGGCGGCCGGGGCGGTGGTGGAGAACATCGTTCCGGCGATTCCGGCCGACACCTTCATCGTGGTCGGTGGGTTCGTCGCCGGATTGGGAACGCTGAGCGTGGGCGCGGTGTTCGGCGTCGTGTGGTTCTTCAACGTGGCCGGTGCGGTCGCCGTCTACGCGCTGGGCAGGCGCTACGGGCGGCAGTTCTTCCGCACGGGGCGTGGCCGGAAACTGATCCCGGACGGGCAATGGGACCGGCTCGAGGCGTTCTACGGACGATGGGGTGTGGCGGCCATCTTCGCGGGCCGCTTCTTCCCGGGTTTTCGGGCGCTGGTACCCGTCTTTGCGGGCGTTGCAGGGCTGGGATCGTTGCGGGTCGTGCCGCCCCTGGCCATCGCTTCGGCGATCTGGTACGGGGTCCTGGTTCGGTTGGGGTTCCTGGCTGGTGACAACCTGGAAGCCGTGACCGGTGCGGTCGCGCGGACGCAGCGCTGGCTGCTGGTGGGCTCGGTGGTCCTGGCGGCTGTGCTGGCCTGGCTCTGGTGGCGTGCCCGGCGGCGCGGGACAGCGTAGCAAACCCATGCGGCGGGAGTCGAAGCAGAGCGCCCTGGACCGGCGGTACCACCTTGAGCCGTTCCTCGACTACCTGGCGCTCGAACGGGGTCTGCGTCCACGCACCTGCGACGCCTACCGGAGCGACCTCAGGCGGTTTCTGGCCTATCTGGAGAACCGCGGAGAGGTGGCGGGTCCCCGTGAGGTCGATCACCTGACCCTGCGCGACTATGTGGCCCACCTGCACGGCGAGGGCCGCGCTCCCGTTTCGATCCGCAGGGCGCAGTCGGCGCTACGCGCTTTTTTTCGCTTCCTGGCGGGGGAGGGAATCGTGGGTGACGACCCTTCCGATCGCATGGACCGGCCGGCCATGGCGAAAAGGCTCCCCGAGTTTCTGACACAGGACGAGGCCGCACGGCTGGTTGAGGCGGTCGATCCGGATTCGAAAGTCCATTGGAGGGACCGTGCGGTGCTCGAGCTGCTGTACGCGACCGGCATGCGCGTAAGCGAGCTCACCGGGCTGTCGCTGGCCGACCTGGACCACGAGGATGCGTGCTGCATGGTCTTCGGCAAGGGGGGCAAGGAGCGCCTGGTCCCCGTGGGGAAGGCCGCGCTGAAGGCAGTGGAGCGCTATCTGGCGGCAGTGCGCCCGGGGCTGGACCGGGGAGAGGGGAAGGGGGCGGGGGCCATGTTCCTCAACCAGCGCGGCACCAGGCTCGGCCGCATGACGGTGTGGACGATCGTTTCACGCGCGGCGGCGCGGGCCGGAATCGATCGGCGGATCTCGCCGCACACGCTGCGCCACACCTGCGCGACTCACATGCTTGAGGGGGGCGCGGACCTGGTCGCGGTCCAGGAGATGCTGGGCCACGCCGACATCTCCACAACCCAGATCTACACGCACCTGAACCGGGAATACCTGCGCGAGACACACCGTCTCTTCCATCCGCGGAGCAAGGGGCGGACGTAGGCGATTATCTCTCCGACGACTCCGGCCTGGCAGCTTCGACCATCGCGAACAGTTCGGTCCGGGTGCGCGCTCCGCGGGCAAGGCGCAGAGCTTCGGCGAGCACCCGGTCCGTCTCCGCCAGTACCAGGAGTCTCTGTTCGCGCGCGTCCGCACGGTAGAGATAGCGAAGCTGGGTCCAGCGCTCCAGGTACTCCCGCGCGACGGGGTTCTGGACGATCTCCTCGTCCATGCCCCGCTCGATAAGGTTCCGCGCCAATCCGTTGAATGCGGAGGACGGGAGCAGCTCGATGGCACCGGCGTCGCGGGCGTCCTTGACCAGTTCCAGCGCGTACTCGCGGACCATGACCCCGATCGGAACCTGCGCCTCGCTCGCGTGATTGATGAGCGCGAGTTCTTCGGGCTTCGGCATATCCTGCTCGACGACCAGATCGGGAAAGACCCCCCCGCCGGTCCGCAGGCGTCTTCCGCCCGCCGTCTCCACCCAGCCAAGCTCCTCTTCGGCTTCCGGTATCGGCGTTCCATCGATCTGGCGCACGCGATGGAGCGACCGACCCAGCGGCGTGTACCAGGATCCGGTAGTGATCCGCAACCGCCGGCCGGCCGCAAGAGGATACACCGTCTGGACCGAGCCCTTGCCGAACGTGCGCTCCCCGATCACGACCGCCCGGTCGTGATCCTGCAGCGCCCCCGCGATGATCTCGGCGGCGGAGGCCGTGAAGCCGTCTACCAGGACGATGATCGGGGTATCCGGAATGCGAGGCGGGCTGCGGGCACTCCAGGCCTGCGTTTCGACATCCCCGCCGGGTCCCTGTGAATTGGCGTTGGAGACGCTCACGAGGGTCTGGTTCGGGGCCAGGAAGAGGTCGGTGACCTGAAGCGACTCGTCCAGGAGCCCGCCGGGGTTGCTGCGCAGATCGATGATCAAGGCGCTGGCACCGCGGTACTCGAGGAGCGCCGCGTCCAGCTCCCCGGCCACCCCACGCGCGATACGATCGATGCCGAAGTGGGCGATGCCTTCCCCGGCCCAGCTCGAAGCCAGGGCGGGTACGTGCACATTATCGCGCTTTATGGCGAAGGGAATGGGCTCGGCATAGCCGTCGCGCTCCACCCTGATGTTGACCACCGATCCCGGCTCGCCCCTGATCGAATCCCGGGCCATGTCGATCGTCCAGTCGCGGGCGTCGTGCCCCTCGACCCACACGATCTCGTCCCCGACGAGCATGCCGACCCCATCGGCGGGCGTGTCCCGGAACACGGCCGTGACGGTAACCCGCGAACCGAGATTGGAGATCTGCACTCCGATCCCGGCATAGTTGCCGGTGTTGGTCTCCGTGAACTGCCCGTACTCCTCTTCGGTGAAGACCGTGGCGTAGGGATCGTTGAGCTGTTCGATCAGCCCCTGGATGGCCAGTTCCCACAGGGCCGAGTCGCCCAGGGCGGAGACATGGTCGAGGGAGATCCTCTCGAGCGCACGGAGGAAGATCCGGGCGCCTTCACTCCCGGTGTCGGTACCCGGGGGCCCGTTGCGGTCCGTGCGTGGGTTCTGGGCGCCGAGAGGGGCCGCCACGACAGCCAAGGCAGCGGCGAGACACATAAAGCGGAGTATTCTGGACATTTTCGATCGCTCTTTCGGAATTGCGGAACCTCATAGATAATGGAACGAAGTCCGTCATCAGGGGCCACCCCCCGACCCCGTCGTCCCCAGTCCAAGGCCACTCGGATACGCACCATGGGCACCGGCCAATCCTTTCGAGTCGCTCTCTGCCAGCTGAAGCCCAGGAAGGGGGATGTGGCCGCGAACGTCGCCGCGGTCACGGAAGCGCTACCCGCTGGGGCCGACCTGGCGGTCTTTCCGGAGACGGTACTGTCCGGGTACTTCGTGGAGGGCGCGGCGAGGGAGGTGGCCCTTACGCGACTCGAACTGGTGAAGGCTCTGGGAGCACCACCCGCCGGCCGCGGCTGCGACGTGGCGCTCGGGTTCTACGAACGCGGCCGGCGGGGGGTCTACAACGGCATGGCCTACCTCACGCCCGCGGAGGGCCGGTACGAGGTCGTCCACGTCCACCGCAAGGTCTTTCTGCCCACCTACGGGCTCTTCGAGGAGGGACGCTTCGTAGAACCCGGACGCGAGGTTGCCGCCTTCGACACGCGCTTCGGACGGATGGGCATGCTCATCTGCGAGGACCTGTGGCACTCCCTCACTCCATCGATCCTCGCGCTCGACGGAGCGGAGCTCCTGCTGAGCGGGTGCGCATCGCCGGCGCGCGGCTTCGGCCCCGCGTCGCCGCTTCCGGGCAACCTCGATGAATGGGACCGGATCGCGGCCCGTACTTCCAAGGAACACGGCGTCTTCGTGCTCCTGGCCCACCTTGCGGGTTCGGAGGGCGGCAAGCTCTTCGCCGGCGGGTCCTCCGCCTGGGCCCCCGACGGCTCGCTGATGGCCCGCGCGCCCCTCTTCGCCGAGGCGACGACCTCCGTCACCGTGGACACCGGCGACATCCTGCGGATCCGGCAGGAATCGCCGCTGCTCGGCGACCTCAGCAACGCGCTGCCCCGGCTGCGGGCCTCCCTGGACCGGGCCTGGGCCGGAGAGCAGTCGCCGGGCGGAAGCACCGGCGGGCGATCGCCGGCGAATGCCGGGGCGCGGACGGTTGCTGTCAGAGACACTGCGGGGCGGCCGGTCCGAACGAGCCGGACGCCGGTTCGCAGCCACCCGCAGCCCCCGACCCGCCCCGGCGCTTCCGATCTCGAGGCGATCGCCATCGATCCCGGGCTCGTGGAGTCGGCTCTCGTCGAGTTCATTCGTGACGAGGTTTCGCGGCGGCGGGGCTTCGAGCGGGTGGTCATCGGAGTCTCCGGCGGAGTGGACTCCGCCGTGTCGCTCTTCCTCGCATGCATGGCCCTGGGGCCGGAGAACGTGTACGGCTTCCGGCTTCCGTACGCGACCTCCAGCTCCGAGAGTCTGGAGCACGCCCGGCTCGTCATCGAAGCGGCGGGCGCCCACGAGGGCACGCTGTCGATTACCGGAGCCGTGGACGCCTACGTCACCGAACACGAACCCGGGGTCACGCCGACCCGGCGGGGGAACCTCGCGGCGCGGATACGGTCGGTCATCCTCTTCGACCAGTCGGCGAGGCTCGACGCTCTCCCTCTGGGGACGGGGAACAAGAGCGAGCGCCTACTCGGCTACTACACCTGGCACGGCGACGATTCACCCCCCATCAACCCCCTGGGCGACCTCTTCAAGACCCAGGTATGGGATCTGGCACGGCATCTGGGCATCCCCGCTGCGATCGTGGACAAGCCCGCGAGCGCCGATCTCATTCAGGGCGTCCACGACGAGCACGAACTGGGCATCTCCTACCACCGCGCCGACCCGATCCTGCACCACCTGCTGCGAGGCCATGATCCCGCGTCGCTGACCCGGCTGGGCTTCGACGAAACAGAGGTTCGGATCGTGTGGAAGCGCCTCTCCTCCACGCACTGGAAGCGGCGCCTGCCGACCGTCGCGCTCCTCTCGGAAACCGCCATCGGGGAGTCGTACCTGCGGCCGGTCGACTACTGAGCGACAAGACGGCACGGCCGTCGCAGGTCCAACCGGGCCGCGGACCCTACCTTCCCGCAATCCGGCGGCGAAACGAGTCCAGCAGCGGCAGCGGCGTCAGCTCGCCGTCCATGATGCACGCCAGCTCCTCCTCGCGGCGCCAGTGGGCCTCCAGCTCCGCCAGCTCCATGGCCAGCAGGCGTCTCTCGGTCTCCTCGTGCACCGCGATTTCCAATGCGACCCGTCCGATCCGGCCCACATCGCCGAAGGGCCGGTTGCGCTTGAGGATCCGCGAGGGCAGCCGTTCCGGTCCCCCCGACGCCTCGATCAGACCCACCGCATGGTCCACCCGCCGGTCCGAGGCACCGGAGAAGTGATGGTAGCCCAACAGCTTCCGCAGCGTGCGGTTGGCCTCCTGTCCGGTCAGCAGCAGGCCGCTGTCGCGTGCCCGCTCGCATAGGGAGCACGCGATGATCAGCCCGGGCGACTCCTCCTCGGCGGTCAGGACCAGGCCGCTGCGCTCCGCATAGCGAATCCGGCTGATCGGCCGCCCACAGCGCATGCAATCGCCCTTGCCCCGCCAGGCCGTGCTCCCGAACCTCAGCCAGCGGGCACCCCCGGTCACCACCTTGGGGGCGTTGTCCCAGACCAGCCAGGCACTGATGAATCCGATCCCGCCGGTCGCCCACGAGCCCGCTATGGCCGCCGCAGCACCGATTGTCCCCGCGGCCGACAGCTTGCGGAACCGCTCCCGGCGCTGCCTCAGCTCCCTTCCGTAGCGCCACCAGGCCTCTTCGCGCAGCTGGGCCCGCCCGACCCGCACGATCTCCAGGGGACCGGCCCGCATCAGCGCCACGTTGTCCGTGCGCGAGAGGACCCTGGCCTGGTCGCGCACCACCTTCTCCAGCTCCTCGAGTGCCTCCCAGCGCGACTCGATGGGAACGAGCGACCACCGCGAACAGGAGCGGCAGATCAACCAGAGACGCCCCTTTTCCGGGTCGTAGGCGACCTTCCGCCCCCGAGTCAGGTGCTCGAGCGCGTCGTTCGCCGCGAATTCGTGGTCGCAGACCAGGCATCTCCGGTACATGCTCATGTTTCCTCGCCATATTATACGCTCCGGCGTCCGCGGCGCACATTCGGCGCGGCGCACGCCGGCGGGCAGCACACTCGGTCGCGTGGAGAAGTATGCTTGCGGTCATAGACAACTACGACTCGTTCACCTGGAACCTTGTCCAGATCCTCGGCGACCTGGGCCAGCGGCCCCGGGTGTACCGAAACGACGAGGTAACCGCCGGTGGGCTCAGGCGCGCGGGAGTGACCCGGCTGGTCGTGTCCCCGGGACCGTGCACCCCCGCCCAGGCGGGGATCAGCGTGGAGGCGATCCGGGAGCTGGGACCCATCGTTCCCGTACTGGGAGTGTGCCTTGGCCACCAGGCGGTCGGCGAGGCATTCGGAGGCCGGACGATCCGTGCCGCGAAGACCGTCCACGGCAAGACCTCGATGGTCGTGCACGATGGCGATCCCCTCTTCGCGGGGATCTCCTCGCCGATGCGGGTGACGCGCTACCATTCGCTGGTAACCGCGCCCGACCTCCCGGACGAACTCGTGGCCATTGCCTGGAGCGCGGACCCTGCCGACAAGGGGGAGATCCAGGCGATGCGGCACCGGCATCACCCCGTCTGGGGCGTCCAGTTCCACCCCGAGTCCTGGTTCACCGAAGGCGGTCGGCTGCTGCTGGGGAACTTCCTTTCGCTTGCCAGCGACGCGCCTCGGGGGTAGCTTAAGGTCCGTGAATGTCACGGCCTTGTCGTTGTTCCGCACCCCTTCGAGGGTGCCGTTTTGAACCGCGTTCTCGCTGTAATTCCGGCGCGGATCGGGTCCTCCCGCCTGCCTCGCAAGCCCCTGCAGCCTCTCCTCGGCACGCCCCTCGTGATCTGGGTGTGGCGGCGCGCAAGGGAGATGCCCTTTCTCGACCGCGTCCTGGTCGCCACCGACTCCGTGGACGTGGTCGAGGCGTGCCGGCGGGAAGGGGCGGATGCGCTGCTGACCCGGCGCGGCCATCCCTCGGGCACCCACCGCGTGCAGCAGGCGGTGGACCTGATCGAGGCGCGGTTCGCGGTGGTTGTGAACATCCAGGGCGACGAGCCGCTGGTCTCCGCCGAAGCGGTGCAGGGGGCCGTCTCGATGGTGAAGGCGGGCTTCGACGTGGGCACCTGCGCCGCGCCCGTCACCAGCGAAGAGGAGTTCCTCGATCCCTCGGTCGTGAAGGTCGTCCGGGACGCAGCGGGGAGTGCGTTATACTTCTCAAGGGCGCCGATTCCGCACCGGAGGGACACCGCTGCCCAGGCGGAAGGCGGCGAGGCACCAAGGCTGCGGCACATCGGCGTGTACGCCTACACCGCCGGGGCGCTGTGCCGGTGGACCGGTTGCGCTCCGTCGCCGCTGGAAACGGAGGAGAAGCTGGAACAGCTGCGCGCCCTGGAGCACGGGATCAGCATCGGCGTCGCTGTCGTGCACGACGCGGGTGGCGGCGTAGACACGCCAGAGGACCTGGAACGGATGGAAGAGCGCATGCGCGCCTTGGGGTACGGACGGGACCGCCAGGGGGCCGGGGGGACCGGCAACGGGGCGTCGAGACGACGACAACGAGCGACGGAAAGGCAATGACCTCAATCGAATCCGGCCGGACCAGGTACATCTTCGTCACCGGCGGCGTGGTTTCGTCGCTGGGGAAGGGAATCGCCGCCGCATCGCTCGGCGTACTCCTCAAGGAGCGCGGGCTCCGGGTCACCCTGCAGAAACTCGACCCCTACATCAACGTCGATCCCGGCACCCTCTCGCCGCTGCAGCACGGCGAGGTGTACGTCACCGAGGATGGCGCCGAAACGGACCTCGACCTCGGCCACTACGAGCGCTTCATCGACGCCAACCTGTCGCAGGAGAACAACACCACCTCGGGGCGCATCTACCGGGCGGTCATCGACCGCGAGCGCCGGGGAGACTACCTGGGACGCACCGTGCAGGTCATCCCCCACATCACCGACGAGATCAAGCGTTCCGTGCGGGTGCTGGCGGAGGGGCACGACGTGGTGATCAGCGAAGTCGGCGGAACCGTCGGCGACATCGAGAGCCTGCCATTCCTGGAGGGGATCCGCCAGTTCCGCCAGGAGGTTGGACCCCGGGCCCTGCACGTCCACCTCACCCTCGTCCCGTACATCAGCGCTGCCGGCGAACTCAAGACCAAGCCCACCCAGCATTCGGTGCGCGAACTGATGCAGACCGGGATCCAGCCGGCCGTGCTGATCTGCCGCACCGAGTACTCGCTCGACGACGAGATCAAGACCAAGATCGCCGGCTTCACGAACGTGGATCCCGCCGGCGTGATCGAGGCACTCGACGTGGACACGATCTACCAGGTTCCGCTCGAGTTCCGCCGCCAGCGGCTCGACGACTTCGTACTGTCCCGTTTCGGCATCGAGGCGCCCGCCCCCGCATCCGGACTTGCCGGGTGGAGCCGTATCGTCGACCGCATCAAGTCCCCCAGGGGAGGCACGGTGCGCATCGCAGTGGTGGGCAAGTACACGGCGCTGGTCGATGCCTACAAGTCCATCGAACAGGCGCTCATCCACGGCGGCATCGCCAACGACGTCCACGTCGAGATCGACTGGATCGGGGGCGAAAAGCTCGAACAGGGACTCGATCCCGCATTCCTCGTCGGCTATCACGGGCTGCTCGTACCCGGCGGCTTCGGCATCCGCGGGATCGAGGGGATGATCACCGCGATCCGCTGGGCGAGGGAAAACGGCCTGCCCTTCCTGGGGATCTGCCTCGGCCTCCAGTGCGCGGTGATCGAGTTCGCGCGCAATGTAGCCGGGCTCGCCGGGGCCCACTCCTTCGAGTTCGACCGCGAGAGCCCGCATCCGGTGATCTGCCTCATGGACGAGCAGCGCAAGGTCACGACCAAGGGCGGCACGATGCGTCTCGGCTCCTACGAAGCCCGGCTGGCCCCGGGATCGCTGGCCGCGAAAGTCTACGGGAGCACCGCGATCACCGAGCGGCACCGCCACCGCTACGAGGTCAACAATGACTACCGCACCGTGCTCAAGGGGAAGGGGTTGAGCTTTTCCGCAACCACGACCGACGGAAAGCTGGTGGAGATGATGGAGTTGCCGGGCCACCCCTGGTTCGTCGGCAGCCAGTCGCACCCCGAGTTCAAGAGCCGGCCCGCCGGCGCCCACCCTCTCTTCGCCTCTTTCATCGAAGCGGGCGCCGCGCGTGCCGCCGGAACGGTTGCGCCCAAGGCGGCGGCACTGGGGGCCTGAAGCGCGTTGCCGGACCTGGAATCGTTCACCCTCGTTTCGGGTCCGTGCGTCCTCGAGGACGAAGAGCTCAATCTGGCGGTCGCGCGGGGGGTGGCGGCCGCCGCGCATGAGGCGGGGCTGGAGGCCGTGTTCAAGGCGTCCTTCGACAAGGCCAACCGGTCGAGGCTGGGATCGGCGAGGGGGCCGGGGCTGGCCCACGGCCTCGAACTGCTGCGCACCGTCAGGGAGGACACCGGCCTTCCCGTGCTGACCGACATCCACGAGGCGGCGCAGGCAGGCCCGGTGGCGGAAGTGGCCGACGTGCTGCAGATCCCCGCCTTCCTCTGCCGCCAGACTTCGCTGCTGGTGGCGGCGGGGGAGACCGGCAAGGCGGTGAACGTGAAGAAGGGGCAGTGGATGTCACCGGCCGCGATGGCCGGCGCCGTGGAGAAGGTGCGGGCCGGAGGCGCCACCCGCGTGATGGTGACCGAGCGCGGCACGTCGTTCGGCTACGGCGACCTCGTGGTGGACCTGCGCAACTTCGCCCTTGTGCGCGAAGCCGCCGGCGTCCCCGTGATCTTCGACGGGACCCACTCGGTGCAGACGCCGGGGGCGACCGCCGACGGATCGACCGGGGGTGCCCCCGAGCACATCCGGGCGCTCGTGCGCGGGGCGGTGGCCGCCGGCTGCGACGGCCTCTTCCTGGAGGTCCACCCCGACCCGGCCTCGGCACCGTCCGACGGCTCCAACATGTTGCCGCTCAGCGACCTGCCTTCGGTGCTGCGCGAAGTGGTGGCGATCCGCCGGGCCCTTGGCGCGGAGGCGGCGCGGTGACCCGCCGATCGATGGAGATCGAGCGGGCAACGGCCCGGCGCATTCGGCTGGTCGTATTCGACGTCGATGGCGTCATGACCGACGGCGGGGTATACATGGGGGCCACGGAGGAGGGCACGGCCGTGGAACTCAAGCGTTTCAATGTGCAGGACGGACTCGGAATCAGGATCTTGCAGAAGGCGGACGTACAGGTTGCGCTCCTCTCCGGCAGGGTCTCCGAGGCCACCAGGGTCCGCGCTGCCGAACTCGGCGTGCAGGACGTGTTCCAGGACGCTGGCGCGCGCAAGATTCCCATCCTGCAGGAGCTGCTGGATTCCAGGGGACTGGAGTGGACGGAAGTCGCCGTGCTGGGCGACGACCTGGCCGACCTGCCGCTGATGACGCGCGTGGGCCTGCCCGCCACGGTGGCCAACGGGACCGCGGAGGTGTGCCGCGCCGCGGTCTGGCAGAGTACGAAGGAAGGCGGCCGCGGGGCGGTGCGCGAGTTTGTCGAGGCGCTGCTGCGCGCCCGGGGAGAATGGACTGGACTGGTCGATGAGTACTGTCGCGAACGCGCCGGCTGAGGCGCGGCCCGTTGCCGGAAGCGGGACGATCCTGGAGGAGGCGCGCCGCGTGCTCCGCATGGAGGCCGAGGCGGTTGCCGCGCTGGGCCCGCGGCTCGGGGACGGGTTCCTGCGCGCCGTCGACCTGATCTGCTCGCGGGACGGGATGGTGGTCCTGTCGGGAGTTGGCAAATCCGGCCTGATTGCCCGCAAGATCGCCGCCACCCTTACCTCGACCGGCACTCCGGCGGTCTTTCTGCACCCGGTGGACGGACTGCACGGCGACGTGGGGATCGCGAGCCCCGGCAACGTGCTGGTCCTGCTTTCCAGGAGCGGCGCAACCGAGGAGCTGAACGGCCTGCTGGCCTTCGCCGAACTCCGGGGGATGCCGGTGGTGGCACTGGTCGGCGACACGGGGTCGCCGCTGGCCAGGCAGGCCGCCGCCGTGCTCGACTGCGGCGTCGCGGTCGAAGCCTGCCCGATGGATCTGGCGCCGACCTCGTCGACGACCGCGACCCTCGCCATGGGCGACGCGCTGGCAGTGGCGCTGCTGCGCCGCCGCGGTTTTCGCGCGGCGGACTTCGCCCGCCTCCACCCGGGCGGTTCGCTGGGACGCCGCCTCACCCTGCGGGTGCGCGACGTGATGGTGGCCGAGGACTACCCTGCCGTGCGTGGGGAGGCCACCGTGCGCGACGTGATCGTGCCGCTGGCGCGGATGCGGGGGACGGTGCCGGTGATCGACGACGCCAACGCGCTCGTCGGGGTGGTCACGGCCGGTGACGTAGCCCGCCTGATGGAGCACGCCGAGGACTTCCTGGGCCTCGCCGTCTCCACCTTCATGACCCGCACGCCCAGAACCGCCGGTCCGGACGAACTGGGCGCCGCCGCGGTTCGGCGCATGGAGGAACACGGCGTTATGGCCCTCCCGGTCGTGGGCGACACGGGGCTCGAGGGCATTGTCCACCTGCACGACCTTCTGAGAGCCGGAGTAGTCTGATGGAGATCCGCCAACCACCGGAAACCCGCCGGCCTGCCCGGTTCCTCTTCCTCGCCTTCGGCCTCGTTTCGGCCGCCGCAGCCTGTACGGCCGGTGGCGAGGACGGGCCGCTCACCGAGCTGGAAGAGGTCGCCGCCGACCAGACCATCTACGAGACATCGATCAAGCTCACCCAGGACGGAGTCCAGGAGGGTACGCTCGAGGCCGACAGCATACACATGTGGCAGGACTCGACCCATCAACGGGTCTACGGGCTGACACTGTTGCTGTTCGACGAATGGGGCCGCGAAAAGGGCAGGGTGACCGCCGACGCCGGACGGATGAGCAGCGACGGAAGCAGCGAACTCTGGGCCTACGGCAACGCGCTGCTCAGCGTGCCCGCCGACGAACTCAACGAGGCGCGGGAGATCGAGGCCGACGAACTCTTCTTCAACATGGACAGTGACCGGATCTGGACGCATGTGCCCGTCCGGATGGAGCGCGGGGGATGCCGGGTCACGGGCGACGGCTTCGAAACCGACCTGTCCTTCAACGACCTCAGGATCGAGGCACCGAAGGACGGTGGATGTTCCGAGTCCTGAGCCGGGGCCGGAAGCGGAATCCCCCGTCATGGGCGGTTCGAACCGGCGCCCGCCGGGCAGTCCGGTCCGCCCTGGTGGCCGCGCTGATCGCGCCGGCGAACGCGTATGGGCAGCAGCCCGATTGCCGGCTGGTCAGCGTGGGCGGCTACACCCACAGCCAGCGCTACGCCGCACGTTTCGGTCCGTCCGAATACCGGCATCACGCATCGGGGGGCGTGGACTACCGGTGTGACGACGGCACACGCGTCCGCGCCGATTCCGCGGTGGTATTCGAATCGGACAATCAGGTCCAGCTGTACGGAAACGTCCGCTTTGAAGACCCGGACACCGAACTCCGCGCCGACTCCGCCACATACTTCAGCAGCCGCAGACAACTGGTAGCGAGGTCCAACGTCGTGGTCACCGACCGGGCCAGCGGCACGGTGATCCGGGGCAACAATCTGACCTACGACCAGGCCTCCGAATTCCGTACGCTCGACCAGTTGTTTGTGTACGGTGGGGAACCGAACGCGACGTTCTTCGTTGCACCCGCGCCGGAGCCGGAGCCGCCGCCCCAATCGGATAGCGGCGAGGTTGCCGAGGCTCCCACGGACCCGGACAGCGGCCATGTGGGCGTGGAACCCCCCGGCCCGGACAGCGGACAGACGGTTGCGGAACCCCCCG
>VXLT01000277.1:13346-18078 GCA_009841475.1 Gemmatimonadota bacterium
GTGGGCGTGGAACCCCCCGGCCCGGACAGCGGACAGACGGTTGCGGAACCCCCCGATCCCGACTCCGGTCAGGCCGGTTTGACCACGGAGGAGGAACCCCCCGAGACTTCCGAAGGGGAGCCGACTGAGGAACCCCCGCCCGAAGCCGCCGAAACCCCCGACACCACGCCGCAGGTGCCCTACGAGATCAGCGCCGAACGATTCCGCTTCGAGGGGCGGCGGTACTTCCGCGCGGGCGGGCAGGTCGAGATCGTGCGGGACTCGCTCCAGGCCTTCGGCGATTCGCTGGACTACGACCAGGAAGGGGGTGTGATGGTCGTGCTCGGGGACGCGCGATTCGCGGGCCAGGGGTACACGCTGACGGGCACTTCGATCTCCGTCACTCCGTCCGGCACCCGGAGCGAAGAGATCGTCGCGCGCCACGACGCACACCTCACCGGCGAGCAGGTCGACATGCGCGCGCCCGCCATCCGGCTCTTCATGGAAGGCGGAAACGTGGACCTGCTCGTGGCCCTCGCCGAGGTGCCGCCCCTGCCCGGCGGCGACGGCGATGCGGAGATCGACACACGGGGTCTCTCGCCCGGGGATGCGGAACGGGCCCGGGCTCTCGCCGGGGCAGCCACGCAGGACGGCGGGGCGCAGGCCGCTCCCGATTCTCTCCCCCGGCCCGTCGCGGTGGCCGAGGACTTCCATCTCACCGGAGACTCCATCGTGGTGAAGTCGCCGGGGCAGCGGCTCGACGAGGTGGTGGCCGTCGGCAACGCGCGCGCCGAACGCATCGACGAGGACACGCTCCGCACCCGCGGCCTGCCGGAGCTTGCGCGCCGGGACTGGATGGTGGGCGACACGATCATCGCCCGCTTCGGCCCGTTGCAACCGTCCGACAGCACCGCGGCCACCGAACCACCGCGGCCCGACGCCGCGCCGCGCCTGGAGACGCTCACCGCCATCGGCAGTGCCCGCAGCTTCTACAGGATGTTCTCCACCGACACGACCGAGGTCGGCGCGGAAGTCCGTCCGGCTTTACACTTAGTGGACGGAGAAGAGATCACCATCCACCTGGACGGCCAGGAGATCGTGGACATGGAAGTCGTGGGACAGACCGAGGGCTGGCACCTGGAGCCGCAGTCGGACTCCGTGGTGGCGGACTCCGCGGCCGTGGATTCCGCGGTGGCGGAGCCGGACTCGGCTGAGGTGGACACGACCGTGGTGAGACCCGACACGTCGGCCGTCGCAACGAGCGGGGCGAAGCCTGACACTTCGGCCATGGGATCAGCCGGGGCGAGGCCAGGCCGGACCTCCGGACCCGGAATCGGGGCGCAAACCCGAAGAAGGCGGCGATGACCGGCGGTACGGCGGAGGCCACGCTCGAGGCTGGGGAAGCCGCGCCGGAGGGCGGCCCCGTGCACCTTCGCGCGCCGGACACCGACTCCACGCTGCGCGGCGTGGGCCTGACGAAGATCTACCGGAAGCGGCGGGTCGTCGCGGACGCGGACATCGAGGTGCGGCAGGGCGAAATCGTGGGCCTCCTGGGTCCCAACGGAGCAGGGAAGACCACCACCTTCTACATGCTCGTCGGACTGATCGCCGCCGATCAGGGCAAGGTGTACCTGGATGACGCCGAACTCACGGGCGTCCCGATGTACAGGCGGGCCAGAATGGGGGTCGGGTACCTTGCCCAGGAGCCTTCGGTCTTCCGCCGGCTCACGGTCGCCCAGAACGTCATGGCGATTCTGGAGACGCTCGACCTGACCCGCAGGGAGCGCCAGGAGCGACTCGAGGAACTCCTGGGCGAGCTCTCGATCGGACACCTGCGCGACAACAAGGCCTTTTCACTGTCCGGCGGGGAGCGGCGCAGGCTGGAGATCACCAGGGCATTGGTACAGCGGCCCAAGTTCATGCTGCTTGACGAGCCCTTCGCCGGGATCGATCCCATCGCCGTGCAGGACATCCAGGAGATCGTGTCGCAGCTCGGCACCCGCAACATCGGCGTCATCATATCGGATCACAACGTCGAACAGACGCTGGAGATCGTGGACCGCGCCTGCATCATGCACGACGGGCGGATCCGGGTATCGGGGACGGTCTCCGAACTGGTGTGGAACGACGAGGTCGCGCACCTCTACCTGGGCCGGACCCTGACGGCGCGCATGAGGACGAGATTCCCGCCACCCGAGGAATGATCCTGCCGTGAGCAGCAGCATCAGGCCGGGCATGTTCCAGGGCACGAGGGCGCGCCAGGAGGCCAAGCCCAATCCGCGCCTCTACCAGGCGATGGACCTGATCTACATGCCGCTGCTCGAGCTTCAGACCCGCATGGAGCAGGAGCTGTCGGAGAACCCTTTCCTCGAGCTTTCGGAACCCGACGACGACGAGGACATCCAGGTCGACGAGGAAGGGCAGGAGGAGCCCGAGGACGAAATGGACTGGGACGAGATCCTCCTGGACGGCTTCGACGTGGGCGGGACCCGCGAGCGCTACGAGCCGCGCGAGTTCTATCAGCCCCCGGCCGTCGAGGAGCGCCATCTGCACGACTTCCTCGAAGAGCAGATCGCGCTGCTGGACCTTGATGAGCGGCAACGCTGGATCGCGACCGAGATCATCGGCAACATCGACGACGACGGGCTGCTGACGTGTTCGCTCCAGGAGGTGGCCGACGGCCTCAACGGCTCCCGGGAAACCATCCGCGACGCCGCCATCGCCGAGGCCGGGGAGATCGAGGACGAGGAGGCGCGCCAGGCCGAGCTGGAGGAGCTCGAGTCGCTCTTCGCTCCCCACACGACGGACGAGATCGAGACCGTCCTCGACGTGGTGCAGTCGCTCGACCCGCCGGGCGTCGGGGGGCGCGACCTGGGCGAATGCCTGCGCATTCAGCTGGCCAGGGCGAACCGGCAGGACTCGCTGGCTTTCCGGATCGTCACCGACCACCTCGACGATCTCCTCAATCACAGGTGGGCGGAGATATCGAAGATCTCCGGAGTATCGGTCGCGGAAGTGCAGGGGGTCGCCGACGAGGTCGCCACGCTCGATCCCCGGCCCGGCCGGCAGTACGCGTCGAGCCCGGACCAGTACGTCATCCCGGACCTTATCGTCGACAAGGTCGGCGGCGAGTACATGGTTTTCGTCAACGACACGGGCCTCCCGCGGCTGCGGCTATCGAGGACCTACCGCGAGGTCGCCGCGAAACGCTCCAGCTTCGCCGGCGAGAACAAGGAGTTCATCTCCAGCCGGATGAACGCCGCGCAGTGGCTCATCCAGATGATCGAGCAGCGGCGCCAGACGATGCTGCGGGTGACGCGGTACATCGTCGCCAGGCAGCAGCGCTTCTTCGAGCGCGGCGTGCAGCACCTGAAGCCGCTGACGCTGAGGGAGGTGGCCCAGCACATCGGGATGGCCGAATCCACCGTATCGCGGGTCACCAACGAGAAATACGTCCAGACGCCCACCGGCACCTACCCGCTCAAGTTCTTCTTCTCCGGAGGACTTCCAACCGTCACCGGCTCGGACATCTCGACGCGGGGCGTACAGGCGAAGATCAGGAGTCTGGTGGACAGCGAGGACCCGCAGCGTCCCCTGACCGACCAGGCGATCGTGAACCTGCTTAAGAGCGAGGGGGTGAAGATCGCGAGGCGGACCGTGGCGAAATACCGGGACCAGCTCGGGATCGTCCCGGCACGGATGAGGAAGCGTGTCTAGCCCGGCCGGGGACGGCGGGCGTGGGGTCGGCGCCGAATCCGCGGTGATGCCGGCACCGGGTGCGGGGCCCGTGCGCCGGGACGAGGTCTACCGTGATTTCGCGCTTGTGGTGCCCGCGTACAACGAGGCGCCCAATATCCCGCACCTGATCCCGGAACTGCGTGCCACCTTCAAGAAATACGGTCTCGACGGCGAAATCCTTCTCGTGGACGACGGATCGAGCGACGGCACCGGTGACCTGGCCGAGGCACAGGCGGACGGGTGGGATCAATTGCGGGTCCTGCGACACCGCGTGAACCTGGGGAAGACGGAAGCGCTGCTCACCGCCGCCGAGGCTACGGGCCGCAAGTACCTCGTCCTCTTCGACGCCGACCTGCAGCACCTGCCGGCCGAGATTCCGCGCTTTCTGGACAGGCTCGCCGACGGGTGGGACATCGTGACCGGGCGGAAGGTGGGGCGGTACGACAAGCGCGCCGTGTCGTCGATCTACAACGCGCTGAGCAGGATGATCTTCCGCGTGCCGGTGAGCGACCTCAACTCCATGAAGGGGTTCCGGGCCGACGTGCTCAATGCCGTGCGCCTGCGCCACGACTGGCACCGCTTTTTCGTGGTGCTGGCGCACAAGCAGGGCTTCACCGTGACCGAGATCGACATCGAGCTGCATCCGCGGCGCGCGGGGGAGGCGAAGTACTCGGGCAAGGGCCGGGTGGTGGGAGGCGTGCTCGATCTGGTCGCCGTGTGGTTCCAGTTGCGCTTCTCGCGCAAGCCGATGGTGGCCTTCGGGTTGCCGGGACTGCTGCTCATGGCCGCGGGGGTGGCGACGGGACTCGCCGCGCTCTACCTGCGCTACGCGATGAACCTGGGGTTCCGGCCGCTGCTCTATCTGGTGGTGCTGCTCGTCACGGTGGGCGTGCTCTGCTTCCTGGCGGGGTTCCTCGGCGAGATGATCGTGAGCGTGCACGACGAGCTGGACGCGCTGCGCCGCGAGCTCGGCCACCGCACCGAAGACGCCCTCCAGAGGAGCGCCGAACGACTC
>VXLT01000350.1 GCA_009841475.1 Gemmatimonadota bacterium
TCGAAATGGCGCTGCCATTCCTCGTCGTCGCGCCTTGCCAGCCCGGCGCCTCGCCGCTCTCGGTGCTCGGGCGGATTCGTCCACGGACTGCAGGCAGCCCGCAGACGAAGTCCCCCCGGCATTCGAGCGGCGATGCATCCGGGCTGGACCGCGGTGCTCACGTGCTCGAGATGTCAAGAGAACCTTACATGTTGTCATGTTTATTTTACTTATCGGATTCCTGAAGCACCGCTCTGCGTTGCTCCTCCTCGAAATGGCGCTGCCATTCCTCGTCGTCGCGCCTTGCCAGCCCGGCGCCTCGCCGCTCTCGGTGCTCGGGCGGATTCGTCCACGGGCTGCCGCCCGTCAGGCCTCTTTCCTCTGCGCCTCGGGCCGAAGGACCAGCAGCGGAGGCACCCTTCCGCCCACCGACTCGGGGGTCACTACGACCTCCCGCACGTCGCTCCGGGAGGGCAGCTCGAACATCACGTCGCGCATCACCCGTTCCATCACGGCGCGCAGGCCCCGCGCGCCGGTGCCGCGCTCGAGCGTCTGCCGCGCGATCTCGCGCAGCGCTCCCGGGTCGAAGGTCAGTCCCACGCCCTCGATCTCGAACATCTTCTGGTACTGCTTCACCAGCGCGTTGCGCGGCTCCTGCAGGATGCGAAGGAGCGAGTCCTCGTCGAGGTCCTCGAGCTGAACGGTCACGGGGAGCCGCCCGACCAGCTCGGGGATGAGGCCGAAGCGCTGGAGGTCCTCGGGCTCCAGCCACACCATCAGGTCGTCGTCGGCGGCCTCGGGAAGGCTGGCGGGCAGGCGAACGTCCGCGTCTTCGTCCGTGCGCTCGCCGAACCCGATCTGCCGCCGCCCGAGTCGGTGTTCCACGATCTTGTCGAGGCCCTCGAACGCTCCCCCGCAGATGAAGAGGATGCTCGTGGTGTCGATCTGGATGTACTCCTGCTGCGGATGCTTGCGCCCGCCCTGCGGCGGCACGTTGGCCACCGTCCCCTCCAGGATCTTGAGGAGCGCCTGCTGCACCCCCTCGCCCGACACGTCGCGCGTGATCGAGGGGTTCTCCGACTTGCGGGCGATCTTGTCGAGTTCGTCGATGTAGACGATCCCGCGCTCGCAATCGTTGGTGTTGAAGTCCGCGGCCTGCAACAGGCGCACCAGGATGTTCTCGACGTCTTCGCCCACGTAGCCGGCTTCGGTCAGCGTAGTGGCGTCGGCGATCGTGAAGGGCACCTGGAGGATGCGAGCCAGCGTCTGCGCGAGCAGGGTCTTGCCGACGCCGGTGGGCCCGACCAGGAGCACGTTCGCCTTGTCGATCTCCACTCCGGCCAGCTTGTCCTTCTGGTGGACGCGCTTGTAGTGGTTGTACACGGCCACCGAAAGCGCCCGTTTCGCCTGCTCCTGTCCGATGACGTATTCGTCGAGGACGGACTTGATCTCCTCTGGTTTCAGCGTGGAGACCGAGGCCTCCTGGCTCTCGCGTTCCTCCTCTTCGGCGAGGATCTCGTTGCACAGCGAGATGCACTCGTTGCAGATGTAGACCGACGGGCCGGAGATGAACTTCTTGACCGACTCCTTGGACTTTCCGCAGAAGCTGCAGCGAAGGTGTCTGTCGCTTGACATCTAGAAGTCCGTGGATAGAGCCACGCGAGCACCGAGAGCGGCGAGGCGCCGGGCTGGCAAGGCGTGACGAGGGGCCAATAGCCGCGCTATTGGGCTGAGGAGCAACGCAGAGCGCAGCCCTGGAGGCGTCATATGTATACTGAACATGACATAATGTAAAGTTGTCTTTACGTTTTCGAAAGGTGGGGCGAAGCGTCCAGCCTGGATGCATCGCCGCTCGAATGCCGGGGGGATTCTGTCCACGGGCTATGCCTCCTGGTCCGAAACGCCGTTGCGGGCGACTCCCTTGCGCAGGACCTGGTCGACCAGACCGTACCGGACCGCCTCCTCCGCGCTCATCCAGCGGTCCCGGTCCACGTCCGCGTTGATCTTGCGCAGCTTCTGGCCGGTCGTCTCTGCCAGGATCCGGTTGAGGCGCTCCCGGGTGCCCAGGATCTCCTTCGCGGCGATCTCGATGTCGGCGGCTGTCCCCTGGTACCCGGACGACGGCTGGTGCAGCATGATCCGCGCGTTGGGGAGCGCGTTCCTCTTGCCCTTGTCGCCCGCGGCCAGCAGCAGGGCGCCCATGGAGGCCGCCATCCCCACGCAGAAGGTGGAGACCGGGGCGCGCAGGTGGTTCATGGTGTCGTAGATGGCCAGCCCCGCGTAGACGCTGCCACCCGGGGAGTTGATGTACAGGTACACGTCCCGGTCGGGGTCGTCCGCGTCGAGGAAGAGCAGTTGCGCCACGATGATGTTGGCCACGTTGTCGTCGATGGAGCTTCCCAGGAAGACGATCCGGTCCATGAGCAGCCGGCTGAAGATGTCGTAGCTGCGTTCGCCGCGGCTGGTTCGCTCGATCACGTAGGGCGGGTATATTGCCATCCTGGCGGCATCCTCTCTCAATCGGGTTCGGTGATCTCGGAACGTTCCTTCAGGAACTCGAAGAGCCGGGCCTCGGTGAGCGTCCGCTCGACGTTGCGAAGGCCGCCGGACTTCTTCAGGCGGGCCCGCAGCCGCCCCGGGGACTGGCCGGTCCCCCGGGCCAGCTCGTCCACGCGGTCCCCGACCTCCTCCTTCGAGGGCCGCAGGCCGTGTTCGTCCACGATCCGGTCGGCCAGCAGCTCGCGCTTCACAGCCATCTCCGCCGTCGGCCGGAGTTCCTTCCTGAGGTCCGTGAGCTCTTCCGGATCGACGCCGTTCGCATCCCCGATGAGCGCGTCCGTGTAGCCCTCGACCATCGAATCGGGGACCTCGAAGTCGTTCGCCTCGACGACCAGGCGGAGCAGCCGGTCGCGCAGCTCAGCTTCGCCGCGTCCCCGGGCGTCCCTTTCCAGATCCTCTTCGACGCGCGCGCGCAGGGCGGCCAGGTCCTCGAAGTCGCCGACCGTTCTGGCGAAGGCGTCGTCGAGCGCGGGGAGCTCGGGCACCCGCCGGGAGACCAGTTCGATCCGCAGCCGGTGGCGCTTCCCGCGCCGCTCCTCGTCCGCGAAGTCGTCGGGGAAGCCGACATCGAATTCGCCCTCCTCGCCCGGGGCCAGCGTCCCGATGGCCTCCTCGATGTCGGGCAGGGCCTGCCCCTCGCCGAGCACGATGTCATACCGGCGGCTGGCGTCCGCGTCGGCGGGCTCCCCGTCCTTACCGTCCAGGCGGGTCAGTTCCACCGTGACCGAGTCGCCGGCCCCGGGGCTGCCCGAATCCTCGGTCCGCCAGGCCGCGTGGTCCCGGCGCAGTCCCTCCAGGATCTCGCCCGCGGCGCCGTCGGGCACGGCCACCCGGGGACGCTCGACCCTGAACCCGCCCAGGCGGCCCAGCGGCACCTCGGGACGGACATCGAAGGAGGCCTCGAAGGAGATGCGCTCGCCGGGTTCGAACTGGAGGTCCTTCACCTCCACGTCCGACACGGGGCGCAGTTCATTTGCGACGATGGCGGCATCGCACGCCTTCCTGACCGAGGTCTCGACCGTCTCCTCCTCGATCGCGCGGCCATAGCGCTGCAGGATCACCCGCGCCGGAACCTGTCCCTTCCTGAATCCCCGCATCTTCACCCGGGACGCGTACTTGCGCACGACGGCAATCCTCTCGGCGTCCACCACATCGGCCGGAACGGCCACCTTCACGGTGCGCCGGCACCGCTCACCCTCGGTGACCGTCACGTCGAGCCGCGACGCATCGAGCGCGGGCGCGGCGGACTTCACCGCGCCCCCCGCCCGTCATGCGAAAGGGGGGACTCGAACCCCCACGGCCAGGGGCCACAAGATCCTAAATCTTGCGCGTCTGCCAATTCCGCCACTTTCGCTCCTCGCCGGGGACATGCCGTCGTCCCTTAAGGTAACGCGGGAGCCATCCCCACCAAGAGGCGCGCCGGGCCTGCCGCGATTTCGCCTACCGCGGTACCCGGATGTTGTACATCTGCGGCGCCCGGCCCGTGTAGTCGCAGGTGGCGATCATCGACACCACGTCACCGGCGGACACATCCCGCATTGCGTCGCGGTAGTCGCGCAGGCCCTCGACCGGGGTGCCGCCGATTTCGATGATCACGCAGCCGGGAAAGATGTTCTTGCGGTTGGCCGGGCCGCCCACCTGGATCTCCTCGACGACAACGCCCCGGGTGCTCTCAAGACCGAGCTCCATCACATGCTCCCGGGTGATCTCCCCTACCCGAATCCCGATCTCGTCGGCGTTGCGCCCCGGTCGGCTGGCGGTCTCCGAGGCCGGGGCCGTGTAGGGCTGCTCGGCCAGCTGCACGTTCACCTGGACAGGGCTGGTCTTCAGCTCTCCCGGCGTGGTTCGCCGGTAGATCGTCATCGTGATCCGGTCTCCCGGCGCCTTGAGCGCGATCAGGTGCTGCAGATCGTTGCCGGTCTCGACCTTCTCGCCGTCGACCTCCATGATGACGTCCCCCATCCGGAGCCCCGCCCCGGCGGCGGGACCCCCGGTAACCTGCTGTACCAGCGCCCCGGCCACCTCGGGCAGGCCGAGCGCCTCGGCGTCCTCCGACGCCACAGACCCGACGCGGACGCCCAGCAGGGCGCGCTTGACACGGCCGTAGGCGATCAGGTCGTTCATCACCTGGTGGGCCAGGTCGATCGGGATCGCGAAGCCGTACCCCTGGTAGGCGCCCGTCTGGGTCATCATCGCGGAATTGATCCCGATCACCTGTCCGCGCAGGTTGACCATCGGTCCGCCGGAGTTGCCGGAGTTGATCACGGCATCGGTCTGGATGTAGTTCTCGATCGCGTAGCCGGCCCGGCCCTCAAACGCGGGGTCCCGGCCCAGCGTCTGGTCGAGCAGATTGAGCGACCGGCCCACGGCCGACACGATCCCCGCGGTCACCGTATAGTCGAGCCGGTCTGGGGCGGCGCGGCTGAATCCGGGGTTGCCGATCGCCAGGACCCATTCACCGACCTCGACATCGGCGGAGGACCCCAGCGAGATCGCGGGAAAACCGTCGCCTTCGATCTTGATCACCGCGATGTCGGTCGTCGGGTCGGTCCCCACCAGCCGGGCTCCGAAGTCCCGCCCGTCCGGGAGGACGACCGTGATCCGTTCCGCGTCGTCGATGACGTGATGGTTGGTCATCACGTGGCCGTCCGCAGAGATGATGAAGCCGCTCCCGCTGCTGAGGGGCGGCACTTCCTGCCTGGGCGGCCTGCGGAACGGGTTTCCCTCCTGCGCGCCCGCGTCGCGCGCAAGGCGCCGGACGGTTTCGATCCGCACCACCGACGGCGTTACCGCGTCGGCGATGTTCACGAACGCTTCGCTCAGGTCCAGCGCCGGCTGCACGGCCTCTTCGGCAACCGCCGGCGCGGTCTGGATCACCGGGAGTTCGATGGCCGTCTCGACGAACCCGAACTGGGAAGCCAGCGCCAGCCCGAAGAGGAAGCAGGCCGCCACCGAAAGGGCGACCTTTGTCTTTGCTCTGAGTGGATCGTACATCGTCTGTCTCCTACTTGCCCTCGTCCACGATCTCGTAGTCGGCCTCCACGACGTCCTCGTCGGCATCCTCCGCCTCCGCCGCCGCGGGCTCGCCGGCATCCTCCGCCGGCTCGCTCTCCTCGGCCGCCGCCTCCGCCGCCTGCGCCTGGTACATCTCCTGGCCGGCGGCGCTGAAGGCCTGCATCAGCTCGTCTCGCGCCTCGTTGATCTCGGCGGTGTCGTCGCCCTTGAGCGCCTGCCTGCCACGCTCGACGGCCGCGTCGAGCCGCTCCCGCGTCCCGTCCGACACCTTGTCTCCCCACTCGCCCGTGTCCTTCTCGACCTGGTAGATCAGGGAGTCCAGGTGGTTGCGGGCCTCGACCTCGTCGCGGCGCGCCTGGTCCTCCGCCTCGTTCTTCTCGGCGTCCTTCACCATCTTGTCGATCTCGGCGTCGCTCAGCCCGCTCGACGCGTCGATCCGCACCTTCTGTTCCTTCTCGGTCGCCCGGTCCTTCGCGGTCACGTGCAGGATGCCGTTGGCGTCGATGTCGAAGGTGACCTCCACCTGTGGGACGCCCCGCGGCGCCGGCGGGATGCCCGTCAACTGGAACTTCCCGATGGTGCGGTTGTCGAGCGCCATCTTGCGCTCGCCCTGGAGCACGTGGATCTCGACCGTGGTCTGGCTGTCCTCGGCGGTGGAGAAGACCTCCATCTTGCGCGTGGGAATCGTGGTGTTGCGCTCGATCAGCGAGGTCATGACGCCGCCCAGCGTCTCGATGCCCAGCGACAGCGGGGTCACGTCCAGGAGCAGCACATCCTTGACCTCGCCGGCCAGCACGCCCGCCTGGATCGCGGCGCCCACCGCCACCACCTCGTCGGGGTTCACGCCCCGGTGGGGCTCCTGCTCGAAGAACTCCTCCACCACCTCCTGGATCTTCGGGATCCGCGTGGAGCCGCCGACGAGCACCACCTCGTCGATGTCGGCCGGCTTCAGCCCCGCGTCGTCCAGCGCCTTGCGCATGGGCGGGATCGTCCGCTGGATGAGGTGGTCCACCAGCTGCTCGAACTTCGCGCGCGAGAGCGAGTAGTTGAGGTGTTTGGGACCCTCCTGCGTGGCGGTGATGAAGGGCAGGTTGATGTCCGTCGAGGGCGTCGAGGAGAGCTCCATCTTGGCCTTCTCGGCGGCCTCCTTGAGGCGCTGCAGCGCCATCGCGTCCTTGGACAGGTCGATCCCCTGGTCGCGCTTGAACTCCGCCACGAGCCAGTCGATCAGCACCTGGTCGAAGTCGTCTCCGCCCAGGTGGGTGTCGCCGTTGGTCGCCTTCACCTCGAAGACTCCGTCTCCGATCTCCAGGATCGAGATGTCGTAGGTCCCGCCGCCCAGGTCGAAGACCGCGATCTTCTCGTCGGTCTTCTTGTCGAGCCCGTAGGCGAGCGCGGCGGCGGTCGGCTCGTTGATGATGCGCTTCACCTGGAGGCCGGCGATCTTGCCCGCGTCCTTGGTGGCCTGCCGCTGCGCGTCGTTGAAGTAGGCGGGGACGGTGATCACCGCGTCGCTCACGCTCTCGCCCAGGTAGTCCTCGGCGGTCTGCCGCATCTTCTGCAGGATCACCGCGGAGATCTCCGGCGGCGTGTAGCTCTTGCCCGCGTTGGGAAGGTTGGCGACGATCCGGTCCTTGCTGTCGCGCGCCACCTTGTAGGGAACCCGCTTGCGCTCGGCCTCGACCTCCGAGTAGCGCATTCCCATGAAGCGCTTGATCGAGAAGACGGTGTTCTCGGGGTTGGTGATGGCCTGGCGCCGCGCGACCTGTCCGACCAGCCGCTCGCCGTCCTTCGCGAAGGCGACGACGGAAGGCGTGGTGCGGCCCCCTTCGGAGTTGGGGATGACGGTGGGCTCGCCGCCCTCCATGACCGCGACCACCGAGTTGGTCGTTCCGAGGTCGATTCCTATGGTCTTGCCCATTTGAGTTCCTTGTCAGTGCCGGCTTCCCCGCCGGCGGGGCTTGGTGGCTGGTCCGGGCCGGTCCGCGGGGGGCCGGCCGGTTCGCCGAAGGTGTGTTTTGAAGGTAACCGTTCGATTCAAGGCAAGGGGCGTGCCGGAGTGGGGGACGGTGGCGGTGGTCCGGGCTGCCGTTTTGGCAGGTTTTGGGTCTGCCATTTTGGCAGGTTCCGGCAGAGCGGACCCCCGAAGTCTGCCATTTTGGCAGGTTTTGGGGTGGGCTGACCCGCGCGACTGCCATTTTGGCAGGATTTGGGTGCTGGTTGCCCGCGCGGCTACAGCCCGTCCAGAGGAACCGCCGGGCCATGCGGCGACCGGTCAGGGGCGGCGGATGACATATCGAACCAGGTACGAGATGCCGAGCTCGTCACGCTCGACGGACCACAGCGATTCTGCGTCCGCCCACGCTATCCCGCCTTGCGGCGGACCGACACGCGCAACGGCATGGCCGGATTCGTCCAGAACTTCCCACTCGTATGATTCGACGCCCGTGCGGAGGAGCAGCCAGGTCGAGCCGTCCGCTCCGGCACGTACGACGCGGACAGGAGGGAAGAACTCCAACCTGGCATAGGCTCTCTCCAACGCCTGTCGTATCCGGTCTTCGGGAATACCGAGGCCCTGGGTGTCACGCGCATCCTCTTCCACCTGCCGCGACCGCCACGTCCCGGGCACGCGGACTGGATCGTACGGGACCTCGCGCGCCCACGCGGTGTCCGCCCGGGCGTCGAACCGGATCACGCGAAACGTGTGGGGTTCGGCACTCGTGGTGCCGTTGCGGTGCACCACGACGAATCCCGATCCGTCCGGCGCCACCGAAAGCAGCGAGCGGTACGACTCGGGAATGGCCGAATATGTCGTCCTGCCGCTACGACCATCAGATAGTCGCACGACCTGGCTGTGCCCGACCAATACGGCCACCGTGTCCTGCGGCAACCACTCGGGATCGACCAGGAACACAGCCTCCGGCTTCGGCGGAGATTCGACCAACTCGTCTGCCGACGCCCCGTACTTGAAGAGCATGGATCCATCCGCGAGAACTGCCCGCACCCTCGCCCCGAGCAAAGCCGGGTGACCCCCGATCCGCACCGACGACACGAAGCGGCCGTCGGCATCAAAGTACTGGAGGCGTCGCAAGGAGGAATCGTGGACCCACACCCGGCCGTCGTGCAGGCCCATACTGCGCACCCTCCGGAACTCCCCCGGTCCTTCTCCGTCGCGGCCGATGAACCCGAGGAAGTCCCCAGTGAGGGAGAAGACCCGGAGGCGCTGTTCCATCGGTTGCGCCACGAGCAGCCGGTCACCCTGGACGATCACGCTTCCCACCCGAGTGAGTCCCGTCTCCGGGTCGAACGCATCGCCAATCGTGACGGTGCGCTCCAGCGTCCACCGCTCCAGTTGCGCTGAGGCCGGGAGGGGCAAAGCGGCACAGAAGCAGGCCAGCGCGGCAAGCATCAGGGCCATTGACCGGCGCCCCTCGCCGTATGCTGGAATCCTTGATCCGTTCTTCATCCTCTCGCCACGCCTCTCGGATTGAACGATCAGAAAACGGAAAAATTGCGTCTCAAACTCCCATGGGCAACAGGACAACGGGCTATCTCGGTGGCAGGCACAGGCGGGCGGCAGTATCGTAAGCAGCTTGTCGGCAAGCCCGCGCCGGCACGGTGGAGAGCCAAGCATCCTGTGGGGACGCGGGTGCCGTGCCGTCGCCGCATCGACACTCCGTCAGCGAGGTGGTCCCATGCTTTCAATCATCGATCCGGCCGCGGCGCTCGCGTCACTCGTGGCGCTCCCCGGCGCCTTCCCGGGCGCTGCCGCCGCTGCGTTCGACGCGCTGCCCGGCGTCTCCGCGGCCGAGAGCGCCGTGCAGGCTGCCGGGGATGTCCTCACCCGGCTGCGTGGGCTGCTCGGCCTGGGAGTGCTCGCCCTGTGCGCATGGGCGCTGAGCAGCAACCGGAAGCGCATCCCGTGGCGGGTGGTGATCTGGGGGCTGGTGCTGCAGTTCGTCTTCGCGCTCATCATCCTGCGCACTCCGGCGGGAAGGGTCGTCTTCGACGTGGCGAACGATGCGGTCCTCGCGGTCGTCGGCTACACGCTGGAGGGCGCGCAGTTCCTCTTCGGCGATCTGGTCTGGAACAATGTCCCGGTCGGGATCGGCGATCCCGGCAACGGCGGCTTCGTGGCCGAGGGCCAGCAAGTCGCCCGGACCGGCGCCTTCGTGGCCTTCAACGTCCTCCCAACGATCATCTTCTTCGCATCGCTGATGACGCTGCTCTACCATCTGGGCGTCATGCAGAAGGTGGTCGGCGGGATCGCGTGGGTGATGCAGCGCACGATGGGGACGAGCGGGGCGGAGACGCTGACCGTGGCGGGCAACATCTTCATCGGGCAGACGGAGGCGCCGCTCCTGGTCAAGCCGTTCGTGGACGGGATGACCCGGTCGGAGCTGATGACGGTGATGACGGGGGGGTTCGCCACCGTCGCGGGCGGGGTGATGGCGGCGTACGTGGGGATGCTGGCGGGGGTCTTTCCCGAAATCGCGGGGCACCTGATGGCGGCTTCAGTGATGTCGGCGCCAGCCGCCATGCTGGTGGCCAAGCTGATGCTTCCCGAGGAGGAGACGCCGGCCACTGCGGGGAAGCTGCAGACGAACATCGAGAAGCCCGACGTGAACGTGATCGAGGCGGCGGCCCGCGGGGCGGGGGAGGGGATGAAGCTGGCGCTGAACGTGGGCGGGATGCTGCTGGCCTTCCTGGCGATGATCGCGCTGCTCAACGGGATCCTGGGCTGGGTCGGCGGGCTGTTCGGGGCCGAGTGGATATCGCTGGAGTGGATTCTGGGGTGGCTGCTCGCGCCGGTCGCGTGGGTGATGGGCGTGCCCTGGGCGGAGGCTCCCCAGGTCGGCTCGCTGATGGGGCTGAAGACCGTGGCGACGGAGTTCGTGGCCTACCTGGGGCTCGCCGAGGTGATGGCTGGAGAGGCGATCTCCGAGCGCTCCGCGGCGATCGCGGCCTATGCGCTGTCGGGCTTCGCCAACTTTGCTTCGATCGCCATCCAGATCGGGGGGATCGGGGGGATCGCGCCGCGGAGGCGACGGGACTTGGCACAGCTGGGGCTCCGCGCGATGATAGGGGGCTCGATCGCCGCCTTCATGACCGCCGCGATCGCGGGTGTGCTGATTTGAGGGGGCCGCCGATCGACGAGTGCGCGAGCATCCTCTTCGAGCGGGGTGGCGTGCGGCCGGAGGTGCACATCGTGCTGGGTTCCGGGCTCGGGGGGGTTGCGGAGCGGATGGAGGACGCGGTGGCGGTTCCCTTCGGCGACCTGCCCGGCTTTCCGGAAGCTTCGGTCAGTGGCCACGAGGGCTGTTTTCTGATCGGGCGGATCGAGGGGACGCCGGTGCTGCTCCAGTCGGGGCGGTTTCACTTCTATGAAGGGTTCGGCGCGGAGATTGTGGCCGCGCCGGTGCGGGTGGGACGCGCGCTCGGGGCCGGGACGCTCTTCCTCACCAACGCCAGCGGCGGCATCCGTTCCGACCTGGCTCCGGGGGCGCTGATGCTGGTGGACGACCACATCAACCTGGGCTTCCAGGCTCCGCTGGCAGGTCCGGTGCATCCCGGTGAGGAGCGCTTCCCCGACATGAGCCGCCCCTACGACGGGGAACTGATGGCATTTGCCGAGGAGGTTGCACTCGCGGCACGGATCCGGCTGACCCGCGGAGTGTATGGATGGGTGGGCGGGCCGAACTTCGAGACGCCGGCCGAGGTGCTGGCGTTGCGGGCGGCGGGAGCCGACGTGGTCGGGATGTCCACGGTGCCGGAGGCGATCGTCGCGCGGGCAAGAGGCCAGCGCGTGCTCGCGATCTCGGTCGTGACGAACCGCGCCGCCGGGCTGGGCCTGGAGGTGGTCGATCACGAGGAAGTGATGGCGTGGGGGGCGGTGGCGGGCGAGAAGGTGGCTGTGCTGCTGGAGGAGTTGGTACCGCTGCTGGGCCACCGCTGACCGCGCTCCGGCTGCCGGGCAGGACCAACCCTCTCCGCAGGAAGGGAGTTTGAGACGATGGTTGGAAGCAGACTCTGGCAGGGCCTTTTGGCGGGGCTGGCCGCCTTCCCGGTGCTGGCCGGCTTCGGTGAGGTCGAGGACGGGGCGAGGCAAGACTGCCCGCAGAAAGCCGAACGGTCCGTCCCGATGGGCAGCGTAACGGAGATCGCAGACGGCGAGCCCCCCTGCCGGATCCAGTTTTTTGCGACGGGGGTACGGCTCGAGGCGGTGGCCGACGGGTCGCGCCCGGACCCGGGGCGGACCGTCCTGGTGGATTCCGATGGCCGCTTCATCTCGGCGAACGCGGTCGGATGGGACGGGGTCATCAGCGTATGGGACTCGCGGGGCGAGTACCTCCGTTCGTTCGGCCGAGTGGGCGAGGGCCCGGGAGAATTCAGTGCCCGTGGGATGATGAACCTCATCATCGACGGCCGGGACCGCCTGCATGTCCGCGATGGCGCCCCCAGGTGGTCGGTCTTCACTCCGGAGCATGAGTTCATCCGGCGTGTTCCGGCCAACGTCATGGGGGGACTGTTCGGGACAACCGTGATCCTGGACGATGGATCGGCCGTGAACGGAATGAAGTACCAGGACGTCGCACACCAGTTTCGGCTGGTGGACTCCACGGGAGTACTGCAACGCGGTTTCGGACCGGTCGGCGACGAACGCGTGTCCACGCGGCGATACATCACCTACGCGGGTGGCGACACCTTCTGGGCCGCTCCGCCCGCCGGTGGCTCCGACGCATACGTCCTGGAGGAGTGGGGGATCGACGGGGAACTCCGGCAGACGCTGAGGCGCGATGTGACGTGGTGGAGGTGGCGCCGGGATGGAGGCGCTTCCACCCAGGTACATCGGCTGCATGTCGCCAGCGACGGACTGCTCTACACGCTGGTGTGGCGTCCCACCGACGAATACGGCAAGGAGATCGAGAGACTGGAGAGAGGGTTGGAGCGCGTGGGGGGAGAACTCATGTGGACGCCCGAGGCGATGACCGAGCGGAGCCGGCTGGGGGATGAGTTGACGGAGCACGCCGTCGAGGTGATCGACACGAGAACGGGCCAGCTGCTTGCCTCCGAGGTTTTCACTCAGTCGCGGGCGCAGGAGATCGTCCCGAGAGCCTTCTTCCGGGGCTCGCTGCGGGGGTACCGGTACCTGGTCGGTGAGGACGGGCTGCCGTTTGTGGAGATCGTGACGCTGGAGCTGGTGGCGAGGTGAACAAGGGGGATGCGGCCGTCACGCCACCGCCGTCAGGGTAGCGGCACGTCCGCGAAGTGATTCAGGGGTCCGTGGCCGGAGCCCAGTCCCGGCGCGCCTGCAATGGCGTGCCGTACCCACGCCACCGCTGTCCCGACCGCTTCCGGCAGCGGTGCGCCTAGCGCCAGCCCGGCCGCGATGGCCGCGCTGAGCGTGCACCCGGTGCCGTGCGTGTGGCGCGTCCGGATGCGGGGAGCCCGGAAGAGTTGTTCGGTCTCGCCGTCCCAGAAGAGATCGGCGACCTCGTCACCGCCGAGGTGACCGCCCTTGACCAGCGCTGCGCCGGCGCCCGCACCCACGATGTCCCGTGCGGCCATTGCCATGCCCGAAAGGTTTGCTTCCGTTACCCCCGTGAGGAGAGCCGCCTCTGGCCAGTTGGGGGTGACGACGGTGGCCAGGGGGAGTAGTTCGTCACGTATGGCAGCCACCGCGTTGCGCGCGAGCAGCCTGTCGCCGCTGGTGGCCACCATCACCGGATCCAGGATGTAGCAGCCGAGCCGGTGGCGCCGGATCGCGGCGGCAACGGTGCGTACGCTCTCGGCGGTGGCCAGCATGCCGGACTTGGCCGCGGCCGGGGGCAGGTCGGTGGCCACGCTCCGGATCTGGGCATCGATGATGGCGGCCGGCACAGGGTGGATCTCCTGCACGCCGAGGGTGTTCTGCGCCGTCACGGCGGTCAGCGCCGAGGTGCCGTAGACGCCCCACTGGTGGAATGTCTTGAGGTCGGCCTGAATGCCCGCGCCTCCGCCGCTGTCGCTGCCGGCGATGGTGAGTGCGACGGGGAGGGGCTCCAGGCTGTCCATGGGGGGTGGTCCGCGGCTACCAGGGGGAAACGAGTGAACGCGATCAGCAAATCTAAGCAGCGACTGGCTCGGCGGCTGGCGTCGCGGCGGGGGCGGGAGCGCGAAGGGCTGGCGCTGGTGGAGGGGCCGAGCGTGATCCTGGAGGCGCTGAGGTCGGCGGTGGAGGTGCGGTGGGTGGTGGTGGGAGAAGAGTACGTGGGTGGTGAGCTTGGCGGGGCGATTGTAGCAGGGTGCCGGGAGTGTGGGGTGGAGGTCGGATTCGCGCCGGACGGCGAGGTGCGTGAGCTGTGCAGCACCGAGGCGCCCCGAGCGGCGGTGGCGTGCGTGAGGCGTCCGCCGCTCGAGCCGAGACCGCTGGAGCGCGGGCGCTACCTGATGGCCCGCGGCGTGCAGATGCCTGGGAATCTCGGGACCCTGATCCGCTCCGCGTGGGCGTTTGGGCTGGATGGGGTGGTGGTGGGCAGGGGGACTGTCGATCCGTGGAACCCGAAGGTGGTGCGCGCGTCGGCGGGTGGAGTGTTCCATGTGCCGCTGATCGGGGAGCCCGATGGGTTCGGGGTGCACGCGAGCCGGGCAGATTCGGCCGGTGTCCGCAGGCGTGGAGACGGGCCGGGAGCGAGTGACGGCAGGGGCGCGGGCACCGGCCCCAACCTCCTGTGCGCGGATGCCTCCGGGGAGCCGGTGGAGATCGTCGCCGCGGAAGGCCCGCGGGACTGGGTGCTGGTGGTGGGGAACGAAGGCGGCGGGATCTCGCCTCCGCTGGCCGCGCGGGCGCGGGCTGTGGCGGTGCCCGTGGTCCGCGGGGTGGATTCGCTGAACGTGGGGGTCGCCGGGTCGATTCTGATGTATGCGCTTGTGCAGGCGGGGGAGGGCGGGCCGGGGGGGTGAGTGCGGAGATGGCGGTGGTTGCGGGGGTAGCCGGAGTCGCGGTGGCCGGTGCCGTGGCGGCCGGTGCCGAGGTGAGCGGCATCATCGTAGTTGGTGCGGCGGTGCTGGGGGCGTGCCTGGGGTCGTTCCTCAACGTCTGCGTGGAGCGGTGGCCGGAGCGGCGGTCGGTGATCTCGCCGCGCTCCCGGTGCGGGGGCTGCGACGCGCCGGTGCGGTGGTTCGAGATGGTCCCCGTGCTGAGCTACCTGATGCTGCGCGGGCGGTGTTCCCGGTGCGCCGTTCGCCTGAGCGTGCAGTACCCGCTGGTTGAGGCGGGGACCGCGCTGATCTGGGCCGGGATGGCCGCGAGGTGGGGCGCCGAGGCGGAAGCCGTGCGGGGGGCGGTCTTCCTCACCATCCTGCTGGGCATCGCGGTGGCCGACGCGCGCACCTACATCATCCCGGACCAGTTCTCCCTGGGCGGGGCCGTGGTCGGGCTCGCGCTCGCGCCTCTGGCGGGTGGGCCGGGCCCGGGTGCGGCCGCGCTCGGGGCGGTGGTCGGGTTCGTCGTCATGCGGCTGATCGCCTGGCTCGGCCGGATCGCATTCGGCAAGGACGCCATGGGCGGAGGCGACATCAAGATGATGGCGATGGCGGGTGCATTCCTCGGCCCAGCCGGGGTCGTCCTGACGCTGTTCGCCGGGGCGCTCCTCGGTACGGTTATCTTTGGACCTGTGTCGCTGAGGACGGGCAGGCTGGTGCCCTTCGGCGTCTTCCTCGCGCTCGGCGCGGGAGTCGCCTACGGATGGGGCGACGCGCTCGTGGAGTGGTACCTGCACGATGTCCTCAGGCTGGATCCAGGCTGAGCGGGTTGAACAACTGAACGGGGATCGAACCAAATGGCGGTAGCGACAGTAAACGGCGTTCGGACCGCGAAAGCGGACCTGGGCGCCGCCGGCATCCTTCATTCCCTCGGGATCGAGGACGTCAACCCGGGCGGCTATGCGGGCGAATGGACCGGCTCCGGGCCCGCCCTCGAGGTCTTCACGCCCATCGACGGGTCCCGGATCGCGACCGTGAACCAGGTCACGGAAGCGGAGTATGATGGGATCGTGGGGCGGGCCCACAACGCATTCCTGCAGTGGCGTCGGGTGCCCCCGCCCCGGCGCGGCGAGGTCGTACGCCAGCTCGGGGAGCGGCTGCGCGCGAACAAGGAAGCGCTCGGCGCGCTCGTCACCCTCGAGATGGGGAAGATTCGCGCCGAGGGCGAGGGCGAGGTCCAGGAGATGATCGACATCTGCGACTTCGCGTTGGGGCTTTCCCGGCAGCTGTACGGGCTGACGATGGCCAGCGAGCGCCCCGACCACCACATGCGCGAGCAGTGGCACCCGCTGGGCGTGGTGGGGGTGATCAGCGCCTTCAACTTCCCCGTAGCGGTGTGGTCGTGGAACGCGGCGATCGCGGCGGTCTGCGGGGACGCGACGCTGTGGAAGCCCGCGTCGTCCACGCCGCTCACCGCGATCGCGGTCACGAGGATCGCGTCGGAGGTCTGCCGTGAGAACGGGGTGGATCCGGCCGTGTTCAGTCTGGTTGTGGGGCGCGGATCGACGGTGGGTGACCGGCTCTTGCACGATCGCCGCATCCCGCTCGTCTCGGCGACGGGATCGTGCCGGGTGGGGCGGCGGGTCGCGCAGGTGGTGGGTGGACGGCTGGGCCGCACGATCCTGGAACTGGGCGGCAACAACGCGATCATCGTCACGCCGGCCGCCAACCTCGACCTCGCGATCCCCTCCATCCTCTTCGGCTCGGTTGGCACGGCGGGGCAGCGCTGCACCAGCACGCGGCGCGTGATCGTGCACCGCTCCGTGAAGGCCGAACTGGTCGGCCGCCTGGTGCGCGCCTACCGGGACGTGCGGATCGGCAACCCGCTCGACGCGAATACCCTGATGGGCCCGGTGGTGAACCGGCAGGCCGTTGACGACCTGTTGGCCGCGCGCCGGCAGGTGCTCGAGGAGGGCGGCGAGATCCTCTACGGCGGGGGGTGCCTGGATGGCGACGACTATCCCGGTGGCCTGTACGTCACCCCCTGCATTGCGGCCGCGGAAAACCACTGCCAGATCGTCCAGGAAGAGACCTTCGCCCCGATCCTCTACATCATCGAATACGGGACTGCCGACGCCTCAAGTGCGGACGCGGTCTCGGAACTCGACGAGGCCATCGCACTGCACAACGGGGTCCCGCAGGGCCTCTCGTCCGCAATCTTCACCGACAACGTCCGCGAAGCCGAACACTTCCTGTCGCACCGCGGCAGCGACTGCGGGATCGCCAACGTGAACATCGGCACGTCGGGCGCGGAGATCGGGGGCGCCTTCGGGGGCGAGAAGGACACCGGCGGGGGCCGCGAGTCAGGGTCCGATTCCTGGAAGACCTACATGCGCCGCCAGACCAACACGGTGAACTGGAGCACCGAGCTGCCGCTGGCCCAGGGGATCGAGTTCGGCTAGCGTTCGCTGCCGGCTCGGGCATGGCGGCTCAGGAAGCCGGTCACCCGCTTCGGCAACAGCAGGTTGTCCGCGATGGCCGCGATCTCCTCGGCTTCTTCCCACGCCCTCTCCAGCCGCCACAGCTCGCCTTCGAGCGCGCGGCGCTCCTGCTCCTCGTGCAAAGCCATCTCCAGCGCGAGCCGGGCCGGCTTCCGCATCGGGTGAATCTGTCCCTGGAGACCGCCTGCATAGGTGCGTGGCCGATCGACGACACGACTCAGGAATCCATGTGGGTGCCCTTCCGACTCGATTTCGGACACGGCCTTCTCCACGGTCGTCGCCGAGCCGCCGTACGCATTCATTCTCGGCAGAATGACCCTGATCGCGCGATGCGCGTCTTCGCCCTCGAGCCACTCCCTGCCCTTGATGCCGTGCGAGTCGATCTGGACGCGGAAGCCGGTCTCATCGTCCGCAGAACGGATCCGGGTACGCCAAACGTGTCCGATGCTCATCTCCCTCATCCGACCATCAGCGGGCTTGAAGCGGACAGGTCGGTCTGTGAGCAACTCCACCGCTATCGACGCCCAAACAGCCCCTCCGACCCCTGCGGCCCCCAACCTGTCGAGTCTACCCATCA
>VXLT01000333.1 GCA_009841475.1 Gemmatimonadota bacterium
CCAGCGCCGTTACCGCCGCCGGCCTCACGGCGGCCCTCACCCCCCCCCTCCCCGCGCAGCAGCGCCCGTTCACCTTCATGGACGTGCAGGAGATGAAGCGGGCCGGATCCTGGACGCCGAGCCCGGACGGGTCGTGGATGCTGTACACGGTGACGACCCCCGACTGGGAGGCGGCCGAGTCGCAAACCGACATCCACCTTGTCTCGCTGCGCGAAGGCGTCGCGTCGGCACGCCAGCTCACCTACACGGATGACAAGAACGAGACGAGTCCGATGTGGGCGCCGGACGGGTCGTTCTTCCTCTTCGCGTCCAATCGTGACGGGGACGAAACCCAGCTCTACATGATGCGCCACGACGGCGGCGAGGCCCGCAAGATCACCGACGCCGGGGACGGCGTGTCCGGCTTCGACTTCAGCCCGGACGGGAACTGGCTGGTCTACCGCTCCGGCGAGTCAAACCAGGAGCAGCTCTACCGGCTGGCGGTGGCCGACCTCCCGGACGCCGAGCCCGCGCAGCTCACCAACGGCGCGGCGGGCGTCGACCAGTGGGACATCTCTCCCGACGGGAGCCGCATCTACTTCACCCGCCCCGACTCCTTCGACGAGGACGAGAAGAAGCGCCGCGAACAGGGCTTCACCGTGGATATCCGCAACGCCGTCACCCCGCTGTCGAGCCTGTGGAGCGTGGGCGTCGCAACGGCTGCCGAGCGGCGCGAAACCGACGACCCCGCCTACAGCATCAACAGCTTCACGCTCTCGGACGACGGTCGCTGGATCGGCCTCACCGGCGGCTCGCCGAAGCGCTACGAGCGCAACATCACCGCCCAGCGCCTCTACGCCGACCTCTACCTCATGGAGATCGCCACCGGCGAGATCGAGCGCCTCACCGACAACTACGAAGTCGGCGAAAGCGGCCTCGGCTTCTCCCCCGACGGCCGCTGGGTCGCGTTTTCGGCCCCGGACGAGATGGAGCGCTACTCGATGACCGAGAACCGCGTCTACATCCGCGAGGCGGACGACCGCGGCGGCGCCTTCCGCAAGCTGGGCGCCGACTTCGACCAGAGCTCGAGCGTCGGGTTCTGGTCCGATGATTCGCAGACGATCTACTTCAACGCCGGCGTGACGGTCACGACTCAGCTGCACGCCCTCGATGTGGCCACCGGCCAGGTCCGTCAGCTCACCGACGAACGGGCCGCGCTCTCGGTCTCCCGCGACGACGACACCGGCACCATCCTCATCGGCTACAGCGACCCGAAGACGCCGCCGACGGTGTTCACGGTTCCAAGCGTGGATGAAGTCCCCGACCGCTCCGCCTGGACGCAGCTCGTCGACGTGAACCCGCAGCTCGCGGACGTAGCCTTCGGCGAGGAAGTCGAGGTCAACTGGCGCTCGTCGGACGGCAAGATGGTCGGCGGCGTCCTCGTCTACCCCGTCGGCTACGAAGAGGGCCAGCGCTACCCGCTCATCGTCGCCATCCACGGGGGCCCGGCGTCGGCAGACGTGCTTCGCTTCAACGGCGGTTACAGCGCACAGGTGTACGCCGGGGCCGGCTACGCCGTGCTGAAGCCGAACTATCGCGGGTCCCGCAACTACGGGAACGAACACCGCACCGACATCGTCGGCGACTACTTCACGATGGGCTACGAGGACATCATGACCGGCGTCGACCACCTCATCGCCGAGGGCATCGTGGACGGCGACCGAATGGGCGCGCTCGGCTGGAGCGCCGGCGGCCACTGGTCCAATTGGATCCTCACGCAGACCGACCGCTTCAAGGCGATCAGCTCGGGCGCGGGCACCATGAACTGGATCAGCATGTACGCCCAGAGCGACGTGCAGCGGAATCGCCAATTCTATGTGGGGGATGGATTTCTCTACGAGGACTTCGACAACTACTTCAACCAGTCACCGCTCAAGTACATCAGCAACGCGAAGACACCCACCATGATCCACGTCGTCGAGGGCGACCCGCGCGTTCCGAGTCCGCAGTCGGTGGAACTGCACATGGCGCTGAAGAAGCTGGACGTACCGACGGAGCTGTTCATGTACCCGGGGCGGAGCCATGGGATTCCGGACCCGCGCAACCGTCTGGTGAAGGCGGTCAGCGAGATGGCCTGGATGGACTACTACGTGCGCGGGATCGGCGAGAAGTTCCAGTGGAGGCAGGTGCTGGAGACGCTGGAGGGGGCAACGGGAGCGAGGCTGATTCCGGAGGGGTAGTCGAGCGGAAGCGGCCGCGCCAACCGGAAGCCGATCCAACCCTGCCCTACTCCCGCTCGATCCGGTACATCGCCACCCGCTGGACATCCATCTCGTCGGTTTCGCGCAGGAGGACGTGGTCCTCGCCAAGCTCGAGGATGTTGTCGGAACGGCCCGTTGCCACGCGGGCGAGCGGAAGCGCGTCCCGGTCGAAGACGGTCCACCAGATCGTGTCCGGCAGCAGCAGCACGCGCGGGGGCACGTAGTCGGCGACCCACAGGCGCCCGGCATCGTCGAACCGCAGTTCGCTGAAGAACGGGATCTGTCCCCCTGCCTGAACGTCGTCGAGGTATTGCAGCGCCAGGTCCTTTGGGCTGATGCTCGCCGGCGTGCCCATGAGCGACCTGATCGAATCGAGTTGCGCCGAGGTCACGAACTCCGGCTCCCTGGACACACGCAGAACCCGCCGCAATTCGCCGGAGGAGCCCCGCAACCTGATCTCATAGCGTGACGACTCGCCGAGCGCCACCAAGCGGGGGCCGAAGGCCCAGTGACCCTCGGGCGCGAAGATCTCCGGAACGCTCCAGAGGTACGGCGTGCCGTCGAAGGATTGCATGATCCGGGCCCACCCGCCCCCCGGGATGGAATCGACTACGACGATGCTGTCCCCGGATTCAAGGCCCAGGTAGCGAATCCCGGCAGGCGTCCTCTGCACAATCCCCGTCCTCATCTGCGGTCCGGGAGGGCGGCGCGTGGCATACCAGAAGGCCGCATCCTCACCGGTGAAACCTCCGAAGTAACAGATCGCAACTCCATTGAAGTACCAGCCATCGACTCGACAGGAAGACGACCGGGTCGCTTCGACCGAGATCTCATCGTCGAAAAAGGTCACCCTCCTCAATCGGTCGTCCCCTGCGGCGATTCCCCCGACCAAACGCTTCCGCAGTCCCACCACGCCCCCGAACTCGCCCGGGCCCTCTCCCTTCCCGCCACGACTCGTGCGATGCACCCCGTCCGGGCCGAACACCCGAAACTCGAAGCCGACCCCTTCCACCACCACGACCTCCCCGGACGCAAGCCGGAACGCGCCAAGGACCCGCGCAAACAGATAGGGGTCCTCCCCGGTGGTCTTCCCGATCGTGAGCATCGGCTCCGCGGAGAAGGTCCACACCGGGAGGGTGTCGAGCACCTCGGCGCTGATGTCCACGACTTCGATGTCGGCCGAGTCGGTGATCACGACACCTGTGGCGGGCGGGGGACCAGCGCCGGGATCGCCGCACGCGGCAGAGAGGATAAGGGCGAGCGAGGCGAAGGTGCGGGGGAGCATGGGGATGGGGTCGCCGGTGGGCATGGGGATGGGGTCGCCGGTGGGCATGGTTTGCGGTCTCGTTTCGAGGGGCAGTCCGTGGATGGTGCCCTCGTCGCGTGCAGGCGATGAGGCACTTGCAAATGGGACCGTTTCCGGACGAAAAGACGTTGCAATCCGTTGGCACCGGACGCTGGGTCCCCGGGCCGTGGCTCACATCCCCGGCGGCGTGAACCTCCCGTCGATCGCCGTCCATCCGCCGTCCGCGAATAGCACGGTTCCGGTCACGTAGCTGGCGGCGTCGGAGGCGAGGAAGATGGTCGGGCCCGCCATCTCCCCAGCCGTTCCCCACCGGCCGAGAATGCTGCGCGCGGCGTAGGCCTCGTACCAATCGGGGCTATCCTTGATCGGCGCGGTGAGGGGCGTGTCGATGACACCCGGGGCGACCGCGTTGACGCGCACGCCGTGCGGCCCGAGTTCGGCGGCGGCCGCGCGCACCATCTGCACGATCCCCGCCTTGGTGGCCGCGTAGATGCTCTGCCCCGGCTCGACCACGACGGAGCGGATCGAGCTGAAGAGCACGATCGAGCCGGAGCCCTGCTCCCGCATGATGCGTCCCGCCGACTGGATGACGTGCGCGCTTCCCTTGAGGTTGAGGCCCAGCACCCGGTCGATCTCGTCGTCGGTGTAGTCGAGGAGCGGTTTGCGCACGTTGACGCCCGGGGTGGAGACGACCACATCGAGCGATCCTCGCTCGGCGGTGATCGCCTCCAATGCGGCGGTGACGGCCGCACCGTCCAGGATGTCGAGGGGCGCCGCCGTGGCCTCCGCGCCTTGAGCGCGAATCGCGGCGGCGGTTCTGCGCGCCGCTTCCCCGTTCACGTCGAGGCAGCGCACCCGCGCCCCCACCTCCGCACACCCGATGGCGACCGCCTCGCCGATGCCGGAACCAGCGCCCACCACGGCGGCGGACCGGCCGTAAAGGCTGAACAGGGAGGTCATTCCGGCCTCCGGGGCCACCCTTGGGCGGATGTCGCGCAGGTCGTTTGCGCGGACTTCGTCGCGGCCTCCCGCGGGGCCCTCCGGCCCGGCCAACGAGCCCCCACTGCCCTCACTTGTGAAGTGGACATTACATAATGTAAACTCGGATTTACGATGCGGAACCGTTCCAGTCGCGCAGGCGCGCCGAGCCGGGCCGACCAGGTCCTCAAGGAGGTGGAGGCCGCCCGCGACGAGATCGTCGCCTTCGCGGCGGACCTGATCCGGATCCCGACGGTCAACCCGCCGGGCGACGCGTACCGGGAGTGCGCCGCGCTGATCGGGCGGCGGCTGGGGGAGGCGGGGCTGGACGTGCAGTACGTCGAGGCCGACGGCCTGCCCGAGCACACGGCCGCGCACCCGCGCGTGAACGTGGTCGGGCGGGGGGCGGGGACGGGCGCCGGCAAGCGCATCCACCTCAACGGTCACTTCGATGTGGTGCCGCCGGGAGACGGCTGGTCGGTCGACCCGTTCGCCGGCGAGGTGAAGGACGGGCGCATCTACGGCCGCGGCGCCTCCGACATGAAGTCCGGGATCGCAGCGGCCGTCTTTGCGGTGGAGGCGACCCGGCGCGCCGGGATCGACCTCGGCGGCGCGGTCGACATCAGCGGCACCGTGGACGAGGAGAGCGGCGGTTTTGCGGGGGTGGCCCACCTCTGCCGCACGGGGATCATCTCCGCGCGCAACACCGACTACGCGATCATCCCGGAGCCCTTCGGGCCGGACCGGGTGTGCGTGGGACACCGCGGCGTCTACTGGTTCGACATCGTCGCCCACGGCCGCACCGCGCACGGGAGCATGCCGCACCTGGGGCGCAACGCCATCGAGGACATGGGAGCCGTGCTCGAGGCGTTCCGCACCGATCTTCAGCCCCGGCTGGCAGCTCGTCGAACCGCGTTGCCGGTCGTCCCTGAAGCCGCGCAGCGGCCCTCGCTGAACATCAACGCCGTCGAAGGCGGCCAGTCGGGCGAGGCCGTCCAATCCCCCTGCGTGGCGGACCGCTGCACGGCAACCTTCGACCGCCGCTTCATCCCGGAAGAGTCCTTCGACGAAGCGCGCGAGGAGATCGCGGCTCTGGTCGCGCGTGTCGCTGGCGAAGACCCCGGCCGGCGCCTCACCGTCGAGGACCGCATGGTGGTGCACCCCGTGCAGACGCCCCCCGGATCACCGTTGGTCGAAGCGCTCGCGAGGGCGACCCGTGCCGTGCGCGGTCGTGATCCAACCCTGGTCGCCAGCCCCGGTACCTACGACCAGAAGCACTTCGCGCGCCTGGCCGGCGTCCAGCACTGCGTGGCCTACGGTCCGGGGGCCCTGGAGGAGGCCCATCAGCCGGATGAGTCCTGTTCCGTGGACGACCTCGTGGCATGCACCAAGGTACTGGCGCTGGGCGTGCTGGAGTTGGTGGGGCCCGCCATCAGCCGCACAACCTGATCGCCTCCAGGACCATCGCGGAACCGAAGGGCTCGACACAGGGCTCGTTTGGACCCTATGTATCAGTATCGCGGCTGCAGGAGCAAGTTCAGATGAAGTCTTCCATGACCGTCACGGCCCTCGTCCTCCTGTCGGCGGCCCCCGCGGCCGGCCAGACGGATTGCGAAGGCTGGGGCTCTTCGCACTTCCACTGGGTGGCCACCGCCGAGCGGGTGCGAAGCTGCATCGAAGCGGGTGCCGACCTCAACGCCGTGGACGATGGCGGCGCCACTCCCCTGCACCACGCGGCGAGCCGCACGCGCGATTCCACCGTCATTGCGGTGATGGTGGCGGCGGGAGCGAACGTCAACGCCCGCGACCTTGCCGGCAAGACGCCACTGCACCTTGCGGCAGCGTCGAACCGGCGCGTCGCGGTGGTTTCGGCGCTCGCCGCCCAGGGGGCCGATCTGGACGCCAGGGACTCGGCTGGCGGCACGCCACTCCATGCATCCTGGGCCAACAACAACTCCGAGGTCGCGCGCAGACTGCTCCAATTGGGCGCGGATCCGCTGGCGCGCAACAACCTGGGCCAGCCGGCCGACCCGACTCACTGCGAGAACTGGAGCACCGACGCGTTCGCGCGAGTGGCAAGCGCTTCCGATGTGGCCGCGTGCATCGAGTCCGGCCAGGACATCGACGCGGCGGGCGAGCGCGGCAACACCCTCCTGCACCACGCGGCCCAGGAAGGGGACATCGTTTTGGCAATGTCGCTGCTGGAGGCAGGCGCGAACGTCAATGCGGGGGACTTTCTGGGTTGGACACCGCTACACCATGCGTCAGGAAACCGCAGGGACACATTGATGATCCGCGTGCTCGTCGCAGCGGGCGCAGATGTCGGCGCCCGGGACGACAGGGGCGAAACACCGCTGCATTGGGCGTCGAAATTGGGCGGCGCTGCCAACGTCGCGGCGCTGCTCGCGGCCGGAGCGGATGTGGGAGCGCGCGACGACGACGGCCGGGGGCCGCTGCACGCAGCTTCGCAGGCGGACCGGAACCGGGCCGTAATCGCCAGGCTGCTCGCAGCCGGTGCGGACCCGGCCGCCCGTGACCAACGGTGGGGAGAAACCCCGCTCCACGTTGCATCCGAGGCGCGGACCGACACCGCCGTCGTCGCGCTGCTTGCGGTGGGCGCGGACGCGAACGCGAGAGATCACCAGGGCCAGAGCCCCCTGCACACCGCGCTGTCTTCGTGGGAATGCAGTCCGGCCGTCATCAGCGCCCTGATGGCCGCGGGCGCGCAACCGGACGCTCGGGACCGGGGGGAACGAACCCCGCTGCACCTGATAGGCCCGAACTGCGACCCCGCGGTCGTTGCCATGCTGGTTGACGCGGGAGTGGACGTGAATGCGCGCGCAAATGGCTTCGATGGCCAGACCGCGCTTTACTGGGCGGTCGACCGATCCGGTCCCGAGCTGATCGAGGCCCTGCTGGACGCCGGGGCGGACGTCAATGCCGCGGATCGAAGGAGGGGCGAGACCCCGCTGCACAGGGCCCTGGTGCGGGGCGGCGACACGGCCGTGATCGCGACCATGATCGAAGCCGGGGCGGAAGTCGGGGCGCGCGCCGCGAACGGGCGAACACCGCTGCACGCCGCCGCCGCGCGAACGGAGGATCCCGGCGTCATCCGCACGCTGGTTGCCGCCGGCGCCGATGTGAACGCCCGGGACGAGGACGGCAACACGCCGCTGCACGTCCACTGGCACGACTCCTGGTCCGACCGGGAGCCCGGCGTTGCGCAAGCGCTGCTCGAACTCGGGGCCGACCCCACGGCGCGGAACAACGACGGGCTGGTCGCCGATCCCACCCACTGCGCGAACTGGAACACCCCCGGCTTCGCGCTCGCGGCGACCCGCGACGCCATCGCGGCGTGCGTCGCGGCCGGACTCAATCTCAATGCGAGGGACGGGCAAGGCAGAACCCCGCTGCATCAGGCGGCGTCGAAACGGGCTCCAGCCGCCGTAACGCTCTTCCTGGAGGCGGGCGCGGACGTTGACGCATCCGACCACATTGGCCGGACGCCGTTGCACGTGGCGTTGCTGAGGGGAGACTCCGCAACCGCGGAAGTGTTGCTGGAGGCCGGGGCGGTCGTCAACGCGAGAAGCCACGACGGCACGACCCCGCTGCACATGGCTACCGAGAGATACCAGCTCGCACTGATGACCCGCCTGCTGGAGGCCGGGGCCGACGTGAACGCGCGTGACTGGCGGGGAGCGACCCCGCTGTGGGACGCGGTCTCCCCGGAGGCCGTCTCCGCTCTCCTCGCCGCGGGCGCCGAAGTCGACGCACGGGACGACTGGGGGAGGACGCCCCTGCATGCAGTATTGGGGAATACCCGCCGGGTCGAAGTGCTGGTCGCGGCGGGCGCGGACGTGAACGCCCGGGACCACCGGGGACGAACTCCCCTGCATGAGGCGGCGGAGTACGAGAACGCCTCGGTCATCGAGGCCCTGGTCGCGGCCGGCGCCGACCTCACCGCCCGCGACTTCAGGGGCGACACGCCTCTGCATGCCGCCTGGTTCAACCACAACTCCGTGCTCGAGAAGATGCTGGAACTGGGGGCCGACCCGGCGGCAACGAACGCGCGCGGCAGGATCGCCGATCCCGGCAGCTGCGTGAACTGGAACACCCGGCTGTTCATGGGATACCTCGATGCGGACGGGCTTCGGGAGTGCCTCGATTCCGGCTGGGACGTCAACGCCCGTAACGCCACAGGCGAGACTCCTCTGAACGCGTCCCTCAGGAGGCAACTGCCGGACCTCGTCACCCTGCTCATCGAAGCGGGAGCCGACCCGAATGTGCCAGGCGCAGACGGGCAGACACCGCTGTACCATGCGGCCGGACAGGGGGACCTCGAGTTGTTGACCCGGTTGCTGAGGGCCGGAGCGGACCCGAGCGCACGGGACGGCCGGGGAGCGACCCCGCTGCATCGGGGCGTTACCAACTCCGAAGTCACCCGCAGGTTGCTGGAGGCCGGTGCAGACGTGGACGCGCGCGACAACATGGGACAGACCCCGCTGCACACGGCATTGACAGGCTTCGGACGAAGGGGCATTCCCGCAGTCGTAGCGCTCCTGGAGGCAGGCGCCGACGTGAACGCCCAGAGCGCATGGGGGGACACCCCCCTTCACAGTGCGGCGCGCAGCCGTGCCGACTCCACCCAACTGACCGCTCTGTTGGCTGGCGGGGCCGATCCAGCCGCCACGAATGACAGGGGCGACACCCCTCTTCACACTGCAGCTTCGGCCAGGAGCCTTGTCAACGTCCTTGCACTTCTGGACGCCGGCGCCGACGTGAACGCCCGGGCCGAGGAGGGCGAAACCCCCCTGCACCGCGCGGTGCCGATCGGGGGAATGCCCGTGCGCACGCCCCTCACCGGCAGCACATACAATGCACCCCCCAGACTGGTTGACGGAGCCGATGACAGGTGGTCCGGGCTGCACCGGGACACGGCGGTAGTGGCCGCCCTCGTTCGAGCGGGGGCCGACCTCACCGCGCGCAACGACAGCGGGGAGACTCCCCTTGGGAAGGCCGCCGGGAGCGGCCGCACCCACCTGGTGGACAAGTTGCTCGCGCTGGGTGCGGAGCCGGAGGGCCGGCTTCAGGACGAAGCCCCCACGGAACGCGCTTCCCCGCTCCCGGTATGCGACTGGACGACCTACGATCTGTTCGCGTACGCCCCGAACGCGACCATTGCGGGATGTCTGGAGGCCGGGGGGGAGGTCAACGCCCGGTACCCGGACGGCAGGACTCCGCTGCACGTGCTGGTGGGGAGCAGGGCGTGGAACCATGCCTTCGCCCCCGCTGTAGTGGAGACGCTGCTCAGGGCTGGCGCGGACGTGAACGCGCGCGACGGGAGCGGCGCGACCCCGTTGCATGGTGCCGTGGGTGAGATTGCAGGCGCCGGCCCTAGAGGCCGACTTCCCCATCCGGCGTTGATCACCGCTCTCCTGCGGGGCGGCGCCGACGTGAATGCGCACGACGGCGGAGGCGCGACGGCTCTCCATCATGCTGCCGGAGTGCGCTCCTTCGACAACACCCCCGCCGCCCTGGTGCTTCTGGAGGCCGGGGCCGATGCCAACGCCAGGAACGAGACGGGCGGCACCCCCCTCCACTCGGCGGCGGGACACCCTGCGATGGTGCAGCTCCTCGCACGCGCCGGGGCCGACGTCAACGTGCGCGACGACAACGGCGAGACCCCGCTGCACCGGGCCGTGCAGGCGGGCAGCCCCACGGCCGTCGCGCGTTTGCTGGAACTGGGCGCCGATCCGGGGGCAGTCGATGATTCGAGCAGAGTCGCCGACCCAGCCGCCTGCTCGCGTTGGCCGACGCCCGTCTTCTTCCATCAGGCATCCGCCGATGTCGTGGCCCGTTGCATGGAGGCCGGTGCGGAGGCGGATTCCGGGCACGTTGCCAACGGCTACGCATGGGCGGAGTGGTATCCGGACCGCTCCACTCCCCTGCTTGTGGCGGCCGGATGGACCCGTGACCCGGCTGTAATCGGCCTGCTCGTTGGCGCCGGCGCGGAGGTGAACGCTACAAACGCGCACGGCTATTCCCCCTTGCACTACGCTGCCCGCAACAACGGCGACCCCGCCGTCATCGGTGCGTTGATCGCCGCGGGGGCGGAGGTGAATGCGTGGGCGACGGGAACCTGGTCCGGCGCGCCGCTCCCGCGTAACCCGGACTGGGACGTCACTCCGCTGCACGAGGCCGCACGGAGCGGGAGCGCAGAGGTCGTGGCCGCGCTGGTTGAGGCCGGAGCCCGGATCAACGCGGCGGCGGCGGGAGGAAGAATGCCCCTCCACGACGCCGCTGCGCAGAATGCGGATCCGGCGGTAGTCGCCGCTTTGGTGCGTGCGGGCGCCGATGTGAACGCCAGGCTGGCGGGTGGACGCACGCCGCTGCACGAAGCGGTTGCCGGGAACAGAAACCCCGCGGTCGCCGCCGCACTCCTGGACGCCGGAGCCCAGGTCAATGCCCGGGGCAATATCGACGAAGTGTGGGAGGATCGCTTCCGGGCGGCGGCGGCACTATCGATAGCCTTCGGTGTCAACCCCTGGGGCTGGGCCGCGGACATTCCGGCCACCGCAGGCAATCGGACACCACTGCACGAAGCGGCGGCCGACAACAGCAACCCCGAAGTAGTCGAGTTGCTGATCGCCGCCGGGGCCGACTTGCACGCGGCAGGCGACCTGGAGCGGCACGACGAGCCCGCCGGGACGCCGCTGCACTGGGCCGCGTCCATGAACCCGGACGCCACTGTTCTGGAACTGCTGGTCCGGGCCGGCGCGGACGTGAACGCCCCAGGCGGGTCGGGCCGCACGCCGCTCCACATGGCTGCCCTGCGCAACCCGGTCGTGTTCCCGGTTCTGCTCGCACTTGGCGCCGATCCCGAAGCACTCGACCGGCACGGCAAGACGCCCATGGACTACGCCGTTGACAACCTGTGGCTGCAGGGGTGGGACGAGGTGCGGCGGTTGCTGGAGGCGAGGGGGAGCGAGCCGGGGTAGGAGGCTACCGAGAATGTAATGTCTGCTTTACTTTTCGTAAGGTAGACATTACACATCTCCGATCGGTGGGCACGCGTTGGCCCTCTCCAGACCGGTCCGCCCCCTGCTCCACCAGGTAGAGGATCATCTCGTTGTCGCCTCGGGCGGCGGCCTATGTTGACGACCCGTAACTCACTTGTGGCTCCCGTCGGCGAGCCGGAACCGATAGATGCCGGCATCCTCCAGCGATCCACCGTATAGCCAGCCCGAATCCAGATCAACGCTAAAGCCAAAAATGCGCGCATCGAGATAGAGTATTCGTACCAACCCCCCGCCGCCCCATTCGAACACGTGGATCTCCTGTCCGCCAAGTGTTCCCGGAGAAGCGGTTGCGTAGTCTTCGCCCGAGAAGAGCGCATACAGAAAACCGGTGTCTGCCCAACACGACGAGTAGGTTAGCCGTTTCGAAACAAACACGGTTTCGCCGTCCACCCGATCAAACGAAGCTTCGATTGGGTATGGGACCGCGGCATCAACCATATACGTCGCCGCGTGGTCGTAGATCTGAACTATTGCGGCTCGCTTGTAGACCAACGCAAACCCGGCTCCCTCAGGATGCACGCACAGAGAAAAGCGGGCACTGGCTTCCACACGCTGCGCCAACGGAATGCCTTCATGGCCCAAGAGGACTCCGGAAACCGCCGTGGTTACAACACCGTCTTCGTCAAGGAAGACGAAGCGCTCTTCGGGCGGTTCCCGAATGACGCCCAGGATCGCCGTGGAGTCCAACCATACCGCTCGCAACACGGAAGGGATCGCCAGTTCAATCGCAGGGGCGTCCGTGCCTATGGGGCCTGGTGTGCCAATGCGTGTGAGCCGTCTGCCGTCGAACACCCTTACCGCGCTCGTATCGTGCGACGGTCGTTGCACACCGGCCAGCATGCCGGAGAACTCTCCCGGTCCACGCCCAATTCGCCCGAAAGAAACGGTCAGTTCCCCGGTTGTACGGTCCAGGACGTGAAGATTGGGGTCCCCCAACCAGTCGGACCCGAGGAGGTACTCGCCCCATGGTTGAATGAAGCCGGGCTGCCCAATCGCAGGGGGTAGCGACAGGAGTTCTGCTTCAAGACTGTCCACCTGAGGGACCGCTCGACCGGGCACCGAATGGTCCACGGCCACCAGTGGCGCAGGGAAAGTCAACAGCCATGAGAGAACCCAAAGGGGCAGCCAGGTCCGGAAGAGCAACAGGGCCGTCACTCCTTGGTGGGTCGCTGATTGGTGCGCAAACCACTTTGGCCCCATGCCCCTACCAGCACCATGCGAGAGAGCGGTGCACTGGGAGTAGATCCAGCTACCGAGGGACCCAGCGCGGATCCGCCGACAAACATCGGAAAAGGTAGAACAACCCCCAGCTATCGAGCACATTTGAGCCATACAGTAGTGCATCCTTCGCCCCGATCAAGTCTCGCCGCGCGCGGATGTCCGGCTAGCAGCTTCAACCCGACCCGCCCCTGATGCGAAGGATGATCAAGTGCTCCACGTCCATCGGGTCGAGCCCCACGCCCACGACCTCGCGATCCTGCAGCGAGACAAGCCGCACAGCGCGGGTGAGGCTGAACGTCCCGAGCGTTTCCCCGTGACTGCCCAGCAGAGACCACTCCACCACCTCGCTCGTCGCCTGCGGCGAGTAGTGCTGGATCAGGGCCTCGGATCCGTCGCTGATGATCGCGGAATAGAAGGGGCGTGGCACCGACCCGCCCCAGACTTCGAGCAGGGCTCCCGCCATTGCCTCGTATTCCTCCGAGTCGGGACGCCGGCGTGCTCGAGTCCGGACTGCGTCCCAGAACGCGTCGAGTTCGGGTTCGGGCACCAAGATCGGCGGCGAGGCCGGTCGCAGTTCCCGCCCGGCCTCGCCGTCCCAAGAAAACGACACGACGCGACCATCTCTCGCATCCGCCGCGATCACGCCGTTCCGGGTCAGATCGTACACAGCGGTCGCGGCGAACGCCGGCAGGGCCGCGAAGACGCCTCTCGCGTTCCGGCCCTGGAAAGTCTCCGTGCCCGGGACCTCGACCGGTGTCTCGATCACTCTTCCCGGCTCGTCCACGCGACGGAACTCGATTGTCGATCTTGCAACCCGCATGATCCCCACCGACTCGTATGGCGGTCGCCGTTCGGCGGACACTATCGGCGCTCCGTCCGGGGTGAACGCGACTTGTTGGGGCGTCACGGCGGCCATTTCGCGGATCGACCAAGTGGCGACCAGGGAATTCCAATGGAAGAGCTGGACCCTGCGGGCCAGCGCGTCGAGGATGAGAATCGAGTCGCCCTTCGTATCCAGATCCGTCATCGACTGGAATTCACCCGGTCCCTGTCCAATCCGGCCGAAAGCCCCCACGGAGTCACCCGCTGAGTCCAGGAGCAGCACGCTCAAGGACCCCGCGATCATCACCACGAGTCTCCCGTCCGATACCCGCCGCACGCTACGCACGTTGAACAGGTAGTCTCTGTGGACGATGGCGACCGTGTCGAGATGAAGCTCCACAGGTGTCCTGGCCTCGGCATCGGGTTCCGGCCTCTCCGGCTGACACCCGGCCGCCGCGACCAAGAGGCACAGGCATACGCGGACCCGCCTCCAGCTGCGCGTCGGATGGCGGCGGTCGCCTCGGGCCTGCGGCATGCAAGGCGACATTCCATCGATCATCCCAGCCGCACCTATTACCCGTCAGCCACAGCGAGCGCGGCCAACTCCGTTTCGGTCAGTGCGACGGACACGACGACCCGGTTCACACAATCGTAGAAAGCGAGGATCCCCGCGTCCGCCAGGACCTCGATTCCGGCACCCATGTCGAGGAGCGCATTGAGCTCCCCGAAGTCGGCATCTTCGAGCGCTACAAGCGAAGCGTCCACATCCTCCGTCATGATACAGATCGCGTGCTTGTATTCGCACGACGGCTCATCGTATTCGCATTGGCCCTCCCAGCAGAACGAGTGGGACCCCCCGGCCACGTGGTGTGAGCCCGCGCCATCGCCCACATACGGGGCCTTGTGACCGCACTCGCCGCACGTGTGGGGAGTGTAGCAGTCCACATCGCACGGGTTGACGGCGAGAGGAGTGGCGACCGCATCCTGCGCCTTATCGGCGCGGGTGAGGTCGAGGCGCAGGACCGTATAGGTACCTGCATCGTTGCTGGAGCCGTCGTAGTGCACTACGATTCTCGGTCCAGCGAATCCGAAGAAGTGTTCATCAAACCGTCTACGCATTATGACAGCGCCCAAGTCGGGGTCCACGAGCCTTTCCATTCGAGATCTGAGACGCTGAACAGCACCCAGAGACGTCCTTCGGAATCCGAATCCAGACCGACAAGATCGGCGGGCGGCGGCTCGAGTCGCGCCAAGCTCCGCGTCTCCCGCCCCTCGAACCACGGTGCATCCCGCCGTAACGACTCGACAAGGCGGCCGGAAACATCCCAGTGGTCTATTCGGTACGTGGTCGCGTGTGCCGACCAGAAGGAAGTTCGGTCCCGCAGAGCCAGGAAACGCTTCAGCCTGAAGCTGTTGCCCAGGGTCAGAAGGCGCATGTCCGGCCGATCCATTGACATCAACCGATCATCGCCGGGAGTAACGAGGTGAAGAGCGTACCTGACTCGTGCCGGGGTAGTAGACAAGGCGTTGACCACCATGTCTCCGCTCGGCAAGACCAAGGCCACCTGCAGGTTCTCAACGGTCATGAAAGTGCCGACCGGCTCCAGCGCCGGGGTCAGCACCTGGACCATCCCATACCGCTCGTCCGGTATCAGGATTTCTCCCTCTAGGTTGAAGAACGGTATGCCAGGGGAGGGTAACCGGCTAACATCCGCTTCCGCAACGATGCGGCCGTCGGGACCGAATTGGAGGACACGCCCGGGATGCAGGACCGGATCGATCCCGACGATGGTGCCTTCGGAACCGACGGAAACGAAGAGTTGGTCGGAGATGCCTTCTCGCGGAATCGAGACAATGGTGTCCATGGTGATCCTACACCCGGCACACATTCGCTCAGAGATCACTCGCTTCGGTGCGCTGACTTGCCCCGCCAAAGCATCGCCGGTCCCCAGCAACGCGACAAGAGAGGCGAGGATACGTTTGAGCACGTTCCAGCGCAGGTGTCGCTCTGGCGCTCCACACGCCCGAGGCGAATCGGAAGCGCAACCCGATTCGACCCGGTTTTCGCAGATGCTCAAGTTTCCTGCCCTCCTTCGACCCCGGATGATTCGCCGAGTCCCAACGGAAGGACCTGACTCAGACCACTCCGGCCGATCCGGGTGATTTCATCCTCGATAGGACGGTTGAGCGTGTCTTCCAGTTTCGGGTGGCGGCTCTCGCCACCTCGTACTACTACCTAATAGACACATCTCAGCACGAAAACGTGCAACGAGGTCCCCGAGAGTGTTCCCCGCGCCCCCTCAACAGCTCACGCAGCGATGGTTGTTCTTCGCCCCCAGCCGCTCCAGCAGCACGACCGTCTCGACGAACGGCTGGATCCGTTGCACCGGCCCGTTGGCCATGTCCACCGTGGTCTGGCCGCTCCGCGCCACGGCCGTGACGTCCGCCCCACGTTCCACCAGGTAGAGGATCATCTCGTTGTCGCCGCGGGCGGCGGCGTGGTGCACCGGCGTGTAGCCGTTGTGGTCGCGAGCGTTCACGTCGGCGCCGAGTTCCTCCACCAGGAATCTCATGGTGGGCATCCAGCCGTCGGGGGCGTGGCGGTGCGAGTTGCCGGCGAATCCCTGGCCGTAGCCGACGCCGGCGGCCGCGTGGATGGGATGGACGGCGGGCCCGCCGATGGGGACGGGCGGGAGGCCTGAGGGGTCGGCTTCATCGCTGCCCCCGCCGAAGCTGCGCCGCGGGACCTTGATGGTGGGAAGGTGGGGGTCGGCGCCGTACTCCAGGAGGAGCTTCATGGCGGGGACATCGGTCGCGTGGGCGGCGCGCCAGAAGGGGGTCGCGCCGGTGCGGTCGACGCCGAGCAGGTCGCGGTTGTAGGTGGTGAACCAGAGGGTGCGGTTGAGGCGGGCGTTGACGTCGGCGCCGGCGTCGAGGAGGGCGCGCATGAGGTCCAGGTAGCCGGTCGTTTGCTGCTCGTAGGCGAGCGGCTGCGGGTGCCGGGCCTTGGGCGCCCAGTGCACGTTCAGGACTGCATAGAGCGGGGTGGCGCCCGCGTCGCTGGTGAGAGTGGGGTCGGCGCCGCGCCTCAGGAGCTGGAGGACGAGGTCGAAGTAGCCGTTGATGGCAGCGATCAGCATAGGGGTGGTGTTGTCGGCCGCGCTGGAGAGGTCGATGGGGACGCCGCCGTCGAGGAGGGCCATGACGGTGGCGGCGTGGCCTTCCCGCGCCGCGAGGTGGATCGCCGAGAGCCCGCCGTGCCAGCTGACCAGGTCGGCGTAGTTGAGGGGGATGGGTTCGCCGGTGCGGCGGCGCGCCTCCAGCGCTTCCTGGACGGCGTCCCGGGCCTGCGCCTCACGGGACGATACCGGCGCGGACGACCCCCGCGGCGTCGCCCCCGCGACCCCGGACTCGACCGGGTAGCTCTGCGCGTCCTGGCCACCCCGCATCGCCGCAAGCTCGGTCCGGCGCCGCCGCTCGGACTCGCGGTCGAGGATGTCGCGCTCGACCAGGTCCATCACACGGGCCGTGATCCGCGCATCGGCCCCCGCATCAAGCAAGGCCACCACCGCATTGGTGCGCCCCAGCGCCGAGGCGAACATCAGCGGGGTCTGCCCCCACTCCGGTTCCCGCGCATCCACGTCCGCGCCCCCGCGCACCAATGCCGTCACGGCCCCCGCATCACCCGATGCGGCGGCAAAGTGAAGCGGCGCGGCCCCCGTCTCCGTCACGGCGGCCACATCGGCGCCCGCCTCCACCAGCATCGCCACCACCTCCCCCCAC
>VXLT01000125.1 GCA_009841475.1 Gemmatimonadota bacterium
ACCCGCATCCCCGCCACCCCACAACCCCACCCCGGCACGGTGGCGATCCTCGCCGGGTGCGTCCAGGCGGGCCTCTTTTCACGGGTCAACACGGCGACCGAGCGCGTGCTGCGCGCAAACGGCTACGATGTCGTTCGCGTGCCCGGACAGGGGTGTTGCGGCGCCCTGCACTCGCACGCCGGCGACCTGGACGCGGCGCGCACCCTCGCGCGCCGCAACGTCGATGCCTTCGAAGCGGTGGAAGCCGACTTCATCGTGATGAATGCATCCGGCTGCGGGGCGGCGATGTCCGCGTACGGCAGCCTCCTCTCGCGCGGCGGGAAGACGGGGACGTCGGCGGAGGCCGTGGCCGCACGGGTAAGGGATGTCTCGGAGCTGCTCGCCGCGCAGGGACCGCGGCGGGGCGGAAAAGTTAACCTTAAGATTACCTTTGACCCGCCCTGCCACCTGCTGCACGCCCAGGGCGTGTCCAGGCCGCCCGAGCAGGTGCTGCGGGCCGTTCCCGGCCTTGAGGTCGTCCCCCTCCCCGGGGCTGGCGAATGCTGTGGCGGGGCCGGCATCTACGGGCTCACGCAGCGCGATCTGGGCAGCCGCATCGGCGGCGACAAGGTGCGGAGCGTCATCGGCACCGGCGCCGGCGCCCTCGTCACCGCCAATCCGGGGTGCATGATGCAGATCGGGGCGGGGCTGCGGATGGCGGGGCGCCGCACACCGGTTCTTCACCTCGTCGAACTCCTCGACGAGAGCTACCGGAGGGGCGGGATCTACGACGCGGACTCGCGCACGGGCGACCCGGCGGCCGGGGGGCCCCGGTCATGAACCGCCTGCCCGTGTCCCTCGCGGAGGCGGAGTCCCGCGCCGCCGACTACGTGAAGCTGCTGCGCGAACTTGTCGAGATCGAATCGCCCACCGGCGACGTGGACGCAAACCTCAGGGTCGCCCGGGTGCTGGAGGGTGAAATCGTCGATGCGGGCGGCAGGGTCGAACGCTTCCCCGCGCCCGGATTCGGCGTACACCTCATCGGCCGCTTCCCCGGAACGTCGCACGACGGCCTCGACTCAATGCTGCTTCTCGGCCACATGGACACCGTGCACAACGTGGGCACACTCGGCCGGCTGCCCTTTTCGATCCGCGGGGGCAGGATATACGGACCGGGTTCCTACGACATGAAGGGGGGTCTGGCGACTTCACTCCTTGCGCTTCGCCTCCTGACCGAAAAAGGTAGCGGGCCGGCGTCCGATCTCTCATTCCTGATTACATGCGATGAGGAACGCGGTTCGCCGGACTCCAGGGCGTTGATTGAAAGCGAGGCAAAGTTGCACCGCGCGGCAGTTGTGGTGGAGCCGTCGGTACCGGGCGGTGCGGCCAAGTGCCGGCGCAAGGGGGTCGCCGCCTACGAATTAAGCGTCCGGGGGAATCCGGCACACGCGGGCATCGAGCCGGAACGCGGTGCAAGTGCCGTTCACGAGCTGGCGCAACAGATCACAACGGTGTGTGGACTGGCCCGCGCCGGGGCCGGTACAACCATAAACGTGGGCGTGGTGGCGGGTGGAACGCGGGAGAATGTTGTAGCCGAATTTGCGCACTGCACCATCGACGTCCGCTTCTGGACAAGGGCTGAGGCGGAGCGTGTCGATGCGGCACTGCATGCTGTGCGCCCCTTCGACGAGCGTTGCACCCTGTCCCTTGCAGGCGGCATAAACCGTTGGGCCCTGGAGGAGACCCCGGAGTCTGCCCGGCTGTTTCACGCCGCCCGTTCCATCGCGGACGAGCTCGGTTTCGAAATCGGCGCGGGAGAATCGGGCGGAGCGAGTGACGCAAACATCGCAGCTGCCGTCGGTTGTCCCACTCTGGACGGCCTCGGTCCGGATGGCGACGGCGCCCATACGCTCGACGAGTACATCCTCCTGGACGATGTCCCCCGGCGTATCGCGCTAATGGCCGCGCTCTTCCACAGGCTTTGAGGGGGACCGCGCCGCGAGGGGCTTGTCTTTGTGCGTGCCGGCTTGTAATATGTCTGCAGATGTCGGATCTTGACTCCGGCAAAGGCAGTTTCACCGCATAATGCGAGGGAGAGGGAAGTGAATCCATGACAGACGCGACAGGAAGCAGCTACGCAGCCGCCCTCAAACAGGCGGAGCACGAGTTGGCGTCGCACGAAGAGCGTGGCCAGGCGTTGCGCAACACCGTCGATAGCCTCAGGGCGCTTCTGGCCCTGGAGACGCCGAAAGCGGCACCGGTTTCCCGTCCCGCTCCGGTAAAGAAGGCCAGAAAGCCCAGGAAGGCACAGAAGCCCGCGAAGGCCCGGAAGCCGAGGAAAGCCCAGAAGCCCGCGAAGATGCCCAGGCTCAGGAAGCCGCGCAGAAGCGCGGGCGCCGGACACCCGCCGGTGGGCCCCAACCAGTACGCGGGAATGGGCCCGACCGCCGCGTACCGGAAGTTCATCGCGGAATTCGGCACAGACGATTACACCGTGCCCCAGATCCGTGATGCGCTGGTGGCGGGCGGCGTCAGTTCAAAGTCCACAACTTCCCTTCTCACCGGCTTGCACTCCGTGCGCCGGCGCGACGAGGCTAAAGCGCAGGCCGCGGCAGCCAGGGAAGCGGCTTCGAAGTAGGCTCCGCTAAACAAAAGCGACCATTTTGTAAGCGGCGCCGTACGAACCCATGACGCGAATCGCCCGGGCGGTTCTGCGCGAGGTGCCTCTGCAGCTAAAGGAGTACTTCGAAATCAGCAGCGGAGGCACCCAGTCACGCCGGGTGCTCCTGCTCATGCTGGAGGCGGACGGAGTTGCGGGCTGGTCCGAGTGCGTGGCGGGCGAAACGCCCGGCTATTCGTACGAGACGACCGAAACAGCGTGGCATGTGCTGACCCGCTGGCTCCTGCCGCAAGTGGTTGGCAGCGAGTTCGAGGACGGCAGGCATCTGTATCCGGCCCCCTGGCTGCGCGGGCACCCGATGGCGCGCGCGGCCATCGAGATGGCGGGATGGGACCTCGAGGCCAAGCGGCGCGACGTTCCGTTGCGCGAGCTTCTGGGCGGCGCGGCCAGGGAGGTTCCGGTGGGCGTTTCCATCGGCTTGCAAAAGAGTGACGCGGACCTCCTCGCCAGGGTGGATGCATACATGGCCGAGGGGTACCGGAAGATCAAATTGAAGATCAAGCCGGGCCGCGATGTTGAAATGCTGCGCACCGTCAGGGATCGTTTTCCCGATGCACCGGTGATGGCCGATGCGAATTCGGCGTATTCCCTGTCGCGCGACCTCCCGCGCCTTCGTGAAATGGACGACCTCGGCCTGATGATGATCGAGCAGCCGCTCCACCATGAGGACCTGCTCGACCATGCGGCGCTGCAGGGCCGAATCGACACGCCCGTGTGCCTCGACGAGTCCATCCGATCGCCGGGGGACGCCAGGCTCGCGCTGCACCTGCGGGCGGGCCGGATCGTGAACATCAAGCCGGGCAGAGTCGGGGGTCTGCGTTCGTCCCTGGCCATACACGACGCGTGCCGGACCGCGGGGTGGCCGGTGTGGTGCGGGGGAATGCTCGAGTCGGGCGTCGGGCGGGCCCACAACGTCGCGCTCGCGACGCTCCCGGGCTTCACCATTCCGGGGGACATCTCGAACTCGAGCCGCTACTGGGAGGAGGACATCGTCGACCCCGAATTCGAGATGGTGGACGGGATGATGCCGGTCCCCGACGGGCCGGGGATCGGGGTGGAGCCGCGCGTGGACCGGATCGAGGCGCTCACGACGCGGATGGAGGTCTTCGAGGCGTAGCGGCGAGGCATCGCGCCCGGGCCGGCTGCCACCGCGAGTGGGCGGCTAACCTCCAGTGACGGCGCGCAGGCACGCCGGGCAGTAGCGCCACCGCCGGTCGAGCGGGTCCCCGCAGGCACAGACGTGGACGCGCGGCCGGCCGCACATCGGGCAGCCGGCCGCCCCGGGCGGGAGGGGCGCTTCGCAGCTGTCGCAATTCGGTGCGGCTCCGCGCGTCAGCGCGATGATCTGTCCGGCTTCGTGGGGTGTGGTCATGCCCTGGGCCACCTGGCGCCTGGCGTCGCGGGCCATCGAACCCATGCCGCCGCGGCGCGCCAGCGTGCGGAGCGAGGTCAGGGATGCACCCGCGTTGATCGCCGTTCGGAGGTCGTCGTCTACGGTCAGGACCTCGAAGACGCCGCTGCGTCCCCTGTAGCCGCCGGTGCAGACCGTGCAATCCCCACTGGCGCGGCCCGCGCACCGCGAGCACGGCCTGCGCACCAGCCGCTGCGCGACCACCCCCGCCAGCCCTCCCGCCACCAGAAAGCGCGGGACGCCCATTTCGAGGAGCCGCACCACGGCGCTCGGCGCGTCGACCGTGTGAATCGTCGTCAGCACGAGGTGCCCGGTCACGGCCGCCGACATCGCGATCTCCGCCGTCTCACGGTCGCGAATCTCGCCGACCAGGATCACATCCGGATCCTGCCGCAGAATCGCGCGCAACCCGGACGGGAAGTCGACGCCCGCCTTGTTGTCGATCTCCATCTGGGCCACTCCCGGGAACCGGTACTCGATCGGGTCTTCCAGGGTGACGATGTTGATCTTCTCACCGGCCAGCTCCGCGACCGCCGCGGAGAGCGTGGTCGTCTTGCCGCACCCGGTCGGGCCCGCCGCGAGGAGCACTCCCTGCCGCCGGGCGAGAACCTGCCGCAGGCGGCCGAGGTCGGCGGGCGACAGTCCGAGCGAGGAGAGGTCGCCGGGCGCGTCGCCGGGATCGAGGAGGCGGAGCACGGCCTTCTCGCCCAGATGCGTGGGGATGGTCGACACCCTCACCGTCAGCTCCGCGTTCCCGTGCCGGACGGTGAACCCTCCGTCCTGAGGCCGGCGGCGGACCGAGATGTCGAGCCCGGCCATGATCTTGACGCGCGAAATCGCCGCGCCGTGGGTGCCCGGCGGCAGCTCGATGGCCGTGGCGAGCCGCCCGTCGACGCGCAGTCGAACCCGCGACCCGGCCCCGAGCGTCTCGATGTGGATGTCGCTTGCACGACTGTCGATGGCCGTCGCGATGAGGTGGTCGACGATCCGCACGATCGGGGCGGCGCTCGCTTCCCGTTCCAGGACGCGCTGGTCTCTCGTGCCCTGCGGGGCGGCCCGGGAATCGAGCCGGTCGAGGAGCTCGGGAAGCTCCCCGCCGTACGCGTCGCGAACCCCCTGCGCCACCGCCGAGGGTGGGGCCACGACCGCCTCCACATGACACCCCGAGCGAAAGCGCAGTTCGTCGATCGCCTCGGTCTCGAGGGGATCGGCCATGGCGACGGTCAGTTGCCGCCCATCGAGCGACAGCGGCAACACCCCCCGGGTGCGAGCCAGCCCCGGCTGTACCTTCTTCAGCGCGCGCGGATCCGGCGCCAGCGGGGGCCCGGCGTATGCGAGCCCCAGTTGTGTTGCCAGCGCCCTCGCCACCTCGACTTCGTCGACGAGACCCTTCCGCACCAGGATCTCCCCGAGCCCCCGTCCCGACCGCCGCTGCTCGTCGCGCGCACCCGCGAGTGCCGCGGCAGTCAGCGCACCGCCGTCCACGAGGATCTGTCCCAGCAGTTCGTCCCTTGTCGCAGTCATGCCGCCAGAATGGCGACCGGCGAGGGGCGATCACATGGCTGGATGGGACCACCGTCGCGCGGCCCCTGCTCCTTCGCCCCTACTCCTTCGCCTGGGGCCGCAGGTCCAGGGTGATCTCCGCCTCCACGTGGCCCAGATCGGCCCGCTCCTTGAGCGCGTCGCGCAGCCTGGGTTCGACCTTCCGGTACGCCGCCAGCACGCCATCCCGGAGCCGCAGCCGGAGCACCTTCATCGCGTTCACGTCGGGCCGGCTGGTGCGGGTCGTCTTCTTCGTCTCCTCGAGGTCGCGCGGGGTGACCTCGAAGGGGACGACCCCGACATCGTCACGCCGCTCCGAGTCGTGGTAGTGGACCGAAACGCTCACGTCACCGCGCGCCCAGTGGTGCGAGATGTCGCCGATCGCGCGGAAGCGGTTCGCCAGCGGGGTCATCTCCGTTCCCTGCGCCGCGCGGCGATACCCGGCCTCGACGAGCGTGAAGATCCGGCGCAGGCGCTCGGGGGTAGTCGCGTCTCCCTCGGGGACCTCCGTGTCCAGCTCCCTCCCGCGCGCCTGGCGGTCATTAAGCGAAAGCGCGCGCTCGATATCCCGGCTGCGGGCGCGGTCGATGTTGTCAAGTATCCTGTCAGGGTTCGTCCGGTAACTCATCTTGCCTCGGGGAAGTCGGTCCTGCCTCGGTGCTCAAGGGCCGAAAAGGATAACCCCTTCCGGCTTGCTCGGCCAGCATGCAACGGGTAGGTTGGCGGCTCCATCAACCGATACGGTTCCGGCCGGGTGAGTTGGCCGATCAACGGCGAACGGGGCTGACCGTCAACCGATTGCCCACATCAATTCGAAGCCGGGAGTCACGCCATGCGCCGCTCGTCATCCTTCGCCACGATCCTCCTGCTGGCAGCGCCCCTCGCCGCGCCCGGGTCGACAGTCGCGGGCCAGCGACTTGCCTACGCTCTGCCTTCTCCGGCCACGGCGGCCTATCAGCTGACGGACAATACGAGCATGACCATCAGCGGCAGCCCCATGGGCCCGATGGAATTCACGGGAGGCTCCACCTTCAACTACGCGCTGACCTTCGCGGCCGGCGGCGATGGTGTGCGGGTTTCCGCCGAACTGAGCGCCTTCGAGGCCCAGATGAATTCTCCCATGGGACCGCAGGTGTTGTCCCAGACGCTGGCGGGGGTGGCGAGCGGGTTCGAAGTCCTGCTGGCAGGACGGGGACTGGCGGACATCGTCACCGAATCGCGGCGAGCGGACGGAGAGCTGCCCATCCTCGTGGATCCGCACGCGGTGTTGTTCCCTACGCTTCCCGGCGGGGATGCCGGGACTGGTGACGCCTGGGTCGATACAGTGACGGTAGGCGTCGGCGAAGGCGGTGAGCGCGTGGTGGTCCTCACATACACGCTGGAAGGGGAGGCCACCCACGACGGCCGGCCCCACCTGAGGATCGCGGTTTCCGGGGAGAGCCGGCTCACAATGGCGGAGCAGGGTGCGTCCATGGACCTCACCGGTTCGGAGAGCGGGTACTACCTGTGGGACACGGAAAGGGGACTGATGGCGTTGGCGGAGCTGTCACGCAGTCACGAGGGGAGAATGACTGCGCCCGACGGGACCTCGGTGCGCATCGAGTTCACCGCTACGACCCGGATCACGATGGAAAACTGACACGCTGGAGAATAGACACGCTGGAGAATAGACACGATGGACGAGTACACCAGACCGCACGACGAAGCGTTGACCGACGAAGAACTGTCCGACGAAACGCCTCTGGACGAAGAACTGCTGCCTGACGACACGCCTCCCCCGCGCCCCAACTTCTTCAAGCGCCTGTGGATGGTCTTCATTCAGCCGGGCGAACTCTTCCGGGCACTCGGGGCGAACCCCGCCTGGTTCCCGATGGCGCTGTTTGTGGCGGTGGGCGCGGGCGCGGCGATCGGCTCTCTGCCCGACGGGTTCTGGGAGGCGCAGATGGAAGCCTCCGGGGAGGAGGTGGTGGATGGGGCGGCGACAATTGCCAGTATCGCAGCCGGCGTCGGTTCGACCGTGGTCTTCCTGGTGATTCCGTTGGTGCTCAGCGCGCTCACCTATGTGATCTTCGTGTTCATGCGCGGCGACAACGCGACCTTCAAGCAGCACCTTTCGGTCATCTCGCACGCGGGCATCGTGAGTCTCGCGGGGCTTGCGGTGGCCCTGCCGCTATGGATCCGTTCCGGGAGTTTCGAGGAGGTGCTCTCAATCGGGACCTTTTTCCCGTTCCTGCCCGACGGCTTCCTGTACTACTTCCTGAACCAGTTCCAGCTCTTCGGGCTCTGGGCGATCGTCGTCGCGGGGATCGGGCTTGCGGCGCTGGACGAGCGGCGCAGCGCGGGCCCGACGATCGCGGTACTGATGGTGATTCAGGTGATCTGGGCGCTTGTCGTCGCCGGGTGTGCGGCCGCGTTCTCTCCGACCTTCTAGCAGCCACGGGGCGACGGAGGGCCGAGTGACGACATCGCCGGCAGGACGCGCGGAGTCCCGGACAGCCGGGTGACGCGGCCCCCGGCAGAGAGCGGAGAGGCGCCGGGAGGCGGGCGCTCCGCCCACCGGCGCGGCCACGCGGTCCTCGCGGTCGCCGCGGCCGCCGCCGTCTTCCACCTCTACGGCGCGGGGTTCGCACCCTTCACGGCCCTGGTGCAGCGCCCCGTCCACCTCGCCCTCATGGGGACGCTGGCCTTCCTCGGCGTCGGGGTGCGAACCCTCCCCCGGTCCCGGCGCGGCTGGGCCCTCAACGCCGTCCTCGGCGCGGCCCTGGTCTTCTGCGCGCTCTACCTGGTGTCGCAGCACGAGGCGCTGGTGTCGCGCTCGGGGAGCCCCACCGCGCTGGACCTGGGGGCGGGCGCGGTGGTGGTCGGGATGGTCCTCCTCCTCGCGAAGCGGGCGACGGGGTGGGGGCTGGTGATGGTCGCGACCGGGGCGCTGGCGTACGCGTTGCTGGGCCCGTGGCTGCCCGGCATCCTGGCGCACCGGGGCTACAACCCGGGACGCCTCATCGAGCAGCTCTTCCTCTCCACCGAGGGGATCTGGGGCGTCCCGCTCGGCGTCTCGGCGGACTTCGTCTTTCTCTTCGTCCTCTTCGGCGCCTTTCTGGACGTCGCCGGGGGCGGTGCGCTCCTGATCGGGCTCGCGGACCGCGTGGCGGGACGCACCCGGGGCGGCCCCGCCAAGACCGCCGCGGTGGCGAGCGCCTTCATGGGCTCGCTCTCCGGCAGCGCGGTCGCCAACGTGGTCACGACCGGCACCTTCACGATCCCGCTGATGCGCCGCTCCGGCTTCCGCCCGTTCTTCGCGGGCGCGATCGAGGCCGCGGCGAGCACCGGCGGCCAGCTCATGCCGCCCGTGATGGGCGCGGGCGCGTTCATCCTCGCGACCTGGACGAACATCCCCTACGGGCGCGTGGCGCTCGCGGCCGCGATCCCCGCCATCCTCTACTACGCGGCGCTGCTGTGGGCCATCCACTTCCGCGCGACCAAGGTGGGGCTCAGGGGGTCGGCCGGGACGCGGGACGAGGCGGTGCTGTCGCGCATCCACCTCCTCTTGCCGGTCATCATCATCGTGGTGATGCTGGCGCTGGGGCGCTCGCCGATGCGGGCCGCGTTCTGGGGGGTCGTGGTGTCGCTGCTGGCGGCGTATGCGGTGCCGGGGACGCGGCCGGACGGGGGCAAGGTCGGCCGCGCGCTGAAGAAGGCGGGCTCCGGGGCGGTGCAGGTGGCCGCTGCGTGCGCCGCCGCGGGGATCGTGGTGGGGGTGGCGTCGCTGACCGGGATTGGGCTCAGGATGTCGGAGCTGATCGTGGTCGTGTCGCAGGGGAACCTGATGGTCGCCCTGATCCTCACCGCGATCGGTTCCATCATCCTCGGCATGGGACTCCCGACCACCGCCGCCTACGTGGTGCTGGCGGCGCTCGGCGCCCCTGCCCTCGTCGAGCTCGGCGTGCCGCTCCTTGGCGCGCACCTCTTCATCTTCTACTTCGGGTGCATCTCGAACGTGACGCCGCCGGTGTCGCTGGCCGCCTACGCCGCGGCCGGGATCGCGGACTCGCCCCCGCTCAAGACGGCCTGGACGGCGATGGGCCTCGCTTCGGCGGGGTTCCTGGTGCCGTTCATGTTCATCTACGCGCCCCCCTTGATCCTGGCGGGATCGCCAGCCGAGATTGCGATCACTACCCTGACCGCGCTCATCGGGGTGGTGGCTCTCGCGGGCGCCGTGATCGGCCACGTGACCGGCCCGCTCGCGCTCTGGCGCAGGATCGTCCTCATGGGTGCGGCGATCGCCCTGATCGCCCCAGGCCTCATGTGGGACGGGATCGGCCTCGCGCTGCTGCTTGGAGCCGCCTTCCTCGGCGTGACCAGCGATAACACACCTTCGCCACGTGATAACACATGACAACAGCCCCGGCGCCATCGCTTCTTCCCACGCGGCCGCCCGCCCCGGCACGGCCGCTCGCCACACTGGCCCTCATCGCGCTGGCCCTCGCCACCGCCTGTTCCGACGCCGGATCCCGCCAGTTCCTCAGCCTCGGGACCGCCAGCACCGGCGGCATCTACTATCCCCTCGGCGGCGCGATGGCCGCGCGCCTCTCCGTATCCGACCCGGCGCGCCAGTACACGGCCGAAGTGAGCGGAGGATCGGTCGAGAACGTCAACCGGCTGCGCGGGCGGCAGACCGATCTGGCGTTTGCCACCGGCAACACCGTCTACGAGGCGTTTTCGGGCGGCCAGGACTACCCGGAACCGGTGGCGGACCTGCGGATTCTGGCCCCGCTCTACCCGAACATGACGCACATCGTGGTGGAGCGCGGTTCCAATGCGACCTCGCTGGCGGACCTGGCCGGGGGGGTCGTGTCGGTGGGTCCGCCCGGGAGCGGCACCGAGCAGATGTCGCGGCAGATCCTGGAGGCGTACGGACTGACCTACGACGACATCACGCCCCGCTACCTCACCTTCCCCGAGTCGGCCACTGCGCTGAAGGACGGCGCCATTGACGCGGCGATCATTTCGGTGGGATACCCGGCCGCGGCGGTGCTGGAGGCGACCACCACCGGCGGCGCGCGCCTGATCGCCATGGAGCCGGCCAGGGTCGACGCCCTGCGCGAGAAGTACCCCTACTACGTCCACGGCGAGATACCGGCCGGCATCTATCCGGGTGCGGACGAGGCGCTGCACACGGCCGGCGTCCTGAACTGGGTGGTGGCGATGGCCGACCTTCCGGACGAGGTGGTCGCGGGGGTGTTGCGGCTGCTGACGGACGAGCGGGCGGACCTCGCGCAGGTGCACGAGATGGTGCACCAGATCCACATGGAAGCGCTGCGCGACGCGCCGATCGCGCTGCACGGCGTGACGCGGGCGTGGGTCGAGGCCAACCTGCCGGGTGGCGACGCGGCGGGCACCGATCCCCCGGGCGCGCCGTGAGCGCCGCCGCGACGACCGCCGCAAGCCCAGCCCCTCTCCCCTGCCAGCGCCACCACTTCTCCCTCCCGGACGACTTCCACTACCTGAACTGCGCGTACATGGGGCCGCTCCCGCGGGTGGCCGAGCGGGCCGGGATCGAGGGGTTGCGGGCCAAGCGCTTCCCGCAGGCGATCGCGCCGGAGGACTTCTTCGCGCCGGTCGACGGGCTGCGCGAGCGGTTCGCGCGCCTGATCGGTGAGGCCGACCCCACCCGGATCGCAACCGTGCCCTCGGTGTCGTACGCGGTGTCCACGATTGCGCGCAATACGCGGGCCGGACGGGGGAGCAACATCGTGATCGTGCACGAACAGTTCCCGGGGAACGTGTACCCGTGGCGGCGCCTCGTCGCCGAGCAGGGGGGTGAGCTGCGCGTGGTGACGCCGCCGGGCGATGGGGGCGAGGGCCGCCGGCGCCCCGTTGGCCGCGGCGAAGGCTGGACCGACCGCATTCTTGCGCGGATCGACTCAGGCACAGCCGCGGTGGCGATGGGGACCGTGCACTGGACGGACGGGACGCGCTTCGACATCGAGGCCGTGCGGGCGCGCACCCGCGAAGTCGGCGCCGCGCTGGTCCTGGACGGGACCCAGACGGTGGGGGCCGCGCCGATCGACATCGCCGCGCTCGATCCCGACGCCCTGATCGTGGCCGGGTACAAGTGGCTGCTGGGCCCCTACTCCCTGTCCGTCGCGTGGTTCGGCGACCGCTACCTGGACGGCGTCCCGCTGGAAGAGACCTGGATCGCACGCCGCGGGTCGGAGAACTTCGCCGGACTCGTGGACTACGTGGACGAATACCAGCCGGGCGCACTGCGCTTCGACGTGGGCCAGCGCAGCAACTTCGCCCTCATCCCGGCGCTCTCGGCGTCGCTGGACCTGGTGCTGGCGTGGAGCCCGGAGCGGGTGACCGCCTACTGCGCCGCGCTGATGAACGGCGCCTTCACCCGCCTCCGCGACCTGGGCGTGCGCGTCGAGGACTCCCGCTGGCGCAGCCCCCACCTCTTCGGCCTCGGTCTGCCGCCGGACGCGGACCTCGACCGTCTCCAGGCCGCGCTGGCCCGCCACCGGGTGGGGGTGTCGTTCCGGGGCGCCAGCGTGCGCGTTTCCCCCAACGTCTACAACAGCACGGACGACGTGGAGGCGCTGGTCGCGGCCTTCGAAGAGGCGCTGAAGGGACGCTGACGGCACCTGCCGAACGTGGTGGCGCCAGCCGACGCAGATGGCACCAGCCGACGCCACGGGTCGAGGAGCTTGGCGCTCGATCATTGGGACCCGCCTCCCTGTGCCATGTTCACAGGTCGTCCGGAGGATTTTCCCGATCGGGACAATTCGGACCGTATTCTCGCTCAGTTTTCCCGATCGGGAAAAAACGCGCTGTTTTCGTGAAAAGTTTGCCCGATCGGGAAAATACACAGGACGCCTTCCGGAGAGAGACGCCCCTCCGAAGAACAGCCGCCGTTCTCGGAGGGAGCCGCCGTTCTCGGAGGGAGCCGCCTTTCTCGGAGAAGAGCCGCCTTCCAGAGAAGAGCCGCCGTCCGGAGCGAGCAGGCCAAGACGGAATCGGCGCTCCATCGAGCGTGCAATCGCTGGCGCTAGCTGATACTCAGCCCCGGCCCAAAGACGATTTCCGCCACCACGCCCACCTCGATCCCCTGGTCGGCGAACCAGCCTTGCCGCACTTCCAGCGCCAGCGACGTCGGTCCGCCGGAGTCGGTGAGCGCTTCATCGAGCGGCTCCATCTGCTTGATCGAAATCACCTGGTTCGAGTCGCCAAAGAAGGCGATGTCGAGGGCCACGTGCGTGTCCTTCATCCAGAACGACCGCTCCTCGACCCGGGGGAAAACGAAGAGCATGCCCGTGCGGTCCGGCACCGAGCTGCGGTCCATCAGCCCCTTCTCGCGGGCGTCGGGCGTGCTGGCGACCTCCGCGCGCACCGTGTCGGTCCCGAAGATCACCCAGGCCATCCCGGGGGGCGGGAGTGCCGGGGCCTGGCCCGCCGGCGCGGCCCCCTCGTCGGCCGTTCCCTGCCCGCTGGACGCGTCCCCGCGAACCTGGCCGCCGTTCCCCGACCCGCACGCGGTGGCGCAACACACCGCCAGGCAGGCCGCCAGGGTACGGCTTGCGGCGTAACGCTGGCCGCGCTCGGGTGATCGCCGGCCGCCCGCGCGCCCGCGCCATGCTTTCAGGCTGTGACTGTAGTTCATCGTCTCGCTCACCTCGTTCTTCTTGTGCGCTCGCTTGCTGTGCGCCCGCTTCCTGTGCGCTCGGTCGCGCAAGTAAGTTTACGCTGCGGTGCGTTACCGTGCGATGTGGCCCGCTCCCAGCCAGGAGGACCATCCTTGACCATCGATCCCCAACTCATCGAGATCCTGGTTTGCCCTGAAAGCAAACAGCCCGTGGCGCTGGCGGGCGCCGAGGTGCTGGAAAGCGTCAATGCGGCAGTCGCGGCGGGCAGCGCCGTCACGCTGGGGGGAGGGACCGTTGCCGACCCCGTCACCGAAGGGCTGCTGCGTGCCGACGGTCGCATCCTGTACCCGATTCGGGAGGGCATCCCGATCATGCTGATCGACGAGTCGATCGACGTTACGGGGTTCTGATCCGCCCCTCGCCCACAGCCGCGGGATTGCCGGGGAACGGGGTATCGGTGAAGGCGTCTACGGTGTAGTATGGAATTCCTTGACCGGTCTTTTGTTTTCGGGTCATGGGAGAGTTGGCGAACCAGCAATGTAAAGCCGGGTTGACATATGGTAAACTCGACATTCCAGGTTGCCTGGCCTCAGGGGCACGGCGGCGGGTGGCCCGCGGCCCGTGGCGCCGCCGGACAACCGGCCCGGGCCTGTAGCCGGTGAACGACGGCGAGTCCCTCGTCACTGCGGGCGGTTTTGCCCGCTTCTACACGCCGCTCGCGGCAACCAGCCTCCTTCTCACCGCCACCAATCCGATCCTGGCGGCTGCGCTGGCGCGCTCCGTCGATCCGGTAACGGCGCTCGCCGGCTACCAGGCCGCCTTCGCAGTCTGCGGCGTCCTCTACGCTCCGCTGCTCGTCGTGCAGCAGGTGGCCGCCGCCCGCCTCCTCGCCGCCGGTTCGTTCTCGCCCGTCACGCGCTTCGCCTACCTGACCGGCGCCCTCCTCTCGCTGACAGGCGCGCTGATCGCCTACACGTCGGCCGGCGACCTCGTCTTCGCGCGCCTCATCGGCGTCAGCACCGAGGTCCTGAGCGAATCCGTGCAGGCGATGCAGTGGCTCTGGCCGGTCCCCTTCCTGACCGCGGTGCGCGCGGCCCACCAGGGCCGGCTCGTGGCAGGGCACCGTACCGTCCCGATCGCGGGGGCCACCGGTGGCAGGACCGCGATCCTGGCCGTGGTCGCCTTCAGCCTGCTGGCGACCGGTGGAGGCGCGTGGCTCGGTGCCGCGGCCTTCACGGTGGGGATGGTCGTCGAAATGGCGGTCGTGATGTGGGCGCGCACACCCGACCTGCAGCTCGAGCAGGAGGACTGCGAGCTCGACAGCGAGAACGTGGCGCGCTTCTCGGCGCCGCTCATGCTCAACGTGCTGTTGTGGTGGGCGACGCCGCTGATCATCACCGCGGTGCTCGCGCGCACGGCGGACCCGGACCGCGCGATCGCCGCCTTCGCTATCGTCGAGGCCGTGGCCTGGTTCATCGCCGCGCCGGTCGGGCAGATGCAGCACGCCAGCATCGCACTGGTGAAGTGCTCGGAGACGCACCGCCGGGTGAAGGGGTGGGGCGCCCTCGTCGCCTTCGCGATGATGGGGCTGCTCCTGCTCCTGTCGATCCCCGCGCTCCGCGAACCCATCCTGCGCTTCCTCTTCGCCCTCGAGGCGGGGCTGCTCGGAATCGCCGGGCCCGCGCTGCCGATCGCGGCCGCGTACCCGCTGCTCTACGGCATCCGGCAGTATTACCAGGGTCTCTTCGTCCGCTCGGGCCGGCCGATGGTGGTGGGGGTGGGGGCGCTGTTGCGCGTCGTGAGCATCGTGGCCGCGGCCCTCTTCGTGCAGGGGGCGGCGGTCGGAGGCGCGGTGCTGGGCGTGGGGCTCGCCGTTTTCGGGCTGACGATCGAGGGACTGTTCCTGGTCCAGCGCGCACAGCGTGCCGTGATGCCGGAACTGCGGGCTGAGCGGGCCGCGGCGGTCAATCCGGAGGCGTTTGAGGGGGTGGCGTAGAAAGGGGCGGCGCTGGCGCCGGCGAGGTGTGCTCGGCGCGGCGGGAAAAGAGGTTGGCGGCCGCCCTCAGGCCGCGCGCCGCTTCCGCTGCAGGAAGTCCAGCATGATGAATTGCCCCAGCGTCATCGTCGACGTGAAGTAGGCCTTGCCGCGGGCGATTTTCGTGATCTGCTTCACGAAGCGGACCAGGTACGCGTCGTTCGCCAGCATGAAGGTGTTGATCGGAATGCCCGCGCGGCGGCACGCCGAAGCTTCCCGGTACGTCGCGCGCAGGATCCTGCGGTCCAGCCCGCCCGAGTTCTTGTAGATCCGGCCATTGGGCAGCGTGATCGCGCTCGGCTTTCCGTCGGTGATCATGATGATCTGGCGCATGTCCTTCTTCTGCGACTTCAGCAGCCGCCGCGCGACCTCCAGCCCCTCCGCGGTGTTCGTGTGGAAGGGGCCGACCTGCGCCCTCGCCAGGCGGGCCAGCGGGATCTCCTCGGCGCGGTCCCCGAAGGTCACGACGCGCAGCGAATCGCCGGGGAACTCGGTGCGGATCAGGTGCGAGAGCGCCAGCGCGACCTTCTTCGCCGGCGAGAATCGGTCCTCCCCGTAGAGGACCATCGAGTGGGAGATGTCGAGCATGAGCACCGTGGCGCACGACGAGCGGTAGTCGGTCTGGTGCACCATCAGATCCCGATAGTCGAGGTTGATGGGGACCCGGAGCCCGTCGCGGGCGATCGCGTTCTTCAGCGTCTCGGGGATGTCGAGGTTCAGGGTGTCGCCGAATTCGTAGGCCTTGCTGCCGGCATCCGCCTCGACCCCGGTGGCCTGCTCGCGGGTCTCATGGGAGCCGATGCTGGACCGGCCGAGCGAACCGAGCAGGTTCCGGAGCGCCCGGTAGCCCAGGAAGTCGAGGCCCTGGCGAGTGAGATCGAAGTGGACCTGTCCGGCGGCGTGGCGCGCGTCGTCGACATGCCCCCCCTCGGTGACCTCGCCCACGGCACCCCCTCCGGCCTCCGGCGCCTCCCCCTCCAGGCTGATGTAGCCTTCCTCGACCATCTTGCGGACGATCTCGTCGAGCAGCTCGGCGATTTCCTGCTGGACCTCCGGGTTGCCGGGACCTTCGCCCCGCAGCTCCTCCACCATCTCGGGCGTCAGCTGGCCGCTCTCGAGCAGGGCGCTGAGCATCTCGTGTTTCAACTCGTCGATCGACGACGTATCCTGAAGCCCGGACCATCCCCAGTAGGGGTGAAAGTGCGGCCCTCCGGCGAACCCTCCGTCCATGAGGAAGTCGGAGAGGTTCTCGACCAGATCCGCCAGATTGAAGAGGTCGAACCAGCCCTTCCGGTACTTGGTGTAGGTGGTGAAGCGCATGATGAAGACTATCCGCGGCGCGAGCGGGACGCCATGAAGGGCCCGGCGCGTGGCCCGGAGGGTGTGGCGGCCTTCCGCGGCGCCCTGCTGGCGCACTTCGACCGGAACCGCCGGGCGCTGCCATGGCGGGTTGGGCGGACGCCGTATCGGGTGATGGTGTCGGAGTTCATGCTGCAGCAGACGCGGGTGGAGACGGTGGTTCCCTACTACGAGCGTTGGATGCGCAGGTTCCCCGACTGGGATGCGCTGGCTGGCGCCGAGCCGGATGACGTGATCCTGGAGTGGAAGGGGCTGGGGTACTATGCGCGCGCCCGGAACCTGCACCGCACCGCGCTGGCGGTGCGCGAGCGTTATGGGGGACGCCTGCCGGCGGATCCCGAAGAGTTGAGGACGCTGCCGGGGGTTGGCGAATACACGGCCGGCGCGGTGGCCAGCATCGCATTCGGCCGTGCGGTACCGGCGGTGGACGGGAACGTGAAGCGCGTGCTGGCGCGGCTGCTGGATCTGGAACGGCCCGCGGCGGGGAGGCTGCGCCGCGAGGCCGCGCGACTGGTCGACCCGAACCGGCCCGGCGACTTCAACGAGGCGATGATGGAGCTGGGGGCGATGGTGTGCGCGCCCCGGTCGCCGCGCTGTGCGGAGTGCCCGGTCGCCGGGTGGTGCCGCGCGCGGATGGCGGGGACGGTGGGGGAGCGTCCGATGGACTCAGGGCGGCGGCGTGCGAGCTGATCCTGGAAGGGCTG
>VXLT01000341.1 GCA_009841475.1 Gemmatimonadota bacterium
TGGTCACTTCGGCCGTGGTCTGGTCGAAGCTGGCATCGCCCGGATAGCCGCTGATCGTGATGGTGTACGTGCCGCCCTCCACGTCGGCGAAGCTGTAGTGGCCTCCGCCGCTCGTGGTGGTTGCGGCGCCGCTGCTCAGGGAGACGGATACCCCGTCGATCCCCTCACCCTCGACGACCACCTGGCCGTCGATCTGGCCTACCGGCGGCGGAGCGGTCTCCGAGTCGCAGGCAGCCAGGGGCAAGCCAAGCAGCGCAGCCGCCACTAGAAGCTTGAGTCTGCTCATTCCGTTTCTCCTTTTGGGAACGGTGGAACTGGTTGTCTTCCGGGAGTCTCTCTCGCCGGACGTTTTTCTGAGCGCCCCTTACAGGGGCAATTCACAGGCCACGCCCGGGCCGCGGCGGAAAAAAATCCCCGGACCCCTTGGAACGAGCATGTAGCCAAAGGACAGGTTTTCGAATGGCGGCAGAAAACCTGTCTCTAGGACCGCAGATGACACTCTGAGAATGGGCGTCACCCGCCGGTGGGGTCCTGGCTTCGTGGACGAGAGTCAAGCTCCGGGCGGGAGAATCCGAACACTGCCGCCGCCGAAGAAGATGTTAGGAAGAACAGAGGTCCGGACCCGAGGTCGCGGCGACACGGCAGGTGCAAGGTGCGCCCCGACCACCACCGCCTCGCAGGCCGGGTCCGCGCCCACATCTTCCTCCTGCACGCTCGCTTACCTACGTAGGAATGGCACATGCACCGAACCCTCGCTCCGCTCCTCCGTCATGTTGCGACCGACCGAGGGCAGGGGCCAGCGGCTGGGCCGCCAAGCGAGCGGACTCACTCTCGTCGAAAACACAGTATGGTAATCTAAGTGATAACGAACTATTCATCAGTCTGCGATGTCAATGTGTGACAACGGTTTAGATTCAATCGTTCGTCAAAAGGGCAGAAAACCTGACTGCGGAACGCGGACGACCCGCGGAAGCGGGTCCCGGACGAAAGAAGGCCGGGACCGGAGGTCCCGGCGACAGGGTGGTGCAAGGCAAGACGAATCTGCCCCTGGCAGCTAGCATCGCTCAACCAAGGCCGGGCTCGTGCTCCGGCGACGCGCATGCCCGCCTTTGCCCACCGTCCGAAAGATAGGTCCGCGGTGGCGAGGCTGCCAAAAAGCCGCGATTCCGGTGGTTTCCGGGGGGGAACCGGCGAGGGTCCGGACCCTCGTCTTGACACTCCTGAAGTCACGTACATAGTATGAATAACCGGATGAAAATTGCGTGCCAGTCTCATATCGGAAGAATACGCGACGTGCTGATCGCGATCAAACCATGTAGAACGCTCTGGAGCGGTGGCTGTGGGGGGAGCCCGTGAGCCGGCGCTCCGTCGCACACGACGCGCCACCCGAGGTGGCGGACGCGGTGTACCGGCTGAGCCGAAGGATCCGCTCCGCCCGCGAGGACCGCGGGTGGACGCAGCAGGCGTTCGCCGACCGCATGGGCGTGAGCCGTACGACGGTGGTGCAGGTGGAGCAGGGCAAACTGGGCTCGGCGATCGCGACGTACGCCTGTGCGCTCCACGAGCTCGGCATGCTCGACGGGTTCGAGCTGCTGGCCGACCCCGACCGCGACCCTGAGGCGGCGATACTGGCTGCGCTGGATGCGGAACAGCGACCCGCGTACCTCGGCGACTAGTCCATCCCGTGATCCATGCCGGCGGGCAGGGTACGGACCGTCGCCGGCGTCTCTTGACGCTCGATCCGCGCGCGACTATGCAGAGAGTCGAGTTGGCACGCCTCAACCCGGGAGCAGCTCGATGACCGGAGCCGAAGCCCGCATCAGAGAACTCGTCGACGAGCACCTGGTCCCCGGCCGCGAGCCGAACTTCGACCGCACCTTCGCCGACTCCGGGATCTCGTCGGTGAACGCCGTCGCGTTCATCCGGATCGTTGAGCGCGAATTCTGCATCCGGATCCCGCCGGAGGACTGTCTCCTGGTCCGCACCCTCGGCGGTCTCGTGACGTATATTGACTCGAAGATCCACTGAAGCGGCGGGCATGCGCGACGATCAGGCGTCGGCCGCGGCGAACCCCTTCACCCCCTCCGAAAAGGAACCCACCCATGCGCTTTGCACTCGCCACACTGCTCACGTTCACGCTGGCCGTGCCCGCGCACGCACAGCTTGGCCTCCACCTGATTGGCGGAGTCGGCAGCTCCACCGTGCTGCTCGACGACGAGGACGGCGGCGATACAGACCGCAAGTTCGGCTACCACGCCGGCGCCGGTCTGTCGGTGCCGGTGGTCGCCGGTATCGGACTGCGCTTCGATGCCCTGTACGTGCAGAAGGGCGCCGCGCTCGACGCGAGCGAGCCGGGCGTGACGATCGAGGCGAACGTCGACCTGGCCTACTTCGAACTCGCCCCGTTCATCACGGTCGGCAATGAGCAGGTGTATGCGATCGGCGGACCGTGGTTCGCGTTCAAGACAAGCTGCGACATCAGCATCGCGGCCGCCGGCATTTCGATTGAGCAGGAGTGCGGCAAGGACTCGATCGACATCAAGGACACGGACTTCGGCGTCGCCGGAGGGCTGGGGGCGAGGATGCGGCTGTTCGCGGGCCTGAGACTCGGCGTCGAGGGGATCTACTCGGCCGGTTTGGCGAACGTGTCGGGCGAGGGCACCGGCGGCGATGCGAAGCACCAGTCGCTGCGCGGCCGCGTCGTCGTCTCGGTGCCGCTCGGTGGGTAGGGGCGGCGGCCGACGGAGCCGCCGCCCCTGAGCCCGGCTTAGCCTGGCTTAGCTCGACGATGAACCCAGTTCGACGTGGACGCTGTACCAGCTGAAGTTCTGGCCGGATGCGTCGAGCGTTACCGATTTCGTCTCGTTCGCTTCGAGGTTGACGCGGGGCGTCGGGCCAAGTTCCGTCCCGTTGGACAGGTGGATCTCCACTCGCACCTCCGCGACCGCAGATGCGTTCGTGTTGGTCACGGATCCGTCGAACCGCCGGGTTGTGGAGTTGTACGAGATCGTCAGGTCGACGCCCCTGCGGCTGTCGGTGGCGGTCTCGCCGGGATTCCAGCGCGTGCCCGACTCCCCCGGTTCGGTGAGGCCGTTGTCGGTGCAGGCGGCGAGGACGATCGCCAGAGCCAGGATCGGCGCGCGGGTGGCAAGGTTATGTATTGTCATGGGTCTTTCCTTTGTGTTATGAAGGTTGGGGATGCCGAGCGTTGGGCCGGGACCGCTGCGCCCCGCTCCCGTCGCTCGCGGATTTCATGCTCTTGCGGCTGACCGTGTTCGGGCTGCCGCGCGTGTTCGGGCGTGCGCCGGTCCTCGTGCGACCGGTCCGCGCCGGGAGCCACCGCCGGAGCGAACAGGGGGGCTAGGATCAGAAGGCCCACCGCTCCGGCGTGCCGCCAGGGGCGCGATGGACCCCGGGGCGAACGATGCTCGTTCATCAGACGGCGAACACGGAGTTCCAGCTGTGAGCGGCGCCTGCCGATGCACGGAACGGGGCTGTGGCGGTCGCTCCGCACGACCCATCGCGCCACCTCCGCCAGGCAGCTTGCCATGGCGAAACGGTCTTCGAACTGACTGGCCGCCCAGTCGTCGCAGAGCTCCTCGGCCGCCGACCGAACTTCGCGCGCGGCCAGCCGGAAGAGCGGCTGGAAGAAGAAGACCGCCTGCAAGACATTCAGGATGGCCAACCGGATGGTGTCACGGCGGAGGTGGTGTGCGAGTTCGTGACCGAGGAGCGCGCGGAGTTCTCCATCGTTCAGTTCGTGAAGTGCGCGCACCGGCACACAGATCTCACGGCGGGTCCCGATGCCCAGCGCGACCGGCGAGCCCAGGTTGTGGCTCTCCGTCAGCCGCGGCGGCGGGTTCAGGGCTGCTTTGGTGCCGAGTGTCGCCAGCGCGCGCGAAGCCCGCGGATCCGTGACCGGCTCGCGGTCGCCGAGGCGGCGCCGCAGCCGCTCCAGCCGGAGGATGTAGAGGGCGAGCAATCCGATGGCGAACACGACCCACACGGTACCGGCGGAGGCCAACCGGCCCGGAGCGGACGCGGCCTCCCCGCCGTGGGCTTCATCGCCTCCGGGCGTCGAGGCGTGGGCCGCCCCTTCTCCGTGGCCCGGCTCCCCGCCGGAACCGTGCTCCCCGCCGGCGACGAACGCGGGCACCGGAAGGCGCCACACCGCCGAGTCCGGCGGGGTCAGGGAGTGGACCGTCGGCGTGATCAGGCTGGCGGCGAGCGCCGTGTACCAGATCGTCTCCCTGAGACGCGCGTGGGTGTTGGGAAAGAGTCGCAGGCCGAGCCATGCGACCCCGCACCACAGGGTGCTGTGGACGAGGAACGTAAAGAGCCACGCTGTCATTTGCCGGTCTCCTTCCGCTTCGTCGACAGAATCTCCTCCAGGCCCTCGAGGTCGTCCGGGCCGATCTCCCCGGACTGGACCAGATGGTTGACCAGGGCCGCGCTGTCACCGGCGAACAGGCGCTGCACGAGCGCGCCCACCATCCCCGTGCGGACATCCGCCTCCTTGATCGCGGGCCGGTAGATGAACTGCCGTCCGTTCGTCCGGTGCTCCACGCAGCCGTACTCCTCGAGCTTGCGCAGCATCGTCTTGATCGTCGTGACCGCGAGTCCGCGCTCTTCGAACAGCGCCCGGTGCACCTCGATCGCCGGGGCCTCGCCGCGCTCCCAAAGCACACGCATGATCGCGAGCTGCAGGTCTCCGAGTTGACGTTTCCGCTTCATCACGGCTCTCCGTGGATGGGGTTCGCTTCGATTACTCGGGTAGTTACTACTCAGGTAGTCACCCGAAAGTTCCCTCAGCGGTGCGCGGGCTGCTCTAGCGCTCGTCCCGGCTCGACCTCGCCGCCAGGTCGATCGCGAACGCATGCATCTCGCCACGCAGGATCTGGAGCTGGTTGTACACCGGCCGGTAGGCAGCCCCGCGTGGGCGGGTGCCCTCGCCGCCCCCGTGCTCGCCGGCCTCCTCGCCGCGTCCCTCGCCGCCCCCGTGCTCGCCAGCGCCTTCGGCACCCTCTTCGCGACCCTCTTCGGCGCCTTCCTCCCCACCGCCGCCGTGGCCCTCCGCGACGCCGGCTTCCGGGTGACTGACCCAGGCGTTGAATTCGTTGCCGAAAGCGCCCAGTTCCACCGGCACGGTCTGGCCGGGAGCGACATCGATGCGCTTCGTCGGACCGAGCTCGGTGCCGTTGTCCAGATGGACCTCGACGCGCACCTGCGGGAGGGTCCGGGCGGTGGTGTTGGTCACCGAACCGGCGAAGACCTGCGTCTTGGGGTCGAACGCGAGGACGAGGCGGGCTCCGTTCGCGAACAGCTCGTTCTGCTTCGTCATCTTCGGCACGTAGGCGCCCTCGTCCTCCCCGCCTCCCTCCCCGCTCTGGCCGTGCTCACCGCCACCGCGTTCGTCGCCCTCGGCGCGGCCTTCCCGGCCGCCATGCTCTCCAGCGCCTTCGCCCCGCTCGTGGCTCTCGCCCGGGTCCGCTTCCGGCGCGGCTGCGCCGCTCCCGAGTCCCGCCGCGACGCGCATCTGGCGCAGGTCGGCACGGGCCTGCTTCACCAGATCGTAGAGCTTGTCCGCGTCCGCGCTCTCCTGTGCCGACTGTTGCTCCTGCACGCCGGCCGCGAGAGCCGGTTCGCCGTCCTGGCAAACGGGAACGGTGGCCCCGGCGGCCCCGAGCACCATCAGGGATATCTTCGCGATCTTCATTGTTGGTCTCCTCGTGGAGTTGGCAGGGCCTCCGGCGTCACTCGCGTCCGAGAGGCGACTATCACAGTAGTTGACTACTATGATAGTCTAAACGGGCCGCAAAAGTTCCGCAAGGCGGGAGATGGACACTAGCCGCTAACCGCCGTCAAGGTCCGACAGGTGCGCCTCGCACTCGCGCACGCCCTCGTCGACTCCGGCGGACCGGTACAGCTGCGCCGCCCGGCGCCACATGAGCCGCGCCCCCTCGACGTCGCCGGTTTCCTCCCGCAGCACGGCCATGGGCCGAAGGGCGTTGGCATGGTCCAGGGGATGCGCCGTCCCGGCCTGATCGTACAGATCGATCGCCTGCGCGAGACACCGTCCCGCTGATTCGAGCCGGCCCAGGCGATGGTTCACCTGGCCGAGGTGCCGGACGGCGTGGGCCAGCCGCAGCGGGTCGCCGGCCTCCCGGGCGACCGCGACCGACTCCTCGAACAGAGTGCGGGCCTTGTCCGGGCGGTCCAGGTCCGACGCGACGTGACCGAGCTTCCCCAATGCCACGGAAAGCTCCTGCTTCGCACCCGCCTGTTTGCACATCTCGCAGGCACGGACAAGGTCGGCTTCGACCCGTGCCATGACGGCCCGGAAGGCCGCCTCGCCGGTTGGCGGCGATTGGAGCGCCTCGTAACGGGCTTGCCACGCCTTCGCGATGAGCGCCCGCGCTCGCTCCTTCCCGCCGCCAACCGGTTCGAGGCGTTCCGGTGCCGGGTTCCGGGGTTCCCTGGCCACCGGCCCCTCTACCGCGACAGCCAATAGTTGAACTTGAGCATGAAGACGTTGTCCGGCATGGCGCCGAAGAGATCTCCGAGGTCCGACTCGAAGTCGAATTGGCCGGTGCGGCTGCTGTGGTTGCGCCCCTGCGACCAGACGAGGTAGAGCGCGGACCCCGGCGAGTACTCCCACCTGAGGACCGTGTTGGACCGGAACTGCTTGAAGCTGAAGTCCGGCTTCCCGAAGGACACCGTGCTCCCGTCAAGCTCGGTCCGGTAGCGGTCGCCCTCGGCGCGCACCTCCAGGGACTCGAAGCGGTCGGCGTATCGATCCGCGCGCGGGTCGGCCACCCGCTTGAAGTCGCGGTAGCTGCCGGATCCCAGGAAGGGCTGGGCGTACACCTGCAGCGAGAGATTGGGCGAGAAGGCGTAGTCCATGCGGGCGGTCAGTCCGACGGTGGTCTGTTCGATGCGAGCGAACAGGTAGTTCGGGGCATCGGTGTCGATGCGCCGGACCCATTGGCGGTCGTTCAGGTTGCGGCTGATCCTGGTTCCCAGGCTGATCGTGGCTCGGCCCGACGGCCGCACGCTGAGCGTCGGCGCAACGCCGGCGGACCAGGAATCGCTCTCGGGACGCACGTTGCCCCAGGAGTTGACGTTGATCCTGACCGGTTTGCGGGCGTCGCTGCCCATTCCCGCCCAGAAGTTGGTCTGGGCCTCGGTCCGGAAGAGCGGCCCACCCCGAAGCAGGCCGTCCGACCAGGCACCCATCTCCTGGTTCACGCCCCCGTAACCGTTCCAGAAGTTCTGCAGCTGGAAATTGACGTTGAGGTTGCCACCGGTCCCGGTGCGGTCCCGGTCGTAGTTCCAGACGTTCCAGGCGTTGAGGTTGACGAACCAGTTGCGGAAGGGGCCCTGGGGCGTGGAATTGTGGTATCCGCCCCAGATCCAGTGCACGAGGTAGTCGGCGTCGCGCTGATAGCCCAGGTCGTTCACCTCGAAGCCCGGCGTACGCGTCTGGAATCCGGTGCCGACGCGCCAGGGGCTGCCCGCGAACTTCATGATGCCGAAGTTGGCCGCGCCTCCCGCCAGGCTGGTGCGCTCGCCATCGTAGCGCACATGCTCGGCGTCCGGGCGCTGGTAGTAGCGTGCGGGCGAGCGCTGCGTGCGGGCGATGGCGCCGGCCGAGCCCTGCACGTACGAGCCGAGGACGTACCCCTCGAGCTGCCACGCGTCGCCCCCGAAACGGCGCCTGAAGTCGACGCCGCCGGTGTAGGCCGCCGACCTCAGCCCCAGTTCCCCGGCCACGCCGGCGTCGCGGTTCACCGAGGTGCCGATGAAGCCCACTGCCGAGCGGCCTTCCGAGAAGTCCTTCTGCAGCCTCAGGACCCCATGGTTGGAGAGCGGCTCGACGGGTTGCCGGAACCGGTCGCCCACGGCCGGCGCGACATCGGCGCGCTCCTCGGAAGTGAGCGCGTGCAGCGCCCCGATCGACCACCCTCCGGCCGTCTTTCCGGAGAGTTTCCACGCACCCAGGATGGTGGTCTGATCGTCGGCATCCGCATAACCGCCCCGCGGATCCGCCCAGCCTTGAGGAGCACGCCCGACCCTGCGCGAATAGAACAGCGATTCATTGGCATCGTCTCCATCCCCCAGTGCGATGCCGAAATTGAAGATGCCCGCGCCCTCCAGGAAGAACGGGCGGCGCTCCGGGAAGAACGTCTCGAACGCGGTGAGGTTCACCTGCGCCGGGTCCGCCTCGACCTGCCCGAAGTCCGGGTTGATGGTCATGTCGATGGTGATGTCGGAAGTCAAACCGTACTTGACGTCGGCGCCCACCGATGCCGCCACGTCGTTGCGGCGGTAGAAGGGGTTGTCCTCGTCGCCGGGCGCGCGCCGCAGGCTGGCCAGCGAGTAGGGAAGGACCTCCAGCCGCCGGGGCGGATCGAGGTTGCGCAGCCCGCGCAGCTCCCCGAACTGCGACACGATGCCGCCGTCGGCGCGGGTTGTGGGCGCCCACACCGAGAGCTCGGCGCGGCGAGCGAGATGTCTCAGGAAGTTGATGCCCCAGGTCTGTTCCTCCCGGTCCCGGAAGCGCAGCTGGGAGTACGGGATGCGGAATTCGGCGCTCCACCCGCCGTCGTCGCGGGCGGTCGCCACATCCCAGACCGCGTCCCATCCCGCGTCCTCGTTGGTATCGTCGAACCGGTAGACGTCCTGCTTCACGCCGACGGGATTGACCACGAACTGGAAGGCCGTGCGCCGGTCGAAGTAGGAGTCGATCACCACGGCCAGCACGTCCGAATACGACTGCTGGTCGCGCCGCGTCACCTGGCTTGCGATCTCGTCCGCATTGGTGTCGTTCGCCCGCATGAACACGAACAGGGCGCTGGCGCCGTAGAGGACGCGCGCCTCGGTGCTCTGGGTGGCGGGTAGCCCCTCGTCCGGCTCGAACTGAGTGAATCCGGTGGCAACGGAGGCGGTTTGCCAGGCGGCCTCGTCCATTACGCCATCGACCGAAATGTCCGCGTCGTTGACGCGCATCGCCGTAAGAACCGGCGCTGCGCCGGCAGTGCAACATCCGGGCACCACCGGGGCGCCGCTCGCCGATGCCCCGGACTCCCGTTCCTGCGCCTGAATCTCCATTCCGAGGCCCGCCAGAACCAGCATCGGCGCGACCCAAACTGTCTTGCTTGCACTCATTATCTCCGCTCCTCTTGTGTCGGTTGAAAGAACGAGCGGCTACTACGCGGTGGGATCGCTCCGGGTTTCCAACCGGGGGTGCCGGCCATGAGAGCCGCGCTCCCTGCCGGGCGTGCCGCCTCGCGAGATTGAGGGGATTCTCCCCCCTTTGCACGGCGTGATCTTCCCCCCCGGATTGCGGGGCTTTCCCTCTACTGAAGGCTGACTTGCGTTACCGATATTGAACTCGCCGGTCCGGAACGCGCCGGTCCGGCCAAGTGGAAGGAGGCTGGCATGATCGTAGCAATCCGAGTCCGGCGGTCGCCATCGGACGGCGTGTACGAATCGGTGCGCGTCGTCGAAGTGGCGACCATCAGCGAGGTCTTCGCGGAACTTGCCGCCACGGCGCGGCACTACACGAAGGGCCGCCACGAACCCCACCGGGCGACAGCGTGGACACCTTCCGGCAGGGTGCTTGCGACCTTGAGCATGAGCCCGGACGCGCTCTCGTTCGACAAGCGAAGAATTGTACGCGAGGCCGCCTTGTAGGGACGGCCTGGCGCGGCGGCCACCAGAACGGGTGGCGAAGGACGGCACAGGATGGATGAACGGAAACAGGACACAGGTGGGCGCGCAGGGATCGGAACGGTCGTGCTCGGGCTTGGCCTGGGGTTGGTCCTTACCACCTTATGGGGGCTGCGCCATCGCCGAACGCATCGTCTTGCTGCAACGTCCCATCGTGCGGAGCTGCTGGCGAGCACATCCCGGCCGCAAGACTGATTCGGTCCGTGGACGGGAAAATCCCGTCAATCCGGTTGCGGGCAATTCCGGTCAAAATTCCAGTCGTTTCCCTCTGACCGGGCGGTAGGCTGCCTGCGTAGTGTTTTGTGACCGTGCAGAACCCTACCCAAGCTCAAGTCAAGGAGACCTGACCGATGAGAGTCACACTTGCAACCATTCTGCTCCTGGCCGTCGCCGCCGCCTGTACCGACACGCCGGTCGAACCGGGCGACACGCCGCCACCCGAGATCCCCGCACCGCAGGTCATGCTGGCCGACGAAGATGCCGTCTCGCGGTTCATCGACCTGCTCAAGCGCGAGCTGTCGGACCCGGCGATGCTTACCCTGAACGCCCAGGCGAGCAACGTGACGGATGGCGAGCGCCTCGACGCCGTGCTGTTGACGCTCGATTACCTGGACAGGGCGGGCCCGCCCGCGGGATCCGCGTCGTGCGATGCGGCGGCCAACTTCGCCTACGGCAACGACGGCGTCTGGGTGGTCTTCGAGGCCAGCGAGAACATGGCCCATGTCCAGGTGACCGCGATCACGGTGGCGACCCACCGCGCGAAGCTCCACACCTCCGTGTACGGCGAGACGGGCACGGTCTGGAGGGACCAGCCCCTCGAGGACGCGGCGAAGGACGATCGGAAGAGCGCCGAGTGCGTATACGCCCTGGCCGCGCAGGTCAGCCTGCGGATGCCGGCGGGCGAGAAGTGGTACCTGTTCGAAGAGAGCACTCACGAGATCGTCCGGCCAGGGCCGGATCTGGAGGTCAACACGACCGAGTTCGTCGAGCGCAACCGATGAGGGCGACCCCCGGCGAATCGCCGCCGGACGAGGTCGTAAACGGCTGGGCCCGAAACCCCTGAGCGCAGTCCGCGAAAGTCGGCCCCCCGGGCTCCGGGCTCGGGGGGCCGTCTTTCGTAGCGGCCGAACGTGAAACATTAGCGCTCGACGGGTGGTAGGAGATATGTCGACAGCATGCCCCACCCGACCCGGCTCGCCCTCGAAATGCAATCTCCAGCTCCCCGCGGGTACGGAAGCACTCTTCGGCCGGCACGTCGGCGGCGAGTGAGGTCCGACCCGGTCTTCGGCGCACGGTCTTGCCCCTTCCCGCTCGCCCTGGCCGCCGCCACCCTCCTCCTCCCCACCCCACCCGGCACGGCCTCGGCACCCGGCACGCTCACGGCGCAGATCCCTGGCACCTCTCCCGGCGACACCCTCGCCACCGCCGCTGCGCAGGACGCGTATCTCGACGAGACCGCCCGCCATCTCGTGCGCGGGGTGAAGGCGGCCCGCGACACCGCCCGGCTGGGAATCGACGCGTATACGGCCCTGATCCGCGAACGGATGGCGGTGGACGCACCCACGTCCCGGCGCGACCAGGCGTATGTGAACGGCGAGCGGGTCACCCGGGTCCGCTGGTCGCGCGAGGAATTCGATGTCGCGCGCGTCCTGGGGAGCCGCTTCCGCGATCCCGGCCAGGGCACCAACGATCCCTATGGGTACTTCGCCGGGCTGCGGTCCGAGCGCTTCGCCACCGACCCCCGGGCCGACCCCTTCCTCTTCGCTCTCGGTGCGCTGGGAGCGAGCCAGGATGACGTCTCCAGGATGATCCTGAGTCCCCTGGCCCCGGACTCGGAACGCCACTACCAGTTCCGCTCGGGCGACACGACCTCGGTGGAGCTGGCCGATGGCCGCACGATCAGCGCGGTCGCCGTCACGGTGATCCCGCGCGTTCGCAGCATCCGGCTTCTCTCGGCGATGATGTGGATCGAGCACGAGGAGATGGCCCTGGTTCGCGTCGCCTACCGGCTTGCCAAGCCGGTGAACCAGGAGATTTCACTGCGATTGAGGCAGGGTGGGCGGTGGAGAGGAGGCATCACCGTGGATGCGGGACTGCCGGATGCCGCCGTCCGGGGCGCTGCGGATACGGCCCGGGCCCCGGGTGCCGCGGAGCCTCCCGACTCGGCGCAGGCCGCGGACCTGGCGCAAGGCTCCGATCCGGCGCAGACCTCCGACTCCTCCCGTACCGACGCCACACCCCGCCGGAACACCCTCTTCGACCGATTCCTCAACGGCGTTATCGACAACCTGATTCCACCATTCGAGCTCGACATCACGACCGTCGTGGCCGACTACACACTCTGGGACTTCCGGCACTGGCTGCCGCGGCAGGTACTCTGGCAAGGCCACATGGCTGTCGATGAGCAACCCGGCCCGAGCGGCGAGCCCCCGCCCGCAATCCCGACCACCATCGCGTGGAACATCGAGATCGAGGACATACTGGAGCGGGGCGCGGAGCCCGCTTCCGGCATGCCCGCGTCGGCGGCGGACGCCCTGGAGCAGTGGCGCCAGCCGGACGACAGCATCACCGGAGACGCGGACTGGGGCGACCCCGGCGAGACCGTCACGATCACGCCGAAGGACCGGGCCGCGCTGGCGCTGAGCGAATTGCTGCCACCGAACCTCTGGGAGGAGCGCCCGGTCGGCCTTGACGACGAAGCGGTGGCCGAGATCGCCTCCGACCTGGCCGGGATCGGCACCGGGGAGGGGGGCGACCCGGCCCTGGCCGCGAATCCATGGGTCTTTCATCCTCCCGGCCAGACGCTCTGGCTGCTCCGCTACAACCCGGTGGAATGGGTGTCGGCAGGCACCCGCCTGCGACGCGATTTCGATTGGGGCCGGGCCGTGGCGACGGTTCGGATCCCGACCCGCCGTTTCCAGGCGCCGGATGTCCAGCTGACGCTGCTCAGGGATCACCCTGCCGGCCGGCTTCAAGTCAGCTTCTACCGTGCGCTGCGGGGAGGAGGCATCGAAGACGGAGGGCTTGGGCACTCTCCCGGCACCTTTGTCACCTCGGGAGACTCCACCGACTTCTACTGGTCGAGGGGCGTATCGCTGAGAGTGCTCCCGGCCCGGGGCGAGCGGTACTGGATGTCGCTGCGCCTGTTCGCGGAGAGCGACGCGGATCTGGTGGGCGGGGATGAGCCGGGGCCGGGAAGCGACGGAGGAAGCGCGGGCGGTGGCGAGGCCGCCGCGGATCCGGTCAGCGGGGAGGTGCGCAACCGGTTTGGTGCCACAGCCGCATGGCGCCCGTGGTGGGGCGGCTTGACTCCGCGATCGCTCGGAGGAGGCGGGTGGGCGCACGTCCGGGCCACGCTGGGCGACAATCCGCATCTCCGGGCAGGGGTGACCGGAGCTTTGACGGTCCCGCTCGGCGGCGACTACAGCGTGGCGCTGGAGGCCGGCGGCGCCCGGGTCTGGGGCGATCCCGCGCCCCTCGACCTCTGGAGCCTGGGCGGGACCGGCATCTGGCTCCGCGGACACTCGGGCATCGTGAAGTCGTCGGCGCTGTGGCGAGGCCGGATCGACCTGCAGCGGCCGGTGAGCTTCCTGCGCCTTTCGGTGTTCGCCGACTGGGCGTCAACCGGGGGCGACGACCTGTACGCGGCCGGCGTCGGCGTCGTCTTCATGAACGGCATCACCCGGCTGGACCTGGCCCAGGGACTGCCGCTGGGGAGGGACGGACGGCCCCGCGCGGTCCTGAGGGTGCACGTGCAGGGGGACATGCTGTTCTAGCAGGCCGCGGAACGGGTCACCGCCGCGTTGGGCAGGCGATGCATCCGGGCTGGCTGCGGGGTGGGCGGGCCGTATCATTAGCGTATGTACACCAGGTGCATGTTCTGTAAACGACCCCTCGGCTCGAACGAGGTGGTGGAGACGTTCCCGGTGGGGAGGCGGCTCGCTTTCGACGCCGCCAGGGGACGGCTCTGGGTGGTCTGCCTGAAGTGCCGGCGGTGGAACCTGACGCCCCTGGAGGAGCGTTGGGAGGCGGTGGAGGACTGCGAACGGCTGTTCCGCGGGACGAAGCTCCGCACCTCGACTGAGCAGATCGGGATTGCGCGCCACCCCGAGGGTCTGGATCTGGTGCGGATTGGAAGGCCGTTGCGCCCGGAGTTTGCTGCGTGGCGGTACGGGGATCAGTTCAGGCGGCGGTTGCGGCTGGCGGCGGTTGGTGGGGTGGTTGCCGGCGCCGCGGGAATGGCGCTCGTGTCACTGCCGGTTTCCTCCGGCCTGCTGCTTGTCGGATGGTGGGGGTGGTTTGGCTGGCAGCAGCTGCGAACCATCGCCAGAGTGCGTGTGGGGAGCGATGATGTTGTGAGCGACAGCCTCGAGGCCGCGCAGGTCGTGGGATTCAGGCGGTTGGAGCTCAGGTCCATCCGGCTGGTTCCCGACGAGGGAGAGCTTGGCTTTGCGGTCGAGGTCGTCAATAAGGGGTGGCAGAAAGCCAGGTTCGCCGACAGCGCGGCGCAGCGGGTCGCTGCGGCCACCGTTCCGCTCCTCAACAGCGACGGTGGCTCCATGCGGACGGTCCGGAAGGCCGTCGGCGAGATCGAGTCCGACGGTCACCCCTCCCGGTTGCTCAGACGCGTGGCCCGAAACACGGAGCCCGGCAGGTATGGTACCGTCACCAATCGGATCGTGGACTTCCGGAAAGCGACCAGACTCGCCCTCGAAATGGCCCTTCACGAAGAGCAGGAACGCCGCGCGCTGGAAGGCGAACTCTGGATCCTGGAGCAGGCATGGAAGGAAGCGGAAGACATCGCGGCCATCGCGGACAACCTGCTGGTGCCCGCGGGGACGGACGCCTTCTTCGAACGCTACGGCGAGAGAGAGGAAACCGAAGCTTGAGGATCGTCCAAGTCCGCAAGAGCGGCCCGGCGAATGGCTGGGCCCCGGCGGCCAGCTCCCGCCTCCCTCACCCCCCGCCCACCACAATCCGAAACCGCACCACCCGCTCCACCTCCAACTCATCCTGGGTCACGGCCCAGACGTAGTCACCATCGAAGACCGCGGTCGAGAGCGTTGTACCGTCCGGCGGCACCACGACCCCCAGATAGGTCCCGTCGGGCTCGAAGACGTCGTAGCGCACCGGTTCCCTCCAGATCACGGGCATCGACGAAGGATTCCCCGGGTCGTGATCCTCGTTCTCGACCGCGTATCCTTCGGTCGATACTCGCACCCAGACGCGTCCGTCCCGGCCGGTCCGGAGTGAGCGGAAGAACGGCTTGTGCCTCGGTACCGGCGGGCCGCTCCAGCTCCAGTCCGGATCCCTTTCGCGCCTGGAGCGCACCATCTGTTCGCGAGCGTGGGCACGTTCCTCATCGAGGACGGGGACCGGATCCACGGCACGTTCGATTCTGAGCACACCGTCGTCCCGGGCCAGGTCGATCCGGTACTCGGAGGGCATCCCGGTGAGGAAGTGTCCGCTGGGGTGGTACGTCCACTGGAACCTGGGGGTGAAGGGCCTGACCTCGGTCGGCGACGGGTGCGACGGTCGATCGAGTGTGTCCACGGGCGCCCCGTCCGGGCCCAGCACGAGCAGCTGCGTGACGAGACCGCCGGACGACAGGCTTCGGGATTGGTCGACGATCGGCACCAGCGTGCGACCGTGCATGTCCGTGTATAGCGCCGTAAATGTGTGCAGGCCCCCCGCGGGGTATCGCCACTGCTCCGTCCGGCCAGGCTCCGGACCGAAGACCTCGACGCGCTGGTTGCCGGGATTGCGCACCACCAGCCGCCCGTCCGGCGGACGGGAGTGAATTCGCATCTTCCCATGGATGTTGAACTTACGAGATTGGACGGGCGGATTCCAGCCGTTTGACTCCCGCCGGTTGCGGATCTAGCCGCGAGACCGTCTGCGGGCTTCCAGCGCCTTCCGAAGCTGTCCTTCGTCGGCCTTCTGATAACACTGAAGCACCGTCTTGGCCGTCTTCCAGCCTCCCAGCTCACACAGCACCTTGAGCGGCTGGTCCATCAGGTCGCTGGCGAACTTCCGCCGAAGCGAGTGCCAGCCCCTTCCCGGCTTGCGCTCCAGCCCGGCCAGCCTCTCGGCCCTGACCCACCACCCCTGCGCCAGCGCGGATCCCATGCACTTCGACGGACTCTTGGGCGCGGGCAGCACCGGCGCCTCCGAAGGTCCGGGATTGCTCCTACGCGCTTCTTCGAGAACTTCGAGCGCCTCGCCGGTAACGGGCGTGACGTGCTCGTGCCCCGACTTGTCGTGCTCGGCACGCCATAGGATGTTCCCTCCCTCGAAGGAGACGTCGGACCACCGAAGTTGGCAGATGGCACCGATCCGGTGGCCGGTTTCGTGCGCGAGCACGAGCGCAACGCGGAACCGCCAGTCCAACCGCCCGGAGACTTCGAGCAGCGCCCGGTACTCCTCCTCCGTGAGCACCACCCGGTTCGGATTCTTCTCGGTGGGCTTCTTGAGCCCCTTGAGCGGGTTCCTGTCGAGAAGCAAGCGGCCCCGGTCGTCCCTCGACCGGGCGGCCCAATTGAGCACCGCGATCAGGAACTTCAGGTCGTATTCGACCATCCGGTCGCTCACCGGCTTGCCGCTCGGTCCGATCCTGCCCGCCCGCCGTTCGCGAATGAAGCGGTCCCAGTCCCTTTGAGACAGGGTGGCCGGGTCGCGGTTCCGTCCGAAGAACCGGAGGAACATGCGCGTGGCGGTCCGGTCGTAGCGACGAGCCTTCCAGCCCTTGGTGGGCGTCACCTCCTCGCCGTAGATGTCAAAAAGCTCGCCCAGCTTGAGCGGCTCGGGCTCGGCTTCCTGCTTGCCGTTCAGGTCCGGGCCGACGAAGCCCGCGGCGAATTCGTCCGCCTGCCTCTTCGCCCTCGGCCAATCGCGGTGCCCCAGCGACCGGCTCCGCCTGCGCCCGTTCTCGCGCCACTCAATCTGGAAGTTGCCGGTCTTCGGGTCCGGGAAGATCCTGACCCGGTTCCGGCCCCATTCGCCGGCGCCGTACGAGCGCCGACTTCGTTTCGTGCGTGCCATCATTCGATTCCTCTCGGTGATGGACCGCACGATCTGCGCGGACGAAAGCTCGCGTGGCCGGTGGTTTTCCGCTAGTCTTCGGCGCGGTCGGCCTTCGGGGGGAGTTGGGCGGGATCAGGCTTGTGGGGTAGCCGCCACGGGGGCGTTGGTTTCTCCGGTTGGTGGAGGAGCCGGTTGGTGGAGGAGCCAGATGTGTTTTTGTTTCACAAAAACTCTCTGGCCGGGGGTATCCCCCGCACCCCTGACGGCACCCCCGCGCCATGTCCATGGGCACGGAATGTCCCGGTTCGGCGCCTGCCCGAAACGGGTGCGGAGCGCCGGGGCAGGAACGCCCGCCGGATCGCACACACGGGCCACGCGGCCACCCCCAGCCGTTCAATCCGCCGAGACCACGCCTCCGTCCCTTCCTTGGCTCGATCATCTACCGCGAGGATGTCGAGTTCCTCGGCCGGAAGCCCGAAACCGGGGGTACTCCTACCCCTCCGAGGGTCGAGTTCGTGC